>CAMLOU010000190.1 GCA_946481735.1 uncultured Cellvibrio sp.
TCATCCAGCACGCCTTCATCCAGCAGCGTTGCATCCAGTAGCGAAGCCCCCTCCAGCGTCGCATCATCCAGCGCACCGGCATCCAGCGAAGCATCCTCCAGCGAAAGCTCCACAACTTCATCAATCCCCTCCGCCGATTTGAGTTTTGGTTTTGAAGCGGGAATTGATGGCTGGTTTGTGAACGGTTCTGAAAACCTGATCGTGACAACCGAACTGGAGTTATCTCACGATCAAATTAATTCAGCACTTTCGATCAAGCCCCTGACATGGGTAGGAGATAATTATCGGCGGCAGGCAAGAATAGCCCTACCATCTACAACAGATTTTACTGGCTCTACAGTTACCGTCGTTATTGATGTGCCTGAATCATATAAAACAGATGCAAGCCTTGTTCTGCAACTGGTTATACAGGGATCAGGGTATGCCGATTCCTGGAATCCTGTAACCGGGTTAGTTGCCGGTGAAAATACTATTGTATGGAACCCAACGCCAGAAGATCCGGTGAATGCAACGGGCGCGACCCACTTCGGGATTCAATTAAGCACTGCGCCTAGCAACACCGCCATTCTGGATGCCGTGTTGGTAAAAAGCATATTAATAGATCTCCCAGAGGAAGGGTCCTCTTCCAGCAGCTCTTCCGCCAGTAGTACACCAGCTAATGTAATTTCCTATACGTTCTCAGCAGACACACAAGGCTGGCGCAATGACTACGATACTAATGTATCTGTTACGCATAATGTCGAGGCTTCGGCTGTGGAAATCACACCGGCGTGGGCGGCACAATATCAAAATATCATTGAAGAAATTGAGTTAACTGACTTTACCGACGCAACAATAGAATATGTTTATACCGTTACCCAGGCGCAGGTTGATGCCGGAATGCAGGTTCAGGGTTACGTGCAAACCGGTAGCCCGAACTACGCCAGAATTTATGGCGCGGTAGAAACTCCCGTCGCTGGTGAAAATACTTTAACGTTTATGCCTGCAGATGACGGGAGTAACATTCAAGCTATCCAACGTATCGGTTTCCAATTAAATGGTCCGTTAACCGGTGATGCTGAGGATGATACCGTGTTACTCAATAGCGTCACGGTTACATTGGCACCTTAATTAATTGTGCTTTAATTGTCGTTACGCAACAAAAAAGCCCGGCAATTTGCCGGGCTTTTTAATGGAGCAATGCTCATTCAAACGTTAATAAGAAAATCCCAGCCCAACGACTCACTACCCTTCTTTAGGCTGCTCCGGCCCCAGCGGCTTCAACAACAAGATCAACTTCGGCAATAATGTCAACGAACCAAGCACCGCCGCAAACATAGCAAACGCCGTTAACAGACCAAAATAAATCGACGGAATAAACTCTGACAATGCCAGAATCGAGAAGCCGACAATAATGGTCGCCGAGGTGTAATACATAGCGCGACCGATCGAGGCATGCGAATTGTGCATCGACTCAACATAATTACCCGTCTGCGTAAACTCCTGGCGGAACCGATAAAAGTACTGGATCGCCTGATCCACCCCAACACCCACGGTGATGGCAGCAATCGTAATGGTCATCATGTCGAGCGGAATGCCGGCCAATCCCATCCCGCCCAACACCACACTCGCCGCCAACATATTCGGCAAGATCGCGATGAGTGCGATCTTGAATGAGCGGAACAGCACCAGAATCATCAACATGATCGACACAAACACCACGCCGATGGTGGCGATCTGGGATTGAAACAGGCTTTGCAACATGTTGTTGTAGAGCACCAGCATACCGGTGAAATTTACCTGCTCCGGCTTTAATCCGACCTCATCAATGGCGTAGGTGCGAATTTTTTCTACCAGTTCAGCGCGGCGCAAATCCGGTGTGGTTTCTTTGACACGCAGAGAGATGCGCGCTTGTTGATGCTCATCTGACAGATATGGTCTGATCAGAAAATCGGTGATGTCATCGGACAGCATCCGGCGCATCACATTTAATTCAAAATTATTCAGGCGGCCACCATTGATGTCCTGTGCAAGCTGATAGGTAATCGCCAGCGACTGAACCTTCCCAACCTCGGGCAAGGACTCAAGGTAGTTATGCAGCTTTCTGATTTCGTCCAGGCCATTCAGTGTGAACCAATAACTCTCCGGCGCTTTTTCCGCGGATTCATCGGCGAAGGGATCATCAGCAAACGGATCTTCTTCATCGGCAAAAGGGTCTTCTTCGGCCTCGGGGTCGGCGAAGGGATCATCTTCCAGCGGTTCTTCCGTACTCGCCAGCCACGCGGGATCAGCGTCGAGGATAATATCCAGGGTCACCGTACCGCCCAGCTCCTGGTCGATAACTTTCATACCCTGATGAATTTCACTGCCTTCGTGAAAGTAGTCGATAAATCGATTTTCCACTTGCAGTTGTGTAATACCAAAAATACTGATCAAACCAGCCAAGAGGGCAACCAGCAACACCTTGCCGCCATGAAGCTCCGCAAGGCGGGAAAAGCGCATGGTCATCGCCGCTGACTGGTCACCACGATCCCGGGGTTCACCTTTGGGAAGAATCATCAAGCCGGCGGGCAACAACACAAAAGATAAGAAGAAGGCGACGACCAGACCGATGGTCATCATCCAGCCGAAATCAATCACCGGGCGAATGCCGCTCATCAACAACGACATAAAAGCCACCATGGTGGTCAGCGCCGAATAGAGACAGGGTACAACCATCATGCGGGAGGTTTTCAATACCAGTTCCGCCTGTGTCCAGTCAGGGTATTGCGCATGGAGTTCGCGATAGCGCACCACGATATAAATGGTAAACGCCAGGGCCAGGATCAACAGCAAGGCCACGAAGTTGGAGGAGATGACCGTCAATCGCCAATCGATCCAGCTGATCCAGCCCAGCATCAACAGGACGGACATGATGCAGGTTACCAATGGCAACACGATGTAACGCAACTGGCGGAAAATAAAGGCCAGCATCACCACAATAAACAGCAGGATGGCAATACCAAAAACGACGAGATCATTTTTGATATAGGTGATCATATCGGAGGTGATCATGCTTACGCCGCCGAGAAACAACTGCGCATCCCCGCGATACTTGTCCATCACCTGGCGCACGGTCTCCACCCGTTGGTGATCTTTTACGGCCTGTGCCGTGCGGTAATCCAGAAATTCTTTACTGACTTTTTCAAGCTCTACTTTTTCTTCTTCACTCAAACCTTCGGTATCACGCTTCCAACGCAACGCATCGCGATGGCGCACCATTTCGATGTACTTATTGTTGACCTCCAGATTGAGCAGTAACGCCGTGGTTTTGCCATCCGGGCTTAGCAACATATCGCGATAAATCGGGCTGGTCAGAAATTCCTGTTTGGCCTGTTCACGATCCACGCCTTCCGTCAACAATGTGCGGGTCGATTCCTGCTGCTCTGCCAGCGAGCGCATAGGGCTGTACAACAAAGGCACATCAATCATGGAATAAACACTTTCCACACCTTCAACCTGCGCAAATTCCTCGCTCAATTGTTGTAATAATTCAATGGATTTATCCGAGAAAAGATCTTCGTGGGGCGTAAAGGTCACCACCAGGAAATCGCCGCGCTGGTAGCGTTTACTGATTTCGCGCAGGTAATCAATGGACGTGTCGTGTTCCAATGTCAGGGAATCGGCAGAAGCATCCAGTTTGAAGTTGGGTAATCCTACCGCAGCCAGAAGCGCGACGAGGAACAGCACACTGAGGGTAATGAACGGACGTTTGACAACCAGAACCTGATACAGCGACGACAATCTTTGCAGCATGTGTTGGCCTTATTGAGTTGAGCACACAACCGGCGTGACGCCCAATGGCTGTGCAATACATCGGCAGGACATGAATCCCGTATGAATAATCACAGATACGTTAATGAAAAGGGTTTGGTGCATGTCGCTTGATCATTGGCCATTAACCAATAAGGGGAACCGGCCGGCGGCTGGGGCAAGCGGAGCAAAAAACGCCGCTATTATGAAGCACAGGTGGTTCCTTGCAAACAAAACTCCGCGGTCAAGCGAAAGGTGATGTCATGGGGAGCGTTTGTGACCGTCGCTGTGGCCCAGCGGCTTATCCGGACATAATTGATCCCGGACGCGCTGCTTAAGTTCCTTCGCCTCGGGAAAGCCGCCGTCCCGTTGGCGCTCCCAGACCAGGGTATCACCGAGCCAGATCTCAAATACACCGCCGGTGCCGGGGTGTAAGGCGACCTCATCCAGCTCACCGTCGAAGGTGCTCAACAGTTCCTGCGCAAGCCAGGCGGCGCGCAACATCCAGCGGCACAGGTTGCAATAATGGATCACTACCCTGTGCGTGGCATGGGGTGGGGCTGAAAGATTGTCCGACGTCATGATCTGGCTCCGAGTCTATTGCTTTAGTAAAAAGTATCGCTTATATAATGCCCCTACTTCCATCCCTTCAGGACCAGCGCGCGGACTGCAAGATGCTGAAAATTCATTTCAAGGATAATCGTCACCCCCCCTTATGGGTGGTGGAGAAGCTCTATAGCATCGGCAGTGCGGCAGATAATAACCTGGTGCTGGGAGATGAAGGGATCGATGCATTGCATGCACGTCTGATCAGCAGCGAGAATAAAGTCTTCCTGAAAGACAATAACAGCCAGAGCGGCTGCTTTGTGAATGGTCAGCGGGTGACCCATAAAGAGATCCTGCCCGGCGATGTTATCAAGCTGGGGGCTGTGGAGATCGAAGTCCTCGACCCGCACCGTGCCGGCACCCAGCCCTCGAGCCGCGACGAAACCCCGCCCTGGCGCCTGGTATCCGACAGCAGTTGGCTGGCGGGCAAGAGCTTTGAAATTCCCCGCGACCAGTCAGTGATCATCGGGCGCGGTACCCAATGCGACATCGTCATCCCCGGAACCCATCTGTCGCGTCGCCACGCCGAACTCTTTGTCCAGGGCACCAGCCTGCGCGTCAAAGATCTCAGCTCGGCCAACGGCACCTTTATCAATGAACGACGTATTGAAGAATCCGTCGCCTACAGCGGCGACCGCTTGCGTATTGATGTGTACAGCTTTCGCCTGGTGGGACCGGAGAGTGTTGAGCATAAAACCCGTATCCGCCCTTCTATTGAGGCGCTGACCAAGCCGGTAGAAAAACGCCAGGCCAGTCACGAGCCAAAGCGCTGGAAAACCCGCCCCACGTCACCCGGTAATCGCATTGAACCAACCTACAATGATCCGCGCAAAAGCGGGTTGTGGTGGCTGGTATTGATCATCATTGTGGTTGCCCTGATTGCCGCCATCTACCTGATTTAACCCGCGCTATGCCTCCCCGGCACGTAGGGTGCCGCACATTGAGCCCCCTTGGGATTGTGTTAGAATCGCGCCCCTGAAATTTCCATACTCAACCAGGTGAGCACACATATGAGCCTTGATCTAGTTCCCTCCGGTAAAAGCCTGCCCGATGACATTTACGTTGTTATCGAAATCCCGATGAACAGCGGAATCAAGTACGAGATTGACAAGGACAGCAATACCCTCTTTGTTGATCGCCTTGTCAGCACGGCCATGTATTACCCCTGTAACTACGGTTATATTCCCCACACCTTGTGTGATGATGGTGATGCGGCGGACGTATTGGTATTGTTCCCGCAGCCGGTGCAAGCGGGTTCCGTTATTCGCTGCCGTCCGATCGGCGTGTTGAAGATGACTGATGAAGCGGGCGGTGATGCGAAGATCCTGGCAGTGCCTCACGACAAACTCACGACCTTGTACAGCAAGGTGCAATCCACTGATGACCTGCCACCGGTGGTGTTGTCGCAAATCGAGCATTTCTTTGAGCATTACAAGGATCTGGAGAAAGGCAAGTGGGTGAAGGTGGAAGGCTGGGCCGGTGTTGATGCGGCACGCCAGGAAATTCTGGATGCGGCTGAGCGTTATAAAGCGGCGAAATAGTTTAATTTTCTGATTTGCTACACGATGCGCTTCGGAATCCGTTTGTCATTAGGGTTGTTGTTTCGAAAACGCATGCATACATCCCTGTAGCTCCCTCAAGTCGTCCCTGACTTGAGGGTTTCGAAACAACAACCCTAAAG
>CAMLOU010000191.1 GCA_946481735.1 uncultured Cellvibrio sp.
GCAAACCCTGGCTGGCGCGGCGCGAATGGGCGCAGGCACGCGTTCCATGCAGTGCGCGAGGCGGTTTATGGCTCGCCTGGATTTTTGCCATCTTGTGGAATGCCATTTCCTCATTTCTCTGGTTTGTTATCCCCGCAGAAGTTGCCACGGGCAATTACATGATATTGATCGCCGCCCTGTTCCCGCTGGTGGGGCTTGGGCTGTTATGGTGGGCGATTTCAGTCACCCTGGAGTGGCGTCGTTTTGGCGAACTGTACCTGGACCTTGATCCTTACCCCGGTGCCATCGGCGGTCAGGTAGGTGGCACGCTGGAATTGTCATTACCTTATGACAGAACCAACGCGTTTCCGCTCTCATTAAGTTGTGTCCACAGTTACATGTCCGGCAGCGGCAAGAATCGTTCGCGCAAGGAATCCGTCACCTGGCAAGCCCAGGGCTATGCCTATGCCGAGTCTTCGGCCGGAGGCACACGGTTGAATTTTCGTTTTGATGTTCCGGAGGGGTTGCCTTCCAGCGAAGCGCCAGCAGACAGTTATTATGTGTGGCGATTGGTGATAAACGCTGACTTGCCTGGCGTGGATTTACATCGCCAGTTTGAACTGCCGGTATTTCCGACTGCTGAACGATCCCGCTATCAGCGAGAGGACTCGGCTGCACACCCCCTGGCATTGGAGCAGCGCGATGCACTGATTGAGTCGGTGCTCGATCTGCGGCAAGTCCATGGCGGGGTGGAACTCTACTACCCCATGTGGCGCAATGCCGGGATGAAGCTGGGCTGGATGCTATTTGGCTTGATCTTTGGCGGCGCGGGCATCGGCATGTGGTACACCGATGCGCCACGGTTTATGGCGATCATATTTACGGGTATCGGTTTGCTGGCGTGTGTGTTTTGTCTGTACGGATTGTTAAACAGCTTGCGCATCCGGCTCGACCAGCAGGGCTTGTGGACCCAGCGCCGTCTATTGGGGATGATTGTTCATAAACAGCACTATCCGCGCGCGCAGATCAAACACTTGCAGTTACACAAAAGCTACAGCGCGCAATCCGGCAGTGAATACACGGAGGTTTTTGCGCTTAAGGCTCTGGCAGCGGATGGGAAAAAAATTACCGTGGGCGAAAGTCTCAAAGGTCGTGCAACGGCAGTGCAGGCGCTGGACGCTATCAGCTTGTTAAGTGGTTACCCCGCCGTTACCGACGCAGCGAAATCTAAGTAAGAGGTTGGTGTGCAGTTATCGTCAAAACATGTTTTAACCGCGGCGAGTATTTTTTTAATAGCCGCGTTTGCGCTGGCTTATCTCAATCCTGCGCCGCAGCTCATTTCCACCGGGGAGGCCCGGGTTGATCAGCTACTGATGCCCGATGGTGCGATCTATAACGGTGAGCTGAGTGCGGGTTTGCTGCACGGCCAGGGCGAGCTGATCTGGTCCAGTGGTGCGCGCTATAGCGGTGAGTTTGCGCGCGGTGTTTATGATGGGCAGGGTGTGTTGCGCGAAGCCAACGGCGATGAATATCGCGGTGAATTTATTGCAGGGGAATTGACCGGGCCCGGTGAGTTTATCGGCGCAGATGGTTCGCGTTACGTCGGCGAATTCTTGCGCGGTGTTTTTCACGGAAAAGGTGAATTTACCAGTGCAGATGGCGACCGTTACCTGGGTAATTTTGATGAGGGCGATTTACAGGGCGAAGGCGAATTCTTCGGCAAGAACGGCGATCACTACCAGGGTGAATTCAAGTATTGGATGTTTGACGGCGTTGGTACCCTGAAAGAAAAAGACGGTGAATACAAAGGGCAATTCAGCCAAGGTATCTTTCACGGTTACGGCTTATATCGGTACGCGGAAACCAGCGATGAACCGGATAAATTATTGGCCGGGCGCTGGCGTTGGGGCGAGTTTGAATCCGCCGGTAAGGAATCCGATCAGGATGCGTTACCGTTTGTTATCGAAAAAGCACTTTACCAACAAGCCGATTTATTAGCGGCGGCTGGCAAAAGTATCTTGCCCAGTGATCCTGAGGCGATCAATCTTTACTTCGTGGGCGTGGCCGGTTTCAGTCGGCAGGATGTGTTTCGCAAGGAGCTGGATTTTATCCATGCGCAATTCGATCAACAATTTGGTACGGCGGGCCGCTCTCTGGTACTCATCAATCATAATGACACGCTGACGAATATTCCCATGGCGACGCCCCACAGTATTGAGCAGGCGTTGCAGGCGGTAGCGGGCAAGATGAATCCGGACAAGGATATTCTATTTCTCTACCTGACCAGCCACGGCTCTGCCAAACATGAGTTCAGCATTGTCCAGCAAGGTATGAGTTTGCCAGACTTAACCGCTGAACGTTTGGGGGCAATCATTAAGGCCCTGCCGATCAAATGGAAAGTCATTGCTGTATCCGCCTGTTACTCCGGTGGTTTTATTCCCTTTCTGGAAAGCCCGACAACATTGGTGATGACGGCGTCGAGCAAGGATCGCAAATCCTTCGGTTGTACCGATACCTCTGAAATGACTTATTTCGGGCGCGCCTATTTCAAAGAAGCTCTGCCGGAGGCTGACTCGTTTGAAGCCGCATTCGCCAAAAGTGACACCCTGATTGCCCAATGGGAAAAAGAACTTGACGAAGAGGTTATTCATTCCCTGCCACAGATGGTGATGGGTGAAGAGATAAAACAGTATTTGCCGCGTTGGTGGCAAACCATTGAGGCCGCAGCGCAAACACACGAACAACCTTCATTATCAGAACGAGGCGATTGATCCATGTTAAATCCCGTAGAATTAACCGGCAGTGATTTTTCGCCTGAAAAAGGCCAGGTCATTGTGGCAGAACATAATCACCGTTATACCCGCGCGATCTACACCGAGCAGCACCAATGGTTTGCGGATGAAGCGAAACAAATTGGCGGTGATGATTACGGGCCTAATCCCTATGAGATGTTGATGGCTGCATTAGGCGCATGCACATCAATGACTGTGCGCATGTATGCCAACCGCAAGGAGTGGCCTCTGGATGACATTCGCGTAACTCTGAGCCATCGACGCGATAACCGTGACGGTCAGGTGGTCGATATCTTCGAACGTATGATCCAGGTTGCCGGCGACTTAACCGACGAGCAACGGCAACGGTTGTTGGACATCGCCAACAAATGCCCCGTACATAAAACATTAACCGGAACCATCGATATTCAAACCCAATTGCGCTAACCGGTTGCGCGGGTTACCGCGCACCTATTAATTCCAGTAACGCTGGCCATTGCTGCTGCCAGCAGCAGCGGTGATCAAAACCCTCAATAACCCGTGGCGGATGGCCTTGAGCCTGCAACCAATCTCGTGCAAGCAGCGGCGGTACTACCTGGTCTTTGCTGCCAAAAAAATGATATTGCACTCTGGGTCGTGTGTTGGTGAGCTCTGCCGGATTCAACGAGCCACTCAAGGGGCTGTAATGATGGTGGCGGGTCCAGGCATCCACATCCAGATTAGCGGCGATGGTCACTAATCGGGTGACTTCCGGCATCCGCTGCGCCATCAAGGTCGCGATAGTGCCGCCGCCGCTGTAACCAATTAGCGTTACCTGCGAGTAGTCTTGTGTTGCCAGCCATTGGCGCAGGGCATCCACCATACTGGCGATGACTGTTTCTGAGTAGCGGGCATTGGTCCATAAACGCGATTCGCAATGGCTATCCGCCAGGCCGTAAAAAGGATTATTGAAATAGCAGGGGCGCCCGAGAAAGATGGCCGGTTGCGGGTCTTGTCGCATCAGTGCCAGGGTCAAGGGCGCGCGCGGTGTAGGGTCTTTGGCAATCAGATAACGTTTGATCCAGGGGCGCCCGTCACCTTCGATATACACATGAATTCTTGTAGATGAATCCGGCGACGGTTGCGACAACACCAGGTGTTGGTGATAGGGTGTCGTAATACGGCTTGCTTGCATGGCTTCGGATAAGCGCGCAAAATCATCCCGGGTGTTTCCCTGGCAACCCCACAAGGTCATCGTCGCTACGCTCAATAAATAGAGACGTAGCAATAAGCCGGGATGCAGCAATTGTCGGGTTGCAATAACAATAAAAAAAAGCGCAGCTTGTACATTCACAGACATTTGATCGGCAGGGCATTTTTTCATTGTTTTTTCTTCCCCGGCGCTCGCCGCAATATATCGGGCACGACGGTTTTTCACGAGTTTAATAATGAATTTGTTGTCGGAAAAATTAACACGACAACTCACTGGAATTTTGTAAAAATTATTCAATCCCGGCGCAGATATTCCGCGCTTTTTTCGCTGTTGCGATGACTCAAAATGGATGGTTTGGTTTATGTGCACACATCACACTCCACGTTATAAAAATCCTCTTATGGGACTCTTTATGGCACTTTCCCTGTTGCTTACAGCGGTGTTACTTTCCGCTTGCGGCAGCCAGGATGTCAAGCAACAAATGCCGGCCAGCGGCACGCCGGACATTGAAGACCTGAATGTCGTGGACTGTTTGTTGCCGGGGCAGGTGAGAAGCCTGGGCACCACCAAATACATGACCCCCCGCCGTCCGGTGTTGACCACCGCTGCCGACTGCCGCATTCGCGGCGGCGAATACGTGGCCTATGATCGCGCTGATTATAAAACCGCCCTCGCCGTGTGGATGCCCACCGCAGAAGCCGGTGATGCAGAAGCTCAGGCCAACGTCGGCGAGATTTTTGAACGCGGCCTGGGTGGTTCTCCGAATTACGAAGCGGCCGCTATCTGGTATCGCAAAGCCGCAGAGCAGGGCAACCCGCGCGCGCAATTCAATCTGGGTACTTTATATGAGCAAGGCCTGGGGGTGGAAAAAGATAAGTTGCAGGCACTCAACTGGTATCGCAAAGCCTGGGGTCTGGAAGAAGACAGCGTAATGTATCAATCTGCCGCCCAGGAAGCCCAGGATGAATTGCGGGCACAGTTGCAGAAAACCCTGTCAGAAAAAGACACGCAAATTAAATTATTGAATAACCAAATCGCCGGCTTGCAGAAAAAAATCGGCAGCTCTGCCGAAACTGCCGAGTTACAACAGGAGTTGAATCAGCTCAAGGTGTGGGTGAAAAATCTTGAAGCAGAACGGATGGTGGCGAAAAATGAAATTGACCTGATTCCGCGCATGAGGCAACCGCAAGAAGGCCTGACAACGCGAGTGTCAACCACCAGCGATGCGCAGACGATTAAAGTGGATGACATGGAATTCGGTAAATATTATGCGTTGATCATCGCGAATCAGGACTACGACAATATCGAAGATCTGCTGACGCCATATTCGGACGCGCAGCGAGCCAAAAAAATTCTCGAAGAAAACTACGGTTTTAATGTGACCATGCTGCTGGACGCCGACAACACCACCGTGATGAAGGCGATCAACGAATTAAATGAACTGGTGACAGAAGAGGATAATTTATTAATTTTCTACGCCGGTCACGGTACCCGTATTGAAACCGGTGAACTTGAAACCGGTTATTGGCTGCCGGTCAATGCTACGCCACCACCGGACGATACCTTCTGGGTTTCCAACGAGTTTGTGACGCGCCACCTGGCACGTATCAAAGCGAAGCGCGTGATGGTGGTTGCCGATTCCTGTTACTCCGGCCTGTTGTCATCCGCACCTGGCTATCTGTTTATGGATGAGAAAGCGCAATACACCCAGGATTACATTCGCTACAAACTGCCCAAAAAATCCCGCTTGTTGCTGGCGTCCGGTGGAGACCAACCAGTGCTGGACAATATTGGCCAGGGCCACTCGGTTTTTGCCCGCGCGTTTCTTGATACCCTTGAAGGTGCCGGTACCATTATCAGTGGTCCGGAGCTGTATCTGAAGATAAAAGACAATGTGGCGAGTCGGGCAAAATCAGTGGGCTTTGATCAAATGCCGGAATTCAAGGCGATCAAAGGTGCCGGGCATGAGGTGGGTGATTTCTTCTTTGTGCGTAAGGCGAGCTGATTTTTTTCTTTAGTAGCTGTTTACTTCGTAGTTCGTTTGTCATTAGGGCTTGTGTTTCGAAAACGCATGA
>CAMLOU010000192.1 GCA_946481735.1 uncultured Cellvibrio sp.
TGTGATTTCAATTCGCATCAAGCCAATGATGCCGTGCCGGAAGCAGATTATGTCGCCGCGTTGCGGGCTGATCTTGAGCAGGATGTGTCTCTGGCACAGGGGCGCAAACTCACCAGCATTTTTTTTGGCGGCGGCACACCGAGCATTTTATCGGCGCAAGCGATCGGGCAGATCCTGCAAGACGCTGAGCAATTGGTCGGATTTGAAGAGGATATTGAAATTACGCTGGAAGCAAATCCGGGCACCTTTGAGCAGGAGCGCTTTCGCGGATTTCGCACTGCCGGTGTGAATCGTTTATCCATCGGTATCCAGAGTTTTAACGATACGCAACTGGCATTGCTGGGCCGTGTACATGGTCGCAGCGAAGCCCTGCGTGCAGTAGATGTCGCACGCGCCGCCGGCTTCGATAATATTAATCTGGATTTAATGCACGGTTTGCCTAAGCAGTCCGTAGCGGATGCGCAAGCCGACTTACAACAGGCGATTGCACTGGCGCCGGAACATATCTCCTGGTATCAGTTGACCATCGAACAGAATACGGTTTTTTATTCAGCGCCGCCGCGCTTGCCGGACGAGGACATCCTCGCGGATATTCAGGATGCCGGTGTGAACCTGTTGGCGGACGCCGGATACCGGCAATACGAAATTTCTGCTTACGCACAAGCGGGCAAACGCGCACGGCACAATATGAACTATTGGCAATTTGGTGATTACCTTGGTATCGGCGCCGGTGCCCACGGCAAGATTACGTCGCCGACACACCAGGGTATTGCGCGCTTATGGAAAACCCGTTTACCCAAACACTACCTGGACAGCCGCAATAAAATTTCACCTGCTGTTGCTGGTCATCGAAACACTTACCTCGGTGGCGGCGAAGTGTTGCAGCAACACGCGCTGCCCCTGGAATTTTTATTAAATAGTTTACGTTTGGTGGACGGAGTCCCTGTAAGTTTTTTTCAGCAACGTACGGGCTTGCCATTTAATGCGTTGGAGCCGCAATGGTCTGAATTAACACAGAAGGGATTGGTACAGGTGGATGAAGGCATAATGAAAACCACGGCGCTGGGGCAGCGTTTTTTGAACAATGTACTTGAGGCTTACACGGGTGATTGAACGACTACAGTAGCCAGACTGCCGCACCGCCGAGCATGACAAATGCCGCTATCAATCCGACCAGCGTAAAGATACCATCGCGTGCCGTCAGGCCGAGACTGATAATCACAATAGACGAAGAAGGAATTACGTCTGCGAAAGGAATGATCTCCAAAAAAGGCATAAATAAACACAGTGCAATAATCACGGCTCCGATAATGCGCGTCATGGGTTTTTTGGCAAAGCGTTTCAGTCGCGGTTTGAGGATGTAATCAACCTTGCGAGTGACCGGTTTGATCTTGCTCGCTGCTTTGGTAAATTTCGCTTTCTCGAAACTGAGGCTGCGTAATTTCTTGGGCAGCCAAGGCGTGGAACGCCCCCAGGTTAATTGCGCGGCAATAAAAATAATAACGACCGCTAATACTGTGGGAATCCCCGGTATGCCCCCGGTGGGCAACATGATGAACAATGCCGCAATCAGCAGTAGCGGACCATAGCCACGATCTTCAAATTCGTCGACGATTTTGCCAAAGCTGATGTTATCGCCATCGATATTTTCTTCGATTTCATCCAGAACTGCTGTCAGATTCATTGCTTTCTCCATCGTCGCTTGCTCTAGCCTTGCCTTCATCGTTGTCTACATGGCTCGTTCCATTTGGATGCGCAGGGTGTCGGTGGCAAGGATTTATTGGCCAACATTCTAGACAAAATAAAGCAAATCGGGTTCGTCGCGGAGATGGTGCCTTGTTGTGTGCCACACATAAAAAAACCGCTGCATCAGCAGCGGTTGCAAGGAACAAAAAACAGAGGAGAAAGGGTCAGGCTTCGTTGGAAGGTTTGCCGATAGTGGCGAGGATACCGCCATCCACATACACGATTTGTCCGGTCACAAAGTCGCTCGCTTTCGATGCCAGGAAAATCGTCGCGCCTTGCAGATCATCGGGGTCGCCCCACTTGCCTGCCGGGGTACGATTGATGATGAAATCATTAAACGGGTGGCCATCCACGCGAATCGGAGCGGTCTGGCTGGTCGCGAAATAACCGGGGCCAATCCCGTTTACCTGTACGTTATATTTGGCCCATTCGGTCGCCATGTTGCGCGTCAGCATCTTCAAGCCGCCTTTTGCTGCTGCGTATGCACCGACAGAGTTGCGACCCAGCTCGCTCATCATGGAACAGATATTAATGATCTTACCCGCGCGGCGCTCCACCATTTTGCGCGCTACCGGGCGCGTCATGGTAAACACGCCGGTGAGGTCAGTCTTGATCACTTCTTCAAACTCTTCCAGCGGCATATCGAGTAATGGAATACGTTTGATGATGCCGGCGTTGTTGACCAAAATATCAATAGGGCCGTGATCCTTTTCAATCTGATCGACAGCTGCCATCACTTGTGCTTCATCTGTCACGTTAAATTTATAACCGAACGCCTTGAAACCTTTTGCGCGGTAAGCCGCCACCGCGTTATCGATTTTCTCCTGCGACGAATTGCCATTGATAATCAAGGTAGCGCCGGCACTGGCAAGACCACAGGCCATGGACATACCCAAGCCGTGGGTAGCGCCGGTAACGACAGCTATCTTGCCGGTTAAATCAAACAGAGGATGTGTCATGAGTTGATCCTTATTTCAAGTCGCTGGGCTTGTGGAAATCCATATCGGTGTAATCCAGATTCTCGCCGGCCATACCCCAAATAAACGTGTAATTGGCTGTACCTGCGCCGGAGTGCATGGACCAGGGCGGCGACACCACCGCTTGTTCATTGCCAACCCAGATATGCCGCGTTTCATGCGCCGGACCCATAAAGTGACACACCGCCTGGTTTTCCGGGATCTGGAAATAAAAATAGGCTTCCATCCGACGGCTGTGCGTGTGTACCGGCATGGTGTTCCAGATGCTGCCGGTTTTCAGTTCGGTCATGCCCATCTGCAATTGGCAGGTATCAACCACACCGGCAATCATTAACTGATAAATATTGCGTTCGTTACAGGTTTCCGATGAACCCATGTTCAATACCTTGGCGTCTTCCTTGCCGACTTTTTTGGTCGGGTAGGCATGATGCGCCGGTGTTGAATTCAAATAGAATTTTGCCGGGTTGCTGGCATCATCACTGCTAAAACTGACATCCTGTGCGCCGCGACCGATGTACAGGGCTTCTTTGGTGTTGATCTTATACTCTGTACCGTCGACGGTGATCTTGCCGCTGCCACCAATGTTGATGGCGCCCAGCTCGCGCCGCTGCAAAAAGAAATCCGCTTTTTGCTGATACACCGGGTCCAGTTTGATCGTTTTGTTGACCGGCATAGCGCCGCCCACCATCAGTCGTTCGTAGTGGGTATAGGTAAAGAGAACTTCATCGGCTTCAAAAATTTTCTCGATCAGAAAATGCTTGCGCAATTTTTCAGTATCGTAATGTTTGAAGTCATCCATATGAACGGCAAAGCGTTCTTCCACAATTTTCATAATAAAACCTTCAGCGTTACCAGGTTGATTGTTCATTAATACAATGCCGGATAGGGCATTTAATATCCACTATCCGGCCGACAGGTATGGCTTATTATTTATTGGGCTGCGTTGTTGCCGAGCAGCTTATACATTTCGACACCGGCGAGAATAAAGGGTCCGTTACCTTTTGGATCATTCTCGAATATCCGTTCGCTCATGTAATAATCATAACTGCCATCGCGACCAAAACCGAGACCTGCTACCAGACATTGATTGGTCATACTGATCAAACCATCCGGATGCACCGTCACAAATTCCTTGATCAAGCCTTCGTAGGCTTTTTGCGCGGTTGCGCGATAGGAATCTGGAATATAACCCTCATTGATCGCCTTGGCGTAAAAGTAGGTGAACATCGCGCTTGCCGAGGACTCACGGTAATTACCGACGCGCTCCGGCTGGTCCAGAATCTGGAACCAGGTACCGGTGGCCGGGTCCTGATAGCGCCGTAAATCCGCCGCCAGTTCAGTCACCATATCCAATAATGGTTTACGCAATTCGGTGTTGCTTTCAGGAATGTAATCCAGCACATCCACCAGCGCCATGGTTAACCAGCCCAAACCTCTGCCCCAATAAAACTCGGATAAACCGGTTTCCTTGTTAGCCCAGTTCATTTGCCTGGACTCATCCCAGGCATGGTAATAAAGTCCGGACTCCGGATTGCGCAGCTTCTCATGTACCAGTTTAAATTCCTTGACGACTTCTTCCAGGCTTTCGCCATCCTCAAACATCACGCTGTAGCGCGCCAGGAAAGGCATGCCCATGTATACCCCGTCGAGCCATACTTGATGGGGATAAGCTTGTTTGTGCCAGAAAGCGCCTTCACTGGTGCGCGGATGTTCTTTAAGTTGCTTGCGCAATAGATCAGCCGCTTTGCGATATTTTTCGTCTTTGGTTTTCTCATACAAACTCAACACCACCATGCCGGGCATGACGCTGTCAATGTTGTAATTTTTGATATCGTATTCGCGAATGTCGCCTTCATCGGTAATAAAACTGCCGGTGACTTTTTCTGCAACATTGTTGTAGCGTGCGTCGGGTGCAACCTTAGCCAGTTTTTCCAGCGCAAGAATCTGTACCCCGTGAATATCGTATTCAAACTTGGGTTTGCGACGGCGGTTTTCGTCCCAGCCATCGTAATGATAATTCAGGGTTTTGCGCTCCAGTTCGGAATCCACCAGGCGCTTGCTCCAGTTCAGGGCTGCATCGGCAGTGATGGGAAATGATTTGGCCTTTTCGCTGAGGGCGCTTTCAAAACGAATGCGTGGTGTAACCGTCAGGCGTTTCACTTCCTGTTCCAGGTAAGCCACAAACTCTTCTTCTGTCTTGATGCCATCTTTCTCCCCGTCCCAGGCCGCGAGGAAATAATATTCGAGCTCGCCACCGGTGGGCTCCATCACAGAAACATAACTGTTGGCGTCCTCGGTTTGCTCAATGCGGCTTTGACGGTGGAACAGGATTGCCATGCCCAGGTAATCATCTTCACCGCTTAAACTTTGCTTGCCCCAGCTGGCCACATAGGTCCAGGCATAACCGCTGACTTCCTGGCTGCCTTGCAACAATTTTGTACCCGGATGTTTCACCATGCCGATGGCGATATTGGGCATCTCTTCCGACATGCTCAAGCGGGTATGCACCAAACGGCTGCCTGCAGTCATGGAAAGATCGCTGACCAAATCCAGTTTTTGGTTGTTGATTTCCCAGCCTTTGTAGGTCAAATTCAGTGCGGAATAGAGCGGACCATCTTCAATGACTTTTGCGGTCCATTGGTCAACGTTGGATACCAGTTCGACCTCTTTACCATTCCAGAATCCGTAACCGCCGGCTCCCAGAGATTTACCCACTTTTAATAAATCCATGCCCCAGTTGGCAGGCTCATGGTAAGACTGATAACCATCTTGCCCGACGTTTTGTAACACCATGTCGCTGGTTTTCTTACCAAAAATATCAAAACCGTTACGCCAGTCGAGATAAATCCGGTAACCCACTTTGTCGGATTCAATGCCTGGCCCTTCGTAACGAATAAATTCTGAGTGATCGGTGTATTGTGGCGGCGGGGTCAGTTCTTTGACATTCTGAAAGGTACCGCCGATATATTTTTTATCCTGCCATTCACCGCCCACTTTATGGGAAATTTCCGCCTGGGTTTGTTTGGGGATATCCAGGGGTTGCGCATCCGCATCGGCCACAATGGTGATATTGCGTTTCTGCGCCGGTGAAAGATCCAGTGTGACCAACAGTTCATCGGGCGTGCCGTCTGCATCACGATCAACCAACTGCGTTGGCAAACGCTGCTCGCCTTCTTTGGCAATCAGGTGTTGTACCTGTGCATCCTGATCCTCCAA
>CAMLOU010000193.1 GCA_946481735.1 uncultured Cellvibrio sp.
TCCCGTCATTTATTTGCCACAAACGAAACTAGTTTTGTTGCCCAAGTTCTTATGCAAACCCGATCAAGGAAAATGCCATGTTTAGAATATTTTTGCGCTGCCATGGCGTAGCGCTTTAAACGACAGGAGCAAATCATGCCGCGTTCTATCTGGAAAGGTGCCATCAGTTTCGGACTCGTACACATCCCCGTCGGCGTCGTCTCGGCGACGTCATCAGAGGGCGTGGATTTTGATTGGCTCGATGAGCGCAGTATGGAACCGGTAGGCTACAAAAGGGTTAACAAAGTCACCGGCAAGGAAGTGTCCAAAGAGCACATCGTCAAAGGCGTGCAATATGAAAAGGGGCGTTACGTAATCCTGAGCGATGAAGAAATTCGTTCGGCGCACCCTAAAGCTACCCAAACCATTGATATCTTTTCCTTTGTCGATAGCGATGACATTCCACTCACCAATATCGATACCCCTTATTACCTTAACCCGCTGAAACGCGGTGAAAAAGTCTATGCCTTGTTGCGCGAAACCTTGTGCAAAACCCATAAGGTGGCGTTAGCGCGGGTGGTGATTCGCACGCGCCAACATCTGGCGGCCGTCATGCCGTTGGCCTCGGCATTGGTGATGGTGTTATTGCGTTGGCCGGATGATGTACGGGATGTGGAAGACCTGGATATCGGTGATGCCATCGCCGATGTGGACCTCAGCAAAAAAGAACTGGATATGGCTCGCCGGCTGGTGGATGACATGGCGGCCCAGTGGAGCCCGGACGAATACCAGGACACTTTCACCGATAAGATCATGCAACTGGTGGAACAGAAAGCCCGCGCCGGCAAGATTGAAAACGTGGAGCGTGCGGACGAGGAAGACGAGCGGCGCACAGCGGATATTGTCGACCTGACCGAACTGCTCAAACGCAGCTTGGGCGGCAAACCGCGCGCGCGCAGTGAAACCGGCAAGGGCGAGTCGGCCAGCCAAGAGGACGCCGACGCAGGCAAGAAAAAAACGGCCAGCCGCGCGAAAAAAACTGCCGCGACCAAGCCGCGCAAAGCACCCGCCAAGTCCACCAAAAAAACCGCGTCGTCTACGCGCAAAAAAACCGCAAGCCACTGACTTGTGACAAACCGTAGGTCGGATTAGCGCAGCGTAATCCGACACGAAAAGCGAACCTCGTCCTGTAAAAAACCGTTTTCAAAAAAAGGACAGCACACCATGGCGAAATCCTCCAACAACGACAACGAATACAATCGCAAACGCAATTTCAATATCACCTCGGAACCGCGCGCTGAACCCCCAAAACCGGCGCGCGGCAAACGCACCAATGCCCTGCGCTTTGTGGTGCAAAAGCACGCGGCGCGGCGCTTGCACTACGATTTTCGCCTGGAGCTGGACGGCACCCTCAAGAGCTGGGCCGTACCCAAAGGCCCCAGCCTCGATCCCCAGGACAAACGCCTCGCCGTGCATGTGGAGGACCACCCGCTGGCCTATGCAAATTTCGAGGGCAAGATTCCGGCCGGGCAATATGGTGCGGGTGATGTCATCGTCTGGGACCAGGGCATCTGGCAGCCGCAGGATGAAGACCCCCTGGCCGCGTATCAATCCGGCAAGCTCAAGTTCACGCTGATCGGGGAAAAGCTGGGCGGCGACTGGAACCTGGTGCGCACCACCATGCGCGCCAGCGGCGACAAGGAGCAATGGTTGTTGATCAAGGAGCGCGACCATGCAGCGCGCCGCGCAGCGGACTACAACATCGTCAAGGAAGAACCGGACAGCGTACTCAGCCAAACCGGCATTACTGAAAAAAAGCCGGCAAATAAGACCGCAGCCAAGCCCGGTAGCCGCCGCGATAGCGCCGGCAAAGCCGCCCACAATATCCGCGCGATCAAACCGGACCAGCCATTGCCGGAACACCTGGCGCCGGAGCTGGCTACGCTGGTCACGGAACCGCTGACCGGCAAATGGCTTTATGAAGTCAAGTTCGACGGTTACCGCATCCTGGCGCGCATCCTTGGCGATGAAGTGCGCCTGCTTACCCGCAATGACAACGACTGGACCCACCGTATGCCCAAACAGGTGCAGGCGATCCAGGCACTTGGGCTGGACAACACCTGGCTCGACGGCGAAGTGGTAGTGCTCAACGATGACGGGCTGCCGGATTTCCAGGCGCTGCAACGGGCATTTGAAATAGGCCGCAGCCACAATATCGTCTACTACGTATTTGATGCGCCCTTTCTCAACGGCCGCGATATGCGCCGGGTGCCGGTGGAAGAGCGCCGCGCGGCACTGGAGCAGGTGATGCCGCGCAATAACACCGGCCTGGTGCGATTTTCGACGGCGTTTGAAGATGGCCACACCAACATCCTCGCGACCGCCTGCGCCATGTCGCTGGAAGGGATCATCGGCAAGCGGCTGGGCAGCCCCTATGTATCACGCCGCAGCGCTGACTGGATCAAACTGAAATGTCGGTTACGCCAGGAATTTGTGATTGTCGGCTACACCCCGCCCCAGGGCAGCCGCAGTAGTTTCGGTGCGCTGCTGCTCGGCGTACACAAGGCGGTTGGCGATCCGGCCCTGGTCTACGCGGGTCGCGTCGGGACCGGTTTCAGCGCCACCAGCCTGAAAGATGTGCACCGGCAATTGCGCCCACTGGAGCGGCGGGATTCCCCCCTGAGCCACAGTATCGCCAGCAGCGAGGCGCGCGATGTGCAGTGGCTCGAACCTACCCTGGTGTGCGAAGTGGAATTTGCGGAATGGACCGGTGACAACCGCCTGCGCCAGGCGTCGTTTATTGCGCTGCGCAGCGACAAACCGGCCAGTGAAATTGTCCGGGAACAGCCCCGTAGCCCTGGCAAGAGTAGCGCAGGCAAGAAAAGTCACAGCAGCCCGGATGCCCGCGCGGGCGAAGCAAAACCCGCTGCTCCGGCCGGGGTAAAGATCACTCATCCGGACCGGGAAATCGATGCCGAAAGCCACACCCGCAAGATCGACCTGGTGCACTTCTATGAAGAGATTGCGGACTGGTTGCTGCCCCAGCTCGACAACCGCCCGGTGTCCCTGTTGCGCCTGCCCACCGGCCTGGGGGGTGAGCAATTTTTCCAGAAGCACAAACAACACCTGGCGGTTCCGGCGGTGAAGCTGCTCGACCCGTCCCTCGATCCCGGTCATGCCCCCCTGATGGAGATCGACAGCCCGGAAGCACTGATCGGCGCTGTACAAATGGGCACCATCGAATTCCACACCTGGGGTGCCACCAGTGACCGCATCGAGAAGCCTGACCGTATCATCCTGGATCTGGACCCGGACCCGGCCTTGCCCTGGAAAAGTATGCTCGATGCCACCCGCCTGACCCTGGCGGTGCTCGATGAATTGGGGCTGGATACTTTCCTGAAGACCAGCGGCGGTAAAGGCATCCACCTGATTATTCCCCTGGCGCGCCGCGATGACTGGACCACCGTCAAGGAGTTTGCCAAGGCCATCGCCCAATTTATGGCCCGTCAATTGCCTGATCGGTTTGTGGCGCGCATGGGGCCCAAGAATCGGGTCGGCAAGATCTTTGTGGATTACCTGCGCAACCAGCGCGGCGCCAGTACCGTGGCGGCCTACTCGGTGCGTGCGCGGCCGGGCCTGCCGGTGTCGGTGCCGATAACGCGCGAGGAGTTAACGCACCTGCACAGTGCGGCGCAGTGGCATATCGGCAATCTGCGTCGGCGGTTAGCCGCACTGAAGGCGGACCCCTGGGCGGATTATGCTAACCAGCAGCGGATTACCAAGGCCATGTGGAAAAGGCTCGGGGTTCCGCACCCGGAATAGAGAATTGGCTGAACCCGACGGCGGTTCACCAGTCGACAGGCAAAAGCACCCGTCGACAAATAGAAGCAGAGGGAGGGCGCCAGACGATGAAGGTTCATCAATGCATAGCGCTTTATCTGGCAACGCAGTGCCACTGCGTACCTCCTGTTTTGGTTTATGAATATGACACGAGGTTTGCCGATGGCTAACAAAGCAAAAACCGCGACATTTCTCAAAGACCCGCTGTGGTACAAGGACGCGGTGATCTACCAGGTGCACATCAAATCCTACTTCGACGCCAATAATGACGGCTCGGGGGACTTCCCCGGCCTGATCGAGAAGCTGGATTACATCGCCGAGTTGGGCGTTAACACCATCTGGTTACTGCCTTTTTATGTGTCCCCGCGCCGCGACGACGGTTATGACATTGCCGAGTACCGCAGCGTGCACCCGGATTACGGCACCATGGCCGACGCGCGCCGTTTCCTCAAGGAAGCTCACAAACGTGGCTTGCGGGTGATCACCGAGCTGGTTATCAACCACACCTCCGACCAGCACCCCTGGTTCCAGCGCGCCCGCCGCGCCAAGAAAGGTTCCAAGTGGCGCGACTTTTACGTCTGGTCCGACACCAACCAGAAATACCAGGGCACCCGCATCATCTTCTCCGATACCGAAAATTCCAACTGGACCTGGGACCCGGTAGCGGGCCAGTACTTCTGGCACCGGTTCTATTCACACCAGCCCGACCTCAATTTCGATAACCCGGCGGTGCTGAAGGAAGTCCTGAGCATCATGAGTTTCTGGTTTGATCTGGGTGTGGATGGCCTGCGGCTGGATGCGATTCCTTACCTGGTGGAGCGTGAAGGCACGCTCAATGAAAACCTGCCGGAGACCCACGATGTCCTCAAGCAGATCCGCGCCGAGCTGAACCAGAACTACCCGGATCGGATGCTGCTGGCCGAAGCCAACCTGTGGCCCGAGGATATCCAGCAATACTTCGGCAATGGCGACGAATGCCATATGGCCTTCCACTTCCCGCTGATGCCGCGCATGTACATGGCGATTGCCCAGGAAGACCGTTTTCCCATGACCGATATCCTGCGGCAGATGCCGGAGATTCCCGACAACTGCCAGTGGGCCATCTTCCTGCGCAACCACGATGAATTGACCCTGGAGATGGTGACCGACGACGAGCGGGATTACCTGTGGGAATACTATGCCTCCAATCGGCGCGCCCGGTTGAACCTGGGCATCCGCCGCCGCCTGGCGCCGCTGGTAGAGCGGGACCGCCGGCGCATTGAGTTGCTGCACAGTTTGCTGTTGTCCATGCCGGGCACGCCGACTTTGTATTACGGCGATGAAATCGGAATGGGCGACAACCTGTTTCTCGGTGATCGTCATGGGGTGCGCACGCCGATGCAATGGTCCATCGACCGCAATGGCGGGTTCTCCCGCGCCGACCCGGCCAGCCTTGCCCTGCCGCCGATCATGGACCCGCTCTACGGCTTCCAGACCGTCAATGTGGAAAGCCAGGTGGTGGACCCCCACTCGCTGCTTAACTGGACCCGGCGCATGCTGGCGGTGCGCAAGCAACAAAAGGCCTTTGGTCGCGGCACGCTGAAGATGCTGGCGCCCACCAACCGGCGCATCTTCGCCTACCTGCGCGAGTACACCGGGCCGGAGGGCGACCATGAATTGATCCTGTGTGTGGCGAATCTGTCGCGTTCGGCCCAGGCGGTGGAACTGGACCTGGCCGCCTACGCGGGCAAGGTGCCCGTCGAGATGATTGGCGGCTCTTCGTTCCCGCCTATCGGCCAGCTCAGTTACCTGCTGACCTTACCGCCGTATGGCTTTTACTGGTTCCTGCTGGCAGACGAAGCGCAGATGCCCAACTGGTATGTGCCGCCGGTAGAACCCATGCCCGACCTGCCGCCACTGATCATCAAGAAAGACCTGTCAGAGCTGTTGCAGGAACCCAACCTGACCGTGCTGGAGCACGAATCCCTGCCGGATTACATCTCCCGACGTCACTGGTTTTCCCACCGTGGCCGCCAACCGGAGGACGGCAAGTTGCATCTGAGTTACCTCATGCCCTTTGGCGAACCGG
>CAMLOU010000194.1 GCA_946481735.1 uncultured Cellvibrio sp.
AGCGACGGTATGCGCGTGAATCTATACGGGCAGGTGAGCTGGCAGATAGTGAGCGGTGCCGGGGTGGCATCAGTGAGTGCAAACGGACTGCTCACGCGCCTGGCCGCTGGCACCGCAGAGGTCGAAGCCCATTACCAGGGAATGACCGCGACCCTGACCCTTGCCGACAGCGCGCCCGGTTTGCAGCTGCGCTTTGATAACGCCGCCGACTGGGCCAAGGTGCGCATCTATTTGTGGACCGTCGTCAACGGCGCAAACCAGGTGGTAGCGCCCTGGCCCGGTGTGGCAATGAATGGCCCCGACGCTGACGGCTGGTGGACCTATAGCGTGGAGCCGCAATACCTGCACAACGGTGCTATCAACGTGATCTTCACCAACGGCACCGGCGCGCAAACGCCGGACCTGAGCATCAATACCTCCGCCAGTTACAGCTACGCCAGCAACAGCTGGACGCCCTGGAACCCCAGCGGGTCGGGAGACAATACGTTGTATCGCCTGTCGGTGATCGGCGGCAGCACGCCGGACAATGAACGCGACTTCCGCGCCGGCACGGTGGTGACTATCGCCGCTGATGAAGCACCCTACGGCACCACGTTTGCTGGCTGGACCGGCGATGGTTTGCCCTATGTCTTTACCGATCCTACCCAAACCGAGGTGCAACTGGTGGTCCCGGCTCACGGCCTATCGTTACAGGCGCTGTTTGAGGGCGACACCCACGGCCCTGCGCGGGATCTCTATGCTGGCCAGTGCGCCAGTTGCCACGGCGAGCAGGGCAAGGGCGGCGTAGCAGCCGCACTCGATAATCTGCACGAAAGCAGCGCCTGGACGGTGGAATTGTTAGCGGATTACATCAGCATCTACATGCCGATGGGTACCGCCAATCAGTGTACCGGCACCAACCCCGGCGACTGCGCTTACGACATTGCCAGCATGATCATCGCCAATGCCTGGGACGCGCCGGACGCCTGTAGCGGCACCGACTGCCCGAGCGTGCAAAGCCTGGATGCGCGCAATTTACGTCTGCTGACCCGCACCGAATACCTCAATAGCGTGCGCGATATCTTCGGCATTGCCTTCCCCGATAACCTGATGAACCCGGTCCCGGCGGACGGCCGGTTACGCAACTTTGAAACTGCTTCCTTCCTGATCGCGGACAACGAGCGCACCCTGGGTTACGAGATGGTCGCTGCGGAGGTGGCCGACCAGGCTGTCACCGATAAAGGCTTTGCCGGTCTGGTGCCGGGCTGTAGCGATCACCCTTGCGTGGTGGAGCGGTTAGGCAAAAAGCTGTTCCGTCGTCCCTTGTCAAGCAGCGAAGTAGGCACTTACACAGCGCTCTACGACAGCACTGACGCCGGCCGCACCCTGGTGCAGGCGCTGTTGATGTCGCCCCACTTTATGTACCGCTCGGAACTGGGCGTGGCAGACACAGACACCGGCCTCTACCGCCTGACCGACTATGAGATTGCGACCCTGCTGGCCTACACCTTCTGGGTCACGACACCGGACGATAACCTGCTGGCCGCCGCCGATGCGGGCACGCTCGACATCGCCGCGCAAGTGGAGCGGTTGTTGGCGGACCCGCGCGCCGAACGCGGCCTGCGGCGCTTTGCCTCGGGCTGGCTGATCGACAATCAATACGGGTTTGCGGCCATCCAGAGCCCAACGCTGATCGCTGCGTTCAAGGAAGAAACCCTGCGCTTTGTGGTGGAGGTGATCAAGGAGAACCAGCCGTTCAACGAGCTGCTGACCGCCAACTACACCTGGGTCAATGCCGAACTGGCTGCGCATTACGGGATGCCGTCGGTCACGGACTGGACGCGCAGCTTCTATACCCCTGGGGAAGCACGGTCCGGTGCCGGCCTGCTGGGGCACGGCGCCTTCCTCGCCTCGCGCACCAACACGGTTAACCCGGCGCCGATCAAACGCGGTGTGTACGTACGCCAGGCCTTGATGTGCCAGGAGTTCCCGCCGCCCGCCGCCGCCGATTTCAATGTGGTCTTTGAGCCGAGCGACAGCAACCGCGATGCCACCGCGCGCCACACCAGCGACCCGGCCTGTGCCTCTTGTCATCAGTTTATCGATGGCGTCGGCTTTGGCTTCGAAAGTTTCGGCAGCGATGCGCTGTTCCGCACCATCGAAACCCTGGGCAACGGCGACACCCGCGCGGTGGACGCCAGCGGTGCCATCAACAGCCTGAATTCGCCGGAGACGACCCTTGACCCCAACAGTCCGGCGGTGGCCTACAACTCCATCCCGGAGCTGGCCACATTGATTGCTGACAGCGGGCAGGGCGCAGCCTGTTACTCACGGCAGTTCTACCGCTACACCCTGGGGCGTAACGAAACCCAGCTCGATGAGCCGATCATTCGCGCCTACAGCGCGGACCTGCGCGCGGGCGGCGGCATGCGCGACATGCTGATCGACCTCACCTTATCCGACAGTTTTATCTTGCGTCGTTAATTGCAGAGGACCATAACAATGACAAACTCCCACAATCGTTCGCGCCGCACGTTTTTAATGAACCTCGCACGGGCAGGCATGTTGCTGCCCTTCGCGGGGCAGATGCTCGGGCAACCTGTGCTCGCACAAACCAGCGGCGCCCAGCGCGTATTATTTTTGTATTACCCCAATGGCGTAGTGCCCTACAACTGGCGACCGGTGCAGGACAGCGGCAGCATCAGCAACGGCACTGAATTGAGTTTTGGTTTGGGGCCTTTGAAGGATTGGCACAATCGGCTGATCGTGTTTAAAAACCTGAATCTGGATATCGGCCAGGGCGCCGGTGCGCATTACAACGATATGCGCGGCATCCTCACCGGCAACAACCAGATCAGCGATGCCAGCGCAAGCATTGATCATTTAATTGCGGAGCAATTGGGCAGCGAAGGTGTGTTGAGTCTGGGGGTACGCACCGGGCCGAAATCCGACGCGATGATCTCCAAACCGCGCAACGTCGGCACCAATGCGCGGCCGATTCCGAACAATGATCCCGCCGATGTCGCGCAAAAATTAGCGGCGCGCATCGGTGATGCAGGTGGCGACGTGTCGGATTTAAAACGACGCCTGTACGAAACGATTTTGGCGGATTTTGAAAATTTATCCGATGCAACGCTGGAAGGCACACGGCAGGACAAAATTGATTTACACGCGAACGCTTTGCGGCGGTTGCGCGATCAAACCGGTGTGCAGGTGGGTGAATGCAGTTTCAATCCGAATGTGCTCGCCGATCCCTATGCGCAAGCGAATCAACCGCTGACGCCGACGGAATGGCAAATGTTTCCGCACCTGTGCCGCGCGCAAATTGACAATATTGTCGGCGCGTTTTCCTGCGGCCTGCATCGCGTGGCCACGCTGCAAATGTCCAAAGGCGATGAGAACGGCAACCTGGTAAATTACGCCTTCGATGAATGCTGGCAAATGGCGCAGGATGCGATTGCGCAAGGCATCAAACACGATGCCAACAGTGGCACTGTCGGCACCGTGACGCGCTGGTACAACGAACACGCCAGCCACAACGCCTCTCACCGCCCCGGCGATGTACCGCACACCGCGCAAGTGCGCTGGTATCACTCGCTCCTGGCTTACACCCTGCAAAAATTACAAGCGAAAGGATTGCTCGACGATACCCTGGTGGTGATGTTTTCCGAAGTAGGCGACGGCTCCAAACACGGCGGCGCTGCCGGCGCAGTCACCCTGGCCGGCGGTGCCGGCAGTGCGCTGCAAATGGGCCGCATTATTTACGGCGGCGACGGCGTCAACAACGGCCAACGCGTGTGGGGCACACACGAACTCTTCGGCGATATCGCCCGCCTGCTCGGCGTCACCAACCTCCCCGAAAACCACTGGCGCACCGGCATAATTTAAAAATTTTCTGTATCCCGTAGGTCGGATTAGCCGCACGGCGTAATCCGACAATACACTCGCAAGTAGGGAAGCTTTCGCAATCAAAAGGTGTGGTGTCGGATTACGCTGCGCTAATCCGACCTACGACGGCAAAAAGAACAAAGGTTTTCATTTGCTTAACGATGTTCCAGGAGGGACACACGACTCACCTGCTGTTGAACTTCGCGCTCGCTACGAAATTGATATAACCCCAAAATCGTGGCAACAAAATCATGACCTAACACCGTGGAGAGAGGGATCGCATAAAAATTAATGGCGGAGTGAATTTTATAATGCGCCGTTAACGTCAAGGTGGTTTGTTGGGCGTTAACCGGTGTAAGCGTGAATGTGGTATCCAACAAATTAAAAAACTCACCGCCAATGGCTACGTGATCGTCCATCGATCCTTTAGGAAAGGAATGTTCCGTAAATTGGTAGCGCCAGTGAATGAATCTGGGGTACTGCTTTTCAATTACCTCTGCTTGAAAGTTCACCCCCTTTTCCCACACGGAATAACGTATTTCTTTGCCGTCCACCATATGGTTAACGCCCTCAACCGGTTTAGGTACACCGATTAAATGGCTCATGCTCATAGGCAGCTCATCGGGGTGAATCTGTTTGGCACTGACAATTTGGTGCCAGATAACATCGGCCGGGGCGTTAACGGTGACTGCGCGTTGAATCTGAATGATGTGCGGCGCTTTAGGTAATTGTGGTTCGGCGAGCGCGATGATAAAGGGTAACAATGCAAACGCCGCTAAGGGTTGCGACCGTCTTTGGGTGAATTTAAGGATGCACCCCATCAATAATCCACCGATGCTGGATAACAACAAAAACAACGGCGACATTAATGCAATGCAAATGGACCCTTCCAGCAAGCTAATGGCCGCACCCAGCATCATCAAGATAACGGTAACCCACGGATAAAAAATCATGTGCCGCAAGGTGAATACACTGTGGCGCAAACCAAACAGCGTAATGGCACCGACGGCGATGGGCGTAGCCACCAAAAATGCGAGGGACATGGCCCCATCAATGTTAAGCGGCAGCCATACAACGACGAGGCGCAACAATAAACCGTAAGCGGCACCGCTGAAAAACCATAGCCATTTGTATGAAATTGTTGGTGGCAGCGTCATGGATTTACGCCCTGTGTGGCCAAGGTTGTGACATCGGGTTTATCACCAGTGACGAGGTAATAACCAAATGCCTTGCGATTCATTGCCAAACCTAATCCCCACAAAGGCGCGAGCAAGTGATGCCAGTGTTGCGGGTTGCGATCACCCCGGCAGAGCAGCTTAACGCCGTACTTAATAATCATCCATGGCACAAACAAGGCTGAGGGCAGCACCTGCCAGCTGAGGTCGATGACCTTGATATTGACAAACCCTAATTCGGCCATATGCGCGGTGACTAGATGTAAATCGGGGAAGTGGCCGAGTGCCCAATGGTGGCAGGTTTTTTGATAACACAGGCGCGTAAAGGCGGAGTGTGTTTGCGTGGTCATAAACCCATCGCACAGGGCCAGGGTGGCGCCGGGTTTTAATAATCGCAGGGCTTCTTGTAGCAGAGAGGTTTTGTTTTGCTCGGTGCTGTGGCACGCGCTTTCAATGGCATAAATGCCGTCGAACTGGGCGCTCTCAAACGGTGTGTGATGATAGTTAGCACGGTGGAAGCCAAGTTTATGCGCACCGGGTCGGTCACAACTTAACGCGCGCGCTTCCTTCACCTGGTTCTCGGCAATGGTAATGCCCGTGACGCTGGCCACTGCTGTTTGCCCGGCGGCAAAACGGGCAGTGGCTCCCAAACCGCACCCCATATCCAATACATAATTTTGCTGGCCCCGCAGTTTGAGGCTTTGCAGTACCGCACGATTGGTATTTTCCAGCATGGCCTCAAGGTTGAACGGGTTTGTGCCCC
>CAMLOU010000195.1 GCA_946481735.1 uncultured Cellvibrio sp.
GGAATTAATTTTTCGTACAGCAACGCCTCAATAAGTTGGCGGAGCACACGCTGTTCCGGGCTGTTGTCACGCCACTTCATAGTCCACCTCTGTATTGATAACGCCCTCGACTTTAGCCAACGGATTGTTGATATGCGTATATACCGCCAGCTCCAGTTCTGCGGTTAACTCATCAATATCGTGCAGGCGCGTGAGCAGGTTGGCTTTACAGGGAATCGCTTTTTTGTGCAGCAAGCCGTGCACAAATTGCTTGCCGGTGCCGTGCAATTGTTTTTCCAGAGCGGCTAATCGGCGCTGCACGCAGGCCAGTAATACGGGTTCTTCAACCAGGCGGTCGGCTCCCAGCCGATGAATCACGGAATAGAGTTGATTGATAATCAGGTAATAGGAAAAGCGATCACAGATCATGTCGTCATCGTAAAAAAGTTCCGGGGTTTCCCCAACGCTCGGTTCAATCGCCGCCAGACATTCGCGATGGCTTGGCGATAAATAAAAACCCTGGTTGTCACGATAGAAATAGGTGGTGGGGTAACCGCTGCTTACATTCAGCAAACTGTTTTGCTGATGCGCTTCAAGTGCGATGCCCTGCTCTTCGTACAACAGGATCAATGGCACCACCGCGCATTCCAGGTATCGCTCAAACCAATCCTGCGCAACCTGCGAAGGGCTGCGCTTTTCTTTAGCAGCCAATGTGGCGATTAATATCGATATACGCGATGCAAAGCCTGGCAAAGGCTCTTGCACCAGTGCCGCGATAGAATGCACACCCGTGTCGTGATGCGTCGTAAAAGGATTGGAGCGGATGATCAACTCAAAGCCGGCTTCTATTTGCCCCGGCAGTTGCACGGCCAGATAAGCCGGATCATCAATCAGTTGAAAGTGCGGATATTTTTTTACAAAGTCGCAGCGGCGCAACAAACTGGCCATCACCTTACCTGCCAGTAATTCCGGGTAGTGATTGAGGCGTAGCGAGTTGGTGATCTTTACCGGAATGGAAAACTTGAACATCCACGGGCACTGTTCGGAATACACCGTGCGCACGGAAGACGTGGCCGTAAAGTGCAAACCTTGCCTGCCCAGGTCGCGAATCATCCCTGTGGCCAACGCGTGCTGAATATAATCCTGATGCAACATCCACTGCGCCTGCAACGGGTGCGCCGGCACCACCACATAATCGTCGGGCAGTGTCAGCGTATCGCTGCCCAACGCACTGCGCAAAATAATTTCTGCAGTGTGCTCGGCAATAGAATCCTGTTTGACGTAACGGCGTTGCACTGCAAAATAATGCAACTGAAACCGGCCGCCCAATTCCGGCGCGTAGCAACCTTGCAACCATTCCGCCATTCCCTGGCGGCTTTTCGGCGTCGGGTGCAGCCAGTGCCCATACAGCAGTGATTGTTCAGATTCAATAAATCGATCGCCCAGTAAACGCGGGTCCGCGTGCCGCGCTTGCAGAAAACGCGACATTAATTGCAGGCTGGATGTTACGCGCAAGATCAGTTCAAGGTGTTTTTCCTTTAACGCCGGTGAAGCGTGTCCCGCGTTGGAATAAATCTCATTGATTAACAATATCAAGGCGGGAAAAAAATCAATCGGCTGCCAGGCTTCATTTATTTGCCGTATCCATACGGTGCTGATGCGGTGACGCCCCACCAAAGAAACATAATCTACCGCCAGGGCGAGCTGCATCTTCTGGTGCGGCAATGCCAGTTCAATGATGTATTCAGCGGGAACAGAATTCAGATCCGGGTGCCGCGCAACCCATTGCCGCGCGTTAAGCCAGACGCCCTCATCCAACTCACGTAAATAGCCGTTGATAAAGGCCTGAAAGGATGCATGTTCTGCAATCTCGCTGCACGATTGACTCATAGCTCACCATTGCTGCATGGATGTCCGTTGCGGGTCCGCGATCTTGTCGAGGAAGAGCCACGAAGTTAATGAGAATGGATCTCAGCTTCAATCAGTTTTACAACTGTTACGTTTACGAAGATCAATGCGCCAGGATAAAAGCAAATGCTAACGCGGCTGCTCTGATGCAAATAAAACCGCCGGTTTAAAACGCAGAAACAGTGCAAGCGCAACAACGAAGGTCAACCACTCCGCCAGAGGTAGGGCCATCAATAACGGATAACCGGGCAGCCACCAGAACAACACCATCAACACGCTAACCGGCAGAATTAAACTGCGCAGCAGGGCGATAGCGGCAGAGGCTGCCGGTTGATGAATAGCGGTGAGATAAGACGATAACAGCACGTTCAAACCATTGACCAAAAAGATCGGCCAGACCACCAGAATAAAATCCGCCGCCAGGGTTATGACTGCCGTGTCCTGCGCGCTGACAAACCAGCTGACCCATTGCGTTCGCCAACTTAATAACACACTGATTAACAGAACGCCGAACACCAGTATGGCTACCGTTGAGGTCAGCATAAATTGACGCATTCGCTGCACCTGACGCGCGCCGAAATTTTGCGCCACCAATAATTGCATAGCATCTGCAATGCCGTAGAAAATCATCAGGCTGGCAAACAAACAATAATTGATCACCGTAAAGGCAGAGACACCTTCCACACCGATCCGTGTTACCAGCAACCAGTTCACCACCAGGATCACCAGGCCGCCGGATATTTCGTTTACAAATTCCGAAATACCGTTAAACGCCGCATGCGCTACGTCAACCCACTGCGTCTGGCGAAAACGAAACTGCAAACGACGCGCAGGCAGCCAGAAATAACGAAACAGAATCCCCAACTGCACAAGCTGCGACATGCCCGTTGCCCAGGCGGCACCGGCAATACCCCACTGGAAATAACCGATAAATAACGCATCCAACAGCATGTTACCTAACGCACCACTGGTCAGTGCGACGGTGGCCATAACCGGTTTACCCTCCGCCCGGATAAAATAATACAGCACCACCGACAACAACTGCGCCGGCAGGAAACAGGCGATGATATGAAAGTAGTCGCGCATCAACGGGTGCAGCGATTCAGGCGCACCCAGTGCGGTAAAAATCCAGCGACTGAACAACAGGTTGACGCTGGCCATCACCAACCCAAACACCCCCACTGTCATCACACATTTACTGAAGATGGCCGATGCCGCCTGCGGATTTTTTTCGCCCAGCGCTTTGCCAGCACGCACCGAACCACCGATGGCGAGCATCAACGCCAAGCCAAAGACCAGTGCAAGATAGGGAATTAAAAAATTGATTGCCGCCAAGGCGTCGGCACCCACAAAGTTGCCGATAAATAAGCCGTCTACCAGATTGGCCGTGGTGAGTGCCAGCAAGGCAGCGATGGAGGGAATGACAAAATAAAAAAATGTCGGAACAATGGCACCACAAAGAATGCGATCAGAAGATGCTTGTGTCAAAACAGAATCCTTTTAAGGCGACCAGACTAATTCACACGCTTCCTTGTGAGCAAAGCGATCAAAATGACGTTTGATCACATCCATGACTTCATGCAGGTTATCGGCATCCTGCGCTTCGCAATACACCAGCAAGGTGGCTTCTTCGGCATGCAACCGGCATTGACCGATACCGAAGTCGAGCGTGCCGAATTGCTCGTCCCATTGCGCTGCAATTTTGTGGCCGAAGTGCTTACACAATTGATAAAGGTAATGTTGCGCCTTCGCAGTCGTTACCTGTGCCTGACGTTCAAACATACTGGTGTCCCCGTAATAACAGCCGCCGATTCTATTTTTCAACCGAACGAACTGTGAAGTGTTGTTACAAGTGTTACAGACTCGCCGCGCGTGTCTCCGGCATAGGTAGCGGCATAGGTACCGGCACAGGCAACAGGATCACCATCTGCAATCCACCCCGAGGTAAATTCCGCGCCTGGATGTGGCCCTTTGCCGCTTCTATCTGGCGTCGCGCCAAGGCCAGGCCGATTCCGAATCCCTGATGTTCCTCGTCCTTCTGCGTCAGCCGGAAAAAGGGTTTGAAGATATTATCCAGATGTTCTTCCGGCACGCCTGGCCCCTGGTCATCAATCAGCAAACACCAGTTATCACTCTGCACTTGCAGGTTGATATGAACCCTGCCACCTGCTGGCGTGTGGCGAGCTGCGTTGCGAATAATATTTTCTATCGCCTGGCCTAAAGAGCGGGAGCAACTGGCCAGTGGGGCTTCCGATGGCAATTGCGCGGTGATGCGGTGCGCGGGAAATTCAAATCGCGCATCGTCAATAATACTGTCCAGCAAATCCACCAGATCCAGGTGTTCTTTTACCAGCACCGGTTTTTCATTTTCCAGCCACGCGAGGGTCAAGGTGTCTTCCACCAGCTCACGCATAATCCGCGATTCCCGCGCGATGCGCTGAAAGGTTTGTTCCGGCTTGACCAGTTCGCGTTCTGCACACTGCAAGGCGATATCAACTCGCGTTAATGGCGTACGCAATTCATGGGACAGATCCGCAATCAATTGGCGCTGGGTCAGGATTAACCTGCCGGTGCGATCCGCCATGCGATCAAAGGTCTCCGCCAATGCCGCCAGTTCATCATTGCGCGAACCGAGGCAATTGCGCACCCGCACATCAAACTTGCCTTCACTGAATTGACGCGTGGCGCTTTCCAACTGCCGCAGGGGTTGCATCAGGTGGCGATACAACACCAGGCTCACACTGATTAACACCACCAGTGGCAAGGCAATTTGCAGCAACAGCTGTGCGTAATGCCAATATTCTCCCGGGCGCATGCGTTGCGGCAGGGTGATGACAAAAAAGGTTTTCCCATCAGCGAACGGAATATCCATCACCGGGTTTTCTTTAAAGTACAGATGAATTTTCCAACGCACATCGCGCCCCAAGCGAAACCGTTCAGTAAACGCGGGTGCCAATACACTGCCTGCCAGCGGCTGGATATCAGCCGCGATGACCGCCGCCCAGGTTTGCTCGCGCGCCTGCAATTGCTGCAACCAGTGGTGCAATGCGTTGGCATCGCCCGCGCGGTATAAACGTTCTGCTTCAGCGCCGTAATCCAGCAAGGTTTGTTGATGCTGTGGATCAATAAAACTCATCTGCGATTCGGTATTGCGGGTCAGGTCATTGATAACGCCATACAGCGTCACCGTGCCCGCCGCAATGGTGATACACAGCGTCCATAGCAAACGCTTGTTCATACAAACGCATAGCCTTTACCGTGAACGGTTTGCAGGCGATCCGGCGCGAGACCGGCTTCGGTTAATTTGCGGCGCACGCGGCTCAGATGCATGTCGAGGCTGCGGTCATAACAACTGAATTCCCGCTCCAGCACCAGCTGATACAAATAAGGTTTGGTGAGGGTTTCGTTCTGGTGACTGACCAACATCCACAATAACTTGAACTGGATCGGCGTGATGATCACCGGGGTGTCATTGACGAAGACACTCTGAGCCTGGCGATCAAGGCGCAGCGGCCCCACACAGAGTTCAGCAATATTCGCGCGCGAATCCGTGAGCCCCATGGAGCGGCGCAAAAGTGCATCAATGCGCAATAAAAGTTCGGTAAAGTTAAACGGCTTGGGCACAAAGTCATCGGCCCCTTTGCTGAAACCGGTGATGCGCTCTTCTTCTGCCCCGCAGGCGGTAAGCATCATCACCGGGGTCTGGCGGGTTTTGCGCAATGTATTCAGCACCGCAAAACCATCCATCCGCGGCAAGAGTACATCCAGCAAGATCAGGTCAAAACGATGACTGATGGCCGCCATCAAACCACCCGGCCCATCGAAGCATTGTTCCGTGCTGTGGCCATGCTGCCGAAGCAACTCGGCCACCTGGGTATTAAGCGCAGGATCATCCTCAACAAT
>CAMLOU010000196.1 GCA_946481735.1 uncultured Cellvibrio sp.
GCGGTACGACGATTTGTATCGGATTCCGTTCAGGTAACTGCACATCATCCGGTATCACTTACTACTAAGTTTGTGCATTAATTATTTTTTATTCGTCTGATTTGAGCGCCGACAGTGTCGGCGCTTTTTTGTTAGCCTGCGCGATAAAATTCGTAGTCCTTACCGGCCTCTGTCTCCAGATCCCATAACTGTCCTTCACGTACCGGCGCCCGCTGAACCGGAGCATCCTGATTGATGAGCGGTGGTTTTATGACGGGTGTCGAGAAAAAGGGATTGGGATTATCGCCGTTTGCTGGTAATAAACGCGCATCGCTTTTCAATACTGTGTGAACACGCAAACGCGCTACGCCGCCCAGGCGCGAGTGCAGTTTCAAATAGGTTAGCTCACCCTTATTCCAGGCAATATCCACCACAAAGCCACCGCGCGTTACCAGACCTTTCACCTCGCCCTGCGGCCAGGCCTCCGGCAACGCCGGCAGGATATGAATAAAACCGTCGTGGCTTTGTACTAACATCTCGGCGATACCGGCAGTCACACCAAAATTGCCATCGATTTGAAACGGCGGATGGGCGTCGAGCATATTGGCGTAGGTGCCGCCTTTCTCGGAGATAGCATCGGTTGCTTCGGTGAGATTAATTTGTTCCTGCAATAATGCGTAGGCGCGATTGCCATCGAGGAAGCGTGCCCACCAGTTGATCTTCCAACCCATGGACCAGCCGGTGGATTTATCACCGCGATGTGCCAGTGATACTTTCGCAGCGTTTAACAGTTCGGGCGTGCGATAGGGAGAAATCTGGTTGCTGGGAAACACACCGTACAAATGCGACACATGGCGATGGTGATCCTGTGGATCATCCCAATCTGCTAACCACTCCTGTAACTGACCGAAGTAGCCGATTTGCATGGGCGGTAGACGGTCGCGCTTGGTTTGTAATTCTGTTGCGAATGCTTCATCGATACCCAGCACAGCTGATGCATCTATAACTGCCGAAAATAAATCAAACACCAGTTGGTTATCCATGGTGGTGCCGGCGCTGATTGATGTGGGTGTACCTTCGCGGCGGTAAGTATTTTCCGGTGAGTTGGACGGCACCACGACCAGCCATTGACGCTCGGGTTCCACTTGCAAGGTATCCGCAAAAAACTGCGCGGCACCGCGTAATACCGGGTAGTACTTGCGCAAAAAATCTTTGTCGCCGGTAAATAAATAATGCATCCAGATATGTTGGCTCAACCAGGCACCGCCGGTTTGCCATTGACCGTAGAAGGGTGCGTCCACTTGCCCGGTAATCCGCCAGATATCGGTGTTGTGATGCATCATCCAGCCGCGCCCGCCATAAAGTTTTTTCGCGCTTTCCTGACCGGTTACCGCGAGGTCTTCAAGCATGTCAAACAGTGGCTGGTGCAGCTCCGGCAGTTGCGTCACTTCCGCAGGCCAATAATTCATTTCGGTATTGATGTTGACCGTGTACTTGCTGTCCCATGGCGGATTGGTGTGCGGATTCCAGATGCCTTGCAAATTGGCTGGCTGGGTGCCCGGTTGCGAGCTGGAGATCAATAAATAGCGACCGTATTGGAAATACAACATCGCCAGATGCGGATCGTGTTGATGGGCAAATTGGGCAATGCGTTGGTCCGTGGGTTGATCCATTGCTGGCGTGGTACCGAGATCCAATGCAACGCGATCAAAAAATTGTTGATAAAAACGGATGTGCTCTTCCCGCATCGCCGGATAAGATTTTTGTTTCGCATGTTGTAGATAATTTTCCGCGCGAGCCACACTGTTGCCGCTTACATCATCGTAGTGATTAAAGTTAGTGCCCACAGCGATACGAATAATGACTTCATCTGCTGCATCAATGTGCAGACCATCGGTAGCCTTTGTAACACGCCCGCCGGTAACCTGCGGTTCAATCAATGCTGTAAAACGAATCTTGCCGTCCACACCTTCATGGGCGTGGCCGCGCCCCTCTACGCGCAAACGGGTGTCTTCGACATGCAGTTGATGGGTTTGCGGACTGTTAAAACCAAGGCGCATGGAAATTTGTCCGGCGCGATCAGCGGTTAAGCGAATAACCACTACCTGGTCGGTAAACGAACTGAACATCTCCCGCGTAAAGGTTACGCCCTTGTGACGATAGCGGGTTGTTGCCACGGCATTTCCCAAATCCAGCTCGCGATAAAAATCGTTGTAATCTTCATGGCCGGGAAACGCCAGCGTGAGATTGCCCACGGTTTGATAAGGCATGCCATTGTTGGTGGATTTAATCTCGCGGTTCGCCAGGGATTGTGCTTTTTCATGCTCGCCAGCGAGCAACAAATCAGTCACGTTTGTGATCGCGTCTGCCGCCGCCGGATTCACATTATTATTCGGGCCACCCGCCCAGATGGTGTCCTCATTTAACTGAAGTTGTTCCTGCGCCGGATCACCAAACACCATGGCACCCAGGCGGCCGTTACCGATGGGCAGCGCCTGATTCCAGTTCTGCGCGGGCTGGTCATACCACAGGCGCAAATCGGTTGATGACGAGGGAACCTGTGTGGATTGACAAGAAAGTGTTAACAGCGCCGCGCCGAGATACATCACTATGCGCAGGCGTGAAGCAGACGATGTGAAGACAGAAAACATGATGACAATCCTGTTGATGAGTAATGATTTCAGCAACCGCACATGAGCCGCTGTACAGAGATATGCCGAAGATAATTATTGTAGGAATGAAAAACGGCCCATTGAATGGGCCGCTAAAAGATAAATCCCCTACAGTATAAATCAGGGAAGCGCGCGATAAATCAGATTACGAAACTTTACCTTGCCAGTGCCGGCGGCATAAATTGCCGGGCGCAAACTCATAAAGCCGTAGGCCACGTTATGGTGGTAACCGGAGACTTCCATCTGCGTATCGTATTTATGCCAGGTGTTTCCCTGATCCGTGCTGTAGTGAATGGTCAAGATGTGGCGATCATTGGTAACGCGCAAACGGAATGTATTGCCCGGCGGGCGCTTGGTATAACGCTGATCCATACCGTAGCGATGCAGCAGAAAACCTTTCTCCGCAATCCCCACGCCAGCGTACAGCTTGTCGTTGTAAAACAACAAGGCACCGCCCAGTGCGCCCGGTTCCAATTCAATATCCACTTCAAATTGATAGGCCTGATCACCGGCGACAAATGTCATGGGTGATGAGTTGCTCGGTGAATCACCTTTCGGACTTAATTCCAGGTAAGGCCCTTGCTCATCTTTTCCATAACGCAGGCGTTTGCTTTCGGTGACATCACCGCGAAAGAAACTCCATTGCACGCCAAATTTATTGGTACTGAAATCATCCGACAACGGCATGCCATGTGAGCTGGCAATGCCGCCAGCGGGTTTGGGAATGGGTTGGCCTACGTCGTAACCCTTGGAGCGAAACCAGCCATCGTCAGTCCATTCAATGGGCTCGAGCATCGCTTGACGGCCGAGGGTGTGAAAGCCATTTTCGTAGCCGTGATACATCATGTACCAGTCGCCCTCGGTCGGGCCTTCTACCAAGGTGGCGTGACCGCGCGACCACCATTTTTCTGCGGCGGATTCGGTGCGAATGATGGGATTGTAGGGCGAGTTCTCCCACGGGCCGTGAACGGATTTTGCGCGCGCAGCAATCACCATGTGCCCGGTAGGTGGGCCAGCGGTGCCGCCGACAGCGGTGACCATGTAAAAATAATCACCATGCTTTAACATCTTCGGGCCTTCCTGCGCGTAACTTTCCACATCCCATTCTTCCGGATATTTCCAGCCGTCGTAGACATGCTTCATCTCGCCGACAAGACTCAAGCCGTCGTCGGCCAGTTGCACATAATCACCGTGGGAGAAAAACAAATAACGCTTGCCGTCTTCACCCACCAGATGACCGGGGTCGATGCGGTCCGGGTATTTTTTATCGGGATTTAGATCAATCGGATCGGACCAGGGGCCGCGAATATCATCGGCCCACACCACATAATTGGAATTGTGGCCGGGCAATTTTGCGGGAATGTACACGTAGTAACGCCCTTTGTGTTTGGTCAGCTCGGGCGCCCAGATACTGCCGACATATTTGGTCAGCGCAGGACCGATGGGTTGCCAGTTGATCATATCCTGCGAATGCCAGATGGTCAGCGCGGGATAAGATTCAAAAGTCGAAAACACCATGTAGTAGTTATCGCCATCTTTCAAAATACTCGGGTCGGGATGATCACCGGCGACAATCGGATTCAAATAGGTGCCGTCACCCAGGTCCGCCTTGCGTTGACCTTCGTGGGTCGTCGCCCAGGTTTGGCAATGCCGTAAAAACGAAATGCCCAGGTGTTCCGTACAGTCTTTTTCTGACGCGTATCGCGTGGATTGCGGTGCGCTGTGACACGCACTCAGCACAAGCGCCAGCAGCGCATAAAGTAATAAAACGGATCGTTGATGCATGGGTTTTTCCTCTCTCTCGTGAAACACATTGTTGTTATGGGTTTGAAAAAAATTACATGTGGCGGCTGATGATATCCATGGCTACGATATGGCGTTCAGGCTGCTGAATACCCTGAATCAATTTCTCCATCTCGGTGAAGGCCGCGTTGATCATAAACGCAGAATCCTGGCGCACAGAGCACAACGGGTTGGGTAAAAAATCCAGCATGGTGTGGTCGTCAAAGGTGGCCAGGATCATCTCCGGCGGAACCGAACCGCGTGCCTGGCGCAATGCGTGCAGCGCACCTTCAAACAGGGGAATGGATGAGGTTATCAACACGCTTGGCAACCCGGCGTTGCGCTGCAAAAAAGCGGTCATCGTATCCACACCTTCAGTAAAACCGTTGCGCGGAGCGTGACAGATTTCGATCTGCTCGGCAGGAAAATCCAGTTCAGCCAGCGCATGCTGAAAACCACTTAGACGACCGGCAATGGATGGCATCTCCGGGTTACCGGCAATGAATAAAAATCGCGTCGCCGCTGTGCGCGTCTGGCTGAAATGAAAAAGTTTTTGGGTTAATGCAGCACTGCTGGTTTCGTTGGCCGTGACCACCACCGGATATTCCGCAAAGCCGAAATCGCGATCAAGCAACACCAGGCGTTGCTCAAATAATTGCGCGGCTTTAGGCGGGATCTCGGCGTTGGCCGGCACCACAAATAATCCGTCGATATTGCGCTGGCGAAAATTCTGGATCAATTGCAACTGCGTCGCAGGATCGTCGTAGCAACAGGAAATAAATAATTGCAGGCCCGCCGCACGGCAGCGGATTTCCAACAGCTCTGCCAGCAGTGCAAAAAAGTGGTTCGACAGGCGCGGCACGATCAGCGCCAGGGAGTCGGTCCGCTGCAAACGCAGGCTGCGTGCGGTGTGGTTGATCTGGTAACCGTGTTCGTCGGTGTAGCGCCTAACCCGTTCTTCAGTCTTTGCGCTGATGCGGTATTGCCTGGCCTTGCCCAGCAGCACCAGCCTGACCGTGGTGACGGAAATACCCAGTTCCGCCGCGATTTCCTCAATTGTCTTGCCCATAGTCTTCACTTATCGGTTTTTATCGACTGTTTTTAGATTAAGCCAGTGCTAACACGAATTTGCAATATACAAATAAAAAATAAGGAGCATCTTGTATTCATAAAAACCATATGATAATTTAAATGCTAACACGTATTAGCAAAAAAGATTCTGGCGCCAAAAAAGGCTGCCGGACGTGTCACCAAATAAGAATAATTCAGCCAAGCAAGACCGAGAGAACAGCCGATGACAACAACGATTCAGCCACAGTCCGGTGCCTTGTCACCATCATCCT
>CAMLOU010000197.1 GCA_946481735.1 uncultured Cellvibrio sp.
AATATACTTATGCGCGGGATATGGTTTATTCGTGCGACCATTTGTTCTATTGCGAGGTAGAGTCAAGCCATACCGATGCACAAAGCTCAAGCGCTAATGGCATTATCAGCCCACACTTGCTGTGCTATGCCTATTATCAAAATAAAGTCAGCACCGCACTCAACCATTATGCACACTGGCCAGCACCTATCGCCAACTTGCAGCGCGTGCCTAAATACAGGGATATTGCGGGTTCAGGCCAAGGTGGCATTGTTCGATGTTATTTCTGGCACGCACCTTCTGGCAACAACGGCACTATCGTCGCTACTGCCTACAATCACCTTGTGGGCTTACATAATAATCTTGGAACACCGTTTGTATTATTTGGCGATATCAATACCGAGCCGACTAACTTAATACTGAAAGGTATTCCGGCCGGTAATATTGTTGCAACTGATGGAGGTACCCGAATTTCTACACGGATACTCGATTTTGCTATCACCAATGTCCCTAATCGGATATCCATTAGAAAGTATCAAAATTGTCCCGCTCAATCGATCAAGGATCAAAATGGATCAGACCATGCATTCATGTTTCTTGAAATCACCTAGTACTGCATTTAAACCCCATACGCTTAGTATGGCGGTGACAGGTTAGGGTTCTACCGGATCAGCGGGATGAATCCTGGGCTCTGGATAATCCGTATAGATGGTGAAGCCTCGCTTGATCAATTCAGCCTCTTTGGCGTATCGCTCTGTTTTCAATTGCTTGATTCGATCCGTCCATAACGCCTGCCAACGATCCCGATCCTCTCCTTCAAATTGATCTTTCGCTTTTTGTTCAGCAGTGCGAAAACCAAATGAAAGTAAATAGGCTCCTGGCTCAGACAGATTCAAGCGTTTTTTATCGCGGTAAAATTTAATGTCCAGGAAAACGCCATCTGCATAGAGCCGCCAATATTCAGAACCGATCTCCATCCACTCCGCCAAACCGGGCATGTAATCCAGAGGCAAACCATAGGCGGGCTCTTCCAGATAATATTTGAATGCTTCTTCACCGTTTAACCGGGGATGATTATAGTGAATAACAGGCTGCCATCCGGATCGCCTTAGATCTTTTATTATTTCCATAAACTTCTGGCGGGCATCGTTATGATCAATACTACCAGAGTCATTTAATCCGGCACTTATATTCACAGTTTCCATTCCAGAAATTGGCTGGGCTTTTTCTATTCCAAGAAAGCCCAACGCGTAGGGAATATTAAAACTGCGCTCTCCATGCTCTATCTGTACTGTACCTCGTGCTTTTACGCTCCACTCATATTCATAGAATCTTGTTCCTGCCGGCTGCACATCAATATGCCCCTTTTCAGGGATATTGTTTCGCTGCAAAAACGACAGGCCTGGCTCGCCAATGCGCACCTTAATATTTATATGATTCATATTATCCCCCTCTTCAATCACCCGATCACAGCCCGCCAAAACCAGCAAAATCACAATGAGTAACGTCTTCATGTCAATATACCAACAGCGCATCAGCAGACGACTTCCACCCTGCTATCGTGCGCAACTCGGACAACATATATGAAGCGTTATCCGACATTAGCGAATGGAACTTTACCGCCGCTTTGTTAATCCAGCGCATACGACTCTCAAAGTTCTCAACAATCAAGTCATCAGGAGCCATTGATTTTAGTGCAGGATCATCAATTGAACACTCATGTGAAAAAATCAATTCGTATTGCGGAGCCATCCAATGAACTAGCCACCATCTTTCTCGGGCCGTCCATTTATTAAAATCAGGATCATCGTATATCAATGGTTGCAGAACCGCTCCCTGTTCATGATCAGCAATCGCAAGCAGATGTGATAGTTGGGTTTCACGTCTCGACTCCGATGGAGCCATTCCTTCAATCTGAACCACATACTCAAAACCTTCGATCAAATCAGCAGACGCCTCAAAATTTTTGATTTTACCTAAGGATTTTCCCGCCCAAGGTAACGCTTTGACATAAGATTTTACCGGTTCTACCAGCCGCTCGCAGTGTCGCTTACGGATGCAGTCCATACCATTGAAAAAATGTTCAGGGTAGTGATTATAAAACCAATGGGCGGGAGCAATGTCACCGAATAACCAGAGGTTCCCTTGGCCAAGGCCATTTGCAATGTTGTGACCGTCGACACCACCAAAAGTGACTTTGCCTAAAAAATAAGACGCATTTAACTGGAATTTATCCAGCAGACATGCCACCGTTTTACTCGCGAAGGCACCCAGTGCCATCCAATAATAGCGACCTATTTTGCCGGTATCGCCGCCCTCTTCCGTTTCCAGATAAAACCTTGCATAAGTAGCGGCGATACGTCGTGCGCGAGCAGCGTATAGGCCAATTAATTCATAGGTTCCATCACTTTGCCGGTCGGATAAGCGCAAATAGGAAAATTGCTGCGCATAGGACCATAGTTCATTGCAAGTAATGGTTACCTGATGACTTTTTGCCGGTTCATCATTAACCGCATTGACGGGTATCGGGTCTACCATGACACTTATCCTTGAGAAGTGTTTTCTTTGACACGGAACTTGCTCCATACCAGATAACAATCGATACTCTCATTCTGTTCGGTAGAACAGACAAAAGTCTTACCGTAAACGTTCGATTTACCTATTGCTTGATCCAGTTGTTCTTTTCCCCCCGCCGGAAGGGTTTTGTAATCAAGCCCCTTAACCGGTTGACCTAACTCATCGATAAACTCAAAGCGCAGAGTATAGATAGACTCCACCTCTCCCGGCTTCAAATTATTTTCGCTGACATTGGTCGCTGCACCCATGTTGATTCCCATGGTGTTCCGGTTGTTCATGGTGGTCATATCCATGTGACGAACCACGCCTTCACCCTCAGCCTTTACATCAAACGAGTAGCTGGTGAAATGTGTGCTTTTACCGGTAGTGCCAGAAATAATGCCGGTGGCAGTCCCCGCTTCGTCGCCAGAACATTTTGTATGGCTGGAACTGGCTATCGCTGTAGGATTGCCATCAATTAACACACTGGAAGTGGCTTGCGTGAGATCAGAAACCTGACTTATTACCGGATAAGGAATCGGCGGTGTCGCTGCGCCAACCGGTGTTTTACACACGTCTGGTGCGGTAAAAATGGATTTATCTCCGCTGCCCTTGTGACTGAAATTTCGAGTATTCGCAAGTACGCTACGCGTCATAATACCTCCTTAAATAGCTGACAAGGCAATGGCACCGCGCAATCCTCCGTCGGAGGACGCTGTGACCAGGGTCGGGCCGGTTTGTTGGTTAATGTCCACGCTGGCAAACGCGATGGCGGTAGCAACGGACGCCGCCCCAACATCACCGAAAAATTCTGCTGGTCGAATAATGGGGCACCCATTGACCAATCGTTTTTGATTGCGCAACACCGCAATCGACATTTCTTTTGTGTAATGGGATTCGCCATTTTCGGCTGAAAAAATCCTGCTCACCGGTGCTTGTACCCGGACTATTGATGTCGTTACAGCGGTGGACAAGGTTTCAGCCGTGTAAGGTTCATCACCAAGGATATGACCACTTTCATATGCCAAACCCGGTCGATGCAATGTCATCATCGGCTTACACCTATTCGTGCGGCTTTTAGGTGATGCGAGAAGCAAGCATGCAGCGGCCTCTCCGGGAACAAAACCATCAGCCGTTTTATCGCTAGCTAAACGTTGACTGTCTTCCAGCAATCCAAGTGTGCGCACATCGTAAAAGGTATCGACTCCCGCGACCAGGACGTAGTCCACATCGTGATTCTCAAAACAGGTAAATGCTGCTGTAAGCGCCTCGAACACTCCAGCGCGCCCTCTGCCAACATAGCGACTCTTCTGGTAATCGAGTTTTAGTCCCGTCGTCTTAACGAGATAATTAATGAAAGCTTGATTCACTCCGCCACCGGCGTAGTAGGGTTCCGGCCCAGCCAGAAAAAATGGTAAAGCAATATCGGGTAATCGCGGCTTGAGATCCAGAAGTGCGAAACTCGTGAGTTTCAACAAACGGATTTGCGCCGGACTCAATCCTGGCAACAGTGCGGGTGTACGCACAGCAAGTGCGCCTTCAGGAACTGGAGAAAACTGAAGTGAATGATCATCTGCGCCAGGTAGATGACATAGTTGGTAACTGTTAAGTCCCGCCTCTATTGCGGTCTTTACCATCGCCGGTGTTGCGCCAAGCGGCGTCAGCAGGCTCACATCCAGGAGACACAACTCATTCATACAATGTCACACCTGGCTGTTTGACATTCGGATAAACCCGCTGGTGATGCGCCAGCGCCAACTCAAGAGCAGCAGCTTGACGCTGCCCCTGCAAACCCTCTCGCAACCAATGTTCTACGTCGGAAGATGAGGATAATGGCTGCCCCATAAAATAACCTTGCCCGTTAATAAAACGATGCTTGTTCCGGGACCAATACTGTTTAAACATGCCAACGTTCGGATACTTCAATTGCGAGTAGCCTTCGGGCGCGTCTATCGCAAAGTCATCATCCCGTTCAGCATCATACGGAAGAATCCAGGCATCATGCGCGAGATCCACACCGGTCACGATTGCAAACGCGTAGCCAGCCAGCGGTGCCAATGCTGGTTCAGTCATGCGACTCAACAGCCACTCGATACCACCAGGATCGCCCAGCGCGGCGAGCGCGAGAATCCCTTGGGTTTGCTGTCCAGGCGCTGCTGTCAAGCTGTTAATCCATGATCGGGCCACAGAATTCCGGCAACGCATAGTCAGTTGAATCGCCCGTAATTGATATTCACCCGGTTGCAACACGAAGGGCTCAATATCCTTTATCGCTGCACTGTCTCCCAGCAGTAGCCGGGTTGTGTTGATCCAAAAACAGATGTCTTCGTCATCGGATTTTCCGCGCTCATTGATGATCGACAGCAAGTCTCTGCGCTTCAATTCGCCAGCAAGGCGGAGCGCTCTGGCATACAAACGAGTTGATGTGTCACCGTTAGTTAAAATGTCGGTCAGGTGATGGATTGGATCAAGACGGCGGAGACTACAAACACATGTTGCCACATAGCGAAGCCACAGGTCGCGACTTTCCATCCACCCGCGCAACAGGCTGTGAATCTTTTCATCCGGCAACCATGCACAGGCAGACACGAGGCCAGAGAACGCAAAGGAATGCCTTTCTCCTAAAACAAGAACCTGATTAATCTTGTCATCGTCACACAGGTGAAACGCGAGAACAGCAAGAACAAACAGTTCACCGCTCCCACCATCATCCATAGCCGCACGAGCGATGTCCCATGCATGATCTGGAGCCAGAAGCAATCCGCGCAAGTGCTTTACCATGCGCAGCTCCAATTTACGAATAAACACCGGTGTTTGAGTTACTTGATTAACCGCCAGTGCACGCTGACTCCATAACAACGATGCTTCACTTGCATGCTGTTCTATCAGGTGACCAAATAAGCGGGTTTTGTCGATCAACAACATGGAACAGTACAAATACCTGGTTGAATTGGGAAATACTGGAAGCAACAGATCCTATCACTTGGGCGCCAAAAAATCTGTTAATTATTTCGCCCGGCTTGTAAGATTTAATGTTTATTTTCATGACAAACCTGTATCAATCAGGGAAAATTTCCAGCGCTAAGAAATGGCTAATCTTACATATAAGAAACGCTCAATCTGGATAATCAGGCAATAATGTCGGAGTTATGTATTACATCCCAATGCCATCTCTGTAACAG
>CAMLOU010000198.1 GCA_946481735.1 uncultured Cellvibrio sp.
CAGCGACCGCTGTCGCTGTATTTCCATATTCCGTTTTGCGACACCTTGTGTTTCTACTGCGGGTGCAACAAGGTGGTCACGCACACCAAAAGCCGCGCAGAACCATACTTGCGCCGTGTCGAAAAAGAAATGGCCATGCAGGCGCAGTGGTTTGATACCGGCCGCCCGGTCAAACAATTACATTGGGGCGGCGGTACGCCAACCTTTATCAGCGATGACGAAATGACCTGGTTGATGGCTGCTACCCGGCGGCACTTCAATCTGATGGACGATGACTCGGGTGAATACGCCATTGAGATTCATCCCGGTCGGGTCAGCGCGAGTACCATGAAACATCTGCGCAAATTGGGTTTCAACCGCGTCAGCATGGGCGTGCAGGATTTTGACTTGCGCGTGCAAAAAGCGGTGAACCGCTACAACACCGTGGAAGATGTCAGTGCGCTGGTCAATGCGTTGCGTGCCCAGGCTTATCATTCCATCAGCATGGACCTGATTTACGGTTTACCCCTGCAAACACCACAGAGCTTTTCGACCACGCTGAACAAGGTGATAGAGCTGTCGCCTGACCGGTTATCCTTGTTCAACTACGCCCATTTGCCACATTTATTCAAAAGCCAGGCGTTGATCAAAGACAGCGAGTTGCCTTCGCCGCAGCAAAAACTCGATATTCTGGCGATGTCGATCGAAACATTGCAAAACGCCGGTTATGTGTACGTGGGCATGGATCACTTTGCCAAACCGGATGACAGCCTGGTCCAGGCGCAGCGGGCAGGGGTGTTACAGCGCAATTTCCAGGGTTACTCCACCCACGGTGATTGCGATCTCCTGGCCTTTGGTGTGTCATCAATCAGCGCCTTCGGTGGAGTGTACGTGCAGAATGCCAAGCTGGTTGAGCTGTACCAGCAATTAATTGATGCAGACAAACCGGCCTCGGTGCGCGGCTTCACCTTGAGCGATGAAGATCATCTACGGCAGTTTGTGATCAATCAGTTGATCTGCCATTTCTATCTCGATTTTGATCAGGTACAGCAACGCTTTGGTGTCAATCCAGCGGTTCACTTCGCCGCTGAATTAGCGGAGCTTATGCCGATGGTGGAAGATGGGCTATTGACCCTGAGCGATAAAGGAATTCAGGTACACAACACGGGACGATTGCTGATCCGGCGTGTGTGTATGGTATTTGATGAATACCTGAACAGCGGCAGCGGGATTCGTTACTCAAAAGTGATTTAAGGCGAGTTCATTCTCCGATCACCGTGGGAAAGTACGCTATTTCATCATCAGGGAAGATGGGCTCCTCTAATGAAGCATTCCATCCAGACCTAACTGTTCCCGCAAATTCGCAAAGAATAAGATTCTTAACTTGTCTATTCCCGACTTGAGCACATCGGCTGCTGGATTAAATGCGGAACAAAATTACAAGGGCCTTGCCGCGCGTCGAGTTGTTTTTTGAGTATTTGCTCCCATCCTGTGCGACACGCACCGGTAGATCCCGGTAGACAACAAACCAGTGTACGATTGGCGAGGCCGGCTATCGCACGGGACTGAATTGTCGAGGTGCCGATTTCCTCCCATGAGAGTTGTCGGAACAGTTCACCAAAACCTTCAATTCGCTTATCAAATAAAGGTATTACGGCTTCCGGTGTTGAATCTCTTTCAGTAAAACCGGTTCCGCCGGTAATCAATATGACTTGTACTTCTTCGGCAGCGATCCATTGCGATACCCGTGCACGAATCTGATAAATGTCATCTTTTACCAAGGATCGTTCGACGAGTAAATGCCCTTCGGTTTTCAAGGCGTCAATCAAATAAGCACCGGAAGTATCATTTTCAAAGTTGCGGGTATCGGAAACCGTGAGTACTGCAACTCCCAAGGGAATGCGTTCATGTGAACGTGAATGCGCCATAAAAACTCCACAAATATAAACCGGGTTTAGCCGCCGATCATCGCTAACTGGCGGGTCGATCCTGTATAGCCTTGATGTAAATTATGTGAAACAGTTTTTTCGCTGACATTATGTTTCAAGTAATTCAATAGTTCCCCGTTATGCCGGTCAGCTTGCAGAAACGAGCGGAGGTTTTGATGATTGTCTGCGAAAAGACACAGGAACAACTTGCCATCACTGGATACACGCAAGCGATTACAGGTGGTACAGAAATCTTTACTGTAAGGCATGATTAGCCCAATGCCGCCGCGATAAGCAGGGTGAAAAAATTCCCTTGCGGGCCCTGCGTGTGATGGTCGTTCACGCTCCTGCCAACCGCGTGAAAGGCACCTTTCAACGATACTTGTACCGCTCAGGTGGTGGCGATCAAAAAACTCACGATTGTCACCCGTCTGCATCAGCTCAATAAAACGAACCGTTAGCGGGCGAGTGCGAACAAACTCAAAAAAATCATCCAGGGTGTCATCATTAAACCCTCGCATTAACACACTGTTGACTTTTATGTTTGAAAAACCAAGTTCTTCAGCCAGTGCGAGACCTTTAAGTGTTTTTTGCAGTTTGTCATGGCCGGTAATCATTTCGAAACGAGCGGCATCCAGGCTATCCACGCTCACATTGATTGCATCCAGGCCAGCCGCTTTCCAGGCTGGCAAATCTTGTAACAAACGATAGCCATTCGTGGTAAGGGCAACCTGTTCAATTCCGGGTACAGCTTTGCAGGTGGCAATAATATCGGGCAGGTCTCGACGCAACGAGGGCTCGCCGCCGGTGATTCGTATCTTGCGTGTTCCAAGCTGTGCGAACGCAGTTACCAAGCGACGGATTTCGGGCAATGTGAGATCCTGTACACGGCGAGCTGTATCACAATCGGTGCCTTCGGGAAGGCAATAGTTACAACGGAAATTGCAGGCTTCAGTGACAGATAAACGTAAATAAGTGAAACGTCGCGCGTACTGGTCAATCAACATAAGTGGCACCTTTCCGTAGCTCTGTGAGAGCTAAATGCAGGAGGTCGCGTTGATGGTAAGGATAACCTTGAAGTAACGGGTTTATTATCCATCTCAAGTAGCAGCTGTTGTACCTCGTTGGGGGTATGGCTAAACGTGAGGTATGTGCGTTAAGCAACAACGCGTTTCCGTATGCGACGAAATCAATCTCAGTTATTGAATAAAACGATCAAAGGGAAGAATGTTAACCGTGTCGTGTTGATTCACCGAGCTGCGCCCCCGTTCCAATACGATATAACAATCCGCATTACTGAAAGAGGTCATCACACCTGAGCCTTGTGCTCCCGTGGTATTCACTAAGAGGTTGCCTTCGCTGATGGTCAGTCGACCGCGCTGATAATCCGTGCGACCAGGTCGTTTTTTTATGATTGATCCGGCGTTCGCCACGAAGGTTGCTGGCGGGGCAACCTGTTCACCAGCCATACGGCGAAGGATGGGGAGTGCGAGTTGGTGAAGCGTGACCATGGCAGAAACCGGATTTCCCGGCAAACCAAAAAAATAACTCCGCCCTATCTGGCCAAAGGCAAAAGGTTTTCCAGGTTTGATTGCGACTTTCCAAAAATTTATTTGCCCTAGCTCGCCCAGCACGTCTTTTACATAATCCGCATCGCCGACAGAAACCCCGCCAGTGGATATTACGGCGTCGGCTTGTTCAGCTGCATCAATAAAAGCGTTGCGAAGGGTGTCGGGCTGATCCGGAATCAATCCCACATCAATGACCTCCACATGCAAACGTTGGAGCAGGGCAATGATGCTGTAGCGATTGCTGTCGTAAATACTGCCGGAGGGTAAGGCCTCGCCAGGTGGTATGAGTTCATCACCGGTAGAAAGCACGGCGATGCGAAGCCGCCGAAACACATCGACTTCCGCCATGCCCAATGAAGCGATTAATCCAATATCCAACGGATTCAGGCGTTTTCCTTTCGCTATAACTACATCACCCTCGGCGATGTCTTCACCGCGTTGACGAATGTTTTCCAGGGAGCGTGGATGTTGGTTCAGCTTGATGAATTGACGATCACCTGCGTTTATAACGTCGACATTTTCTTGCATGACGACACAATTAGCACCAGCAGGAATGGGAGCGCCAGTCATGATCCGTATGCAGGTTCCCGGTACCACTTCGCCGTCAAACGGATGGCCAGCCAAGGCGCTTCCGATCAGGCGCAGGCTCTTGGGTAACGCGTGTGTGTCATCAAGATGTATCGCGTACCCGTCCATTGCAGAATTTGCCTGGGCGGGCACGTTGAACTGCGCGATGAGGTCGTGTGCCAATACTCGATCAAGCGCTTGCATGAGGCCGATTCGCTCAATATGAGTCACCGAGGTCACGCGGGTCTTCATCTGCGCTAAGGCATCTTCAATGGGTAATAAATGATGCTCGTCGCAACAGCTTTTCACCGGTTTACCTCCTGCTTGTTACGATGGTTCACTCGCCAGATTTGTGGTTGACCATCCATACGGCGGCTTCAACCCGCGAACGAAGGCCCAATTTTTTCAGTAGATGTTTGACGTGGACTTTTACGGTGCCGTCGGAAATGTCCAGTTCCCGAGCGATCAATTTATTGCTCAGGCCTTTTGCGATCAGCTTGATGATGTCGCGTTCGCGACTGGTGAGGCTTTCTAATGACGCGAGCGGATTTTTTTGTGGTTTGCGAATAGCGCTGGCCAATACTTGCGTTACGGCTTCGCTCATGACCAGCTTGCCTTGCAAGGCCCGCTGGATGTGTTCAAGTAATTGTTCCGGTTCCATATCTTTCAATAAGTAGCCGTCCGCGCCACGTCCGATGGCTTCCAGAACATCCTCATCGGCATCCGAGACTGTCAACATGACGATGCGGGAGGTGACGCCTTGATCCCGCAAACGACTCAAGGTCTCCAGGCCATTCATGCCTTGCATATTCAGATCCAGCAGAATCAGATCCGGGTCCAGTTCAACGCCCAGTGTGACGGCGTCCGCTCCGTTACTTGCTTCACCAACCACCTCCAGATCATCTGCCAGGCTGAGCAGTTGTTGTAAGCCTTTGCGCAACAAAGGGTGGTCGTCGACAAGTAAAACAGTGGAGGTTTGCGTCATGGTTAGTCTCCGGTGGAAAAAGAAAAAATCCCTTGCGCTTCATTGTGATGGCAGGGAAGGAGGCTTGGCAAGGGCGAAAGTGGCTGGACAAATCGATGATATCTCCAAAAAGTTTTTACTCCACCTGGCATTACCCCGAAATAGGTACTACTAAAAAAATAGCAAGCGACGTTGGTTAACCCTTAAGAGCAATTGAGCCTTCTCCGCAGAGCTTGCATAGTGATATGTGCTGAATCTCTTCCTCCTTATCCCCAACGGTGAGACCCATCTGCGATGCTGCATCAGGAACTCAGACACGGAGGAAATTCCACATTCTTCCATCTACGGGCCGGTTTAATCAGCGGTTATGTATTGTGTGGGCATGGCGTGTGGTTGAGCTGGAGCGTTGTGGCTGTCATGTTGCTGCAAGTCGGTTACCCCTATTCCCTTAACGGACTTTTTTCCCTTATCACGATTGCCGGGATGGCGGGCGGCAGCCTGCGGATTGCCTTGGGGTTTTTGCTGCCCCAGTTTACCTCGCCGTGGGCGTTGGGGTCGTCTATGGCTTTGCTGGTACTTCCAGCCCTTGGCATGGCGGTGGCTTTGCAATACGAAACCACGCTAGGGACGTTGCAGGTGCTGGCGTTGTTGAG
>CAMLOU010000199.1 GCA_946481735.1 uncultured Cellvibrio sp.
TTATGCAGGCCGGTGGGTAATACGATATACACCACGTCAATGTCAGGGTTGTCAGCCATTTGATGCATGTTGTCGTAGTTGTACACATTTTTATCGGGAATCCGGTATTGCTGTTGCCATACCGGAATTTTTTCTGGCGAGCCGGTAACAATGCCGGCCAGGTAGCAGTGTTGTGTTAATTGCAGGGCGGGCGCGAGTTGGCCACGGCTGTAAGAGCCGAGCCCTACCAGGGCCACGCCGAGTTTTTTCTTCCCGGAGGGTGAGGCAAAGAGTCCGGGTGCGAGAGAAAAGGCGCCCAAGGCAGCCATAGCTTTCATCAGGTCCCGGCGGGAAAACGGCGGATAGCTCATCGTTCACTCCTTTCAGTTGGAAAATGCGCGTTAACAACATAGCGGTTGTAGTCAGTTTTACGTCGTCAGCGCCCGGCGGGCAAACAGCTAAACAAAAAATTACTTCGGTAGACGCGTCTTGCAACCGCTATAATGCGCGCCTTTCCTTGTTACTTGTGAACCTGCTGTTGTGAACCCTTGTCATGGCTGATCTCGCGTTTTACCAATACCTGTTGATTGCATTGATCTTTATCTGGAGCGGCTTTGTACGTTCCGGTTTGGGCTTTGGCGGCGCTGTTTTGTCGCTGCCTTTTTTATTATTGGTGGACAACCAACCGCTGGTTTATCTGCCATTGATCGCGGTGCATCTACTGGTGTTTTCCGCGTTGACCGTCTGGCAAAACCAGCGCAAGCAGAGCCGGACATCCGCTGATCAGGCAACCGCTGACAGCACAGTAGACTGGGCTTATTTGAAAAAAGCGCTGGCGATTATGATTGTCCCCAAGATGATTGGCGTGTTGGGTTTGCTGACCTTGCCGGCCGGTTTGATGACCGGGATTATCTTCGGGATCGTGTCGGTCTATTCCATTTCCTACATCGTAAACCGCCCCTTTAAAAGTAATCATCCCGTGCTGGATACCGGCTTCCTCATGCTCGGCGGTTACATCAGTGGTACCTCGTTGATTGGTGCACCCCTGATTATTTCAGTGTTTGCGACCCATGTGGCGAAACACCAGCTGCGCGATACCTTATTTGTTCTCTGGTTTATCCTGGTCACCATCAAGATGGTTGCGTTTGTCTACGCGGGTGTGGATTTGCAGCTGATTCACCATCTATGGTTGCTGCCGTGTGCCGCGATTGGTCATGTGATCGGTTTGCGATTTCACCATCGAATTCTGGAAGGTGATCCGAAGGTGTTTTATCGGGTGTTGGGCGTGACATTGTTGTTGGTCAGCCTGGTCGGTATCGTTTCATTGGTTATTAAATAGTTGATAAATATTTTTCATGTCGGCAGGTAGAGCACCATGACAATCGAGTGGACCAGGGCACCTTATGAATTATTACTGCCCTTGTGGCGCCAGTGGCTGGCAGAGGACACGCAACAGATTGGGCACTGGCCCTTACTGGATCGATGGCTCAAACGCCAAGTGCCGCTGCTGAAATTGCACACGCCCGGCCGGTCAGCGCGCGGCAAAAACAATCCGCCGGGTATATCAATTCAATTGGCGTTATCGGCCGCTATGTTTGCTGCGATGCGCTATCTGCAGCTCGCGGCGTTATTGGAGCACAGCTATCGCGCACAGTCCCCGGCTTTTGATGGGGCAGGCTGGGATAGCACCTGGTCTCCAGCGGATACTCACCAAATCCCTCCAGCAGCCTTCTGGTATTGGATTGCATTGCGTAGCGCGCCGGATGCATCGGCTCCGGAGATGCTGCGTGATGCCGCCGCGCGCAAGGCGTGGTTTCTGCGGATGCAGCCACTCTTTATGGCATCGCCCGATTCGCAGGATGCAGCGTCGATGCTATGGCACGGCCTGCGTCCGGGCTGGGCCAGTTTGTTGCAGGCGCGCGCGCAGGCCAGTGAGTGGTCGACCGGGGATCTGGATCTGTTTATTGCCTTGCAAAACCAGTCCCCGCCACTGTGGCTCCGTCCTCAGGGCAATATGGCAGCATCCGAATTAGCGCAGCTGCTCCGCGATGAAGGGGTAGCGGTAAGGCTAGATCATGACGGGCTCTGCGCACTGGGTGGCACAGGGATTTTGCAAACCACGCCCTATAAGAACGGCTGGGTCGAGATCCAGGATCGGGCGAGCCAGGCGATTGCCACCAGCGTCGCTGCCAGTCCCGGCGATAAGGTATGGGATGCCTGCGCGGGTGCGGGCGGCAAATCCCTGGCAATTGCGGCGCGCATGAACAATAAAGGCATGTTGCTGGCGACTGACCTGCACAGTTACAAACTTGAGGAACTCAAACGTCGGGCGAAGCGCGCCGGTGTGTACAACATCCGTACCTTTGAATGGCAGGGCAGGGAAGCCTTGCGCTTGCCCGCCGAAGCGGCGCGTCAACAGGGTTTTGACTGGGTATTGGTGGACGCGCCTTGTACGTCCGCTGGCACCTGGCGACGCAACCCTGATGCGCGCTGGCGATTTCACGCAGCGGATACCGCTGAACTGCTGGACCTGCAAAAGACCATCCTGGACTCAGCCAGCCAGGCGGTTCGCCGGGGTGGCCAGCTGGTTTATGCAACCTGTAGTTGGCAAGTCAGTGAGAATGAAGCGCAAGTGGCTGGATTTTTGACAGCGCATCCCGACTTTACCTTACAGTCCAGCACCTTGGTGGGGGCGCCGGAATGGGATGCAGACACGATGTTCGTTGCGGTTCTGAAACGCTGCGCCTGATACTGTTGTCGCGGTCTGGCATTGTGAAAGCGAAGCATGTTGACCGCTCAACAGCTTATTACCTGCCTCTTTATATAGTACTTTTCCTGCCTGTAAATCCCGGAATTTGCGACAGGTGACGCAATATATTGGATTTTGCTTGGTATTAAGTAACAAAAATATTGCGTTTTTATTGGTATTAAGTATCATTGGTCCATCTGAGCTGTATGCCGTTCCTGTTGCAGCCTCAATAACAATAAAAGTTGTGATCTTAATTAATTGCCCGTTTGTGATGTGTTGAATAAGCCCCTGTTGCCATTAAGGGAAACATAGCAGGCGCCGTACCGGGTCATCCGTTACTTGCCTGGTGTGTTGTTCATACACATTTTCTGTATTGGAGTGTTTGGCCAAACCAGGGTTTGCGCAAATCCTTCCTGTCAAGTTGTACCCCAGGTGTTGGTTGATGACTCCAGTCATCGTGTCATATGTTTTTTTGTGGCCATTAGTCTGGCGATTCGTTTCGCCATTGTTGTTAACAGGTTGTTGAAAAGCCGTTACGGGTAGTGCGCGACCTGAACAGTTTTCCAAACGGCTTTCATCACCTGTTAACTTTTTTTGATGCCAGGGTTATACAAAATATATTCGGTCAATACCCCTGCATTCAGTATCAAGATGTTGTTGTTTGGCAGCGTAAAAAATTAAAAATTTACCGACACATCGTCAGGTAAAAATAACTCACTCTTCGGTTGGCAATGGGGTGTTTAAGGCAATGGTGCATACATTGACAGTCTATCTTCATCTGATTGCTGCATGTTCAGCGATTGGCGTTATTCTGATGTCGGATTTGAAACTATCCGCGTATTTTTTCAATTCGGATTCAGAAAGCAAACGTCCCGATATTGATCTTGAAATAAAAATTATCATTGCTTCGCTGGTGGTACTGTGGGCTACGGGTTTGTTGCTGGTACTGCAAGGTATTGCAGTTAATCCTGAATATTTACACAACCAAAAATTACAAGCGAAGATCATCCTGGTGATTATCCTCACCATCAATGCTTTTGCTCTGCACCTGGTTTCCTTGCCGCGAATTTTCAATTTTGATCAGCACGATGAATTTGCCAAGACTGTATTACCCGCTTCTATATCAAACAGTATCTGGTTTTATGCAGCGTTCCTGGGTGTTGCGCGTCATTGGAATTTTTCCGAGTCGCTACCCTTTGTGCTAGCGGTTTGGGCGATGATCTGGGTGATGGTGTTTGCGGTCATGTACGTGTTAATCCGTGTGGCAAAAGTCAGGCGAGTAAAACTGGAGGCTGCTTCAGCGGCTTATTGATCCTGGTGCTGACAATTGCATCGCAGATTGTCGAATTTATATGATCTGTGCGATATGCAAATGCGGAACCCGGTCACAATTTTTTTGATGACGATTGGCTCTTTATACTTTTATTCTGAATTTTTCTTGCGAAAAACCCGTGGATTATTTTTTTAGTTATTGACGAGCGTCATGGATACATAAATTTTATGATATTTAATATCTCTAAAAATAAAAAAATATGGTATTTAATATCTTTGATGGATACAATCGGTCTTCGGTATTTTCAGTGGAGGGGGTAAGCAGTACCACTGTGTATCGGGAGGTTGTTATAAATGGTGACTGACAGGTCACTGAACTGTTGTCTACTTGCAAACCAAAAAAGCAGGAGATTGAGGCGTGAAAACAACTAATATAAAACGTTCCATCGCGGGCGTTAAAACCCGTAAAGGCTTGGGTGCCTTGGCATTAATCGTCGGTGCAGCTTCTCTGCTTCCCGCCACTGGCGCTAATGCGCACGGTTACATTTCATCACCCAAAAGCCGTGTGATTATGTGTAAAGAAAACGGAATTGAAAACCCGACGCACCCGGCTTGTATCGCTGCCAAGGCAGCCGGCAACCAGGGACTGTACACGCCGCAAGAAGTGGCTGTCGGCGGGGTGCGTGATGATCACCAAAACTACATTCCGGATGGCAGATTGTGTAGTGCTGGCCGTGCCAACCTGTATGGTATGGACCTCGCCAGAACTGACTGGCCAGCAGAAAATGTTACTCCCGGTTTGAAAACCTTTGTGTGGACTAACACCGCTGCTCACAAAACCACTTATTTCCGTTACTACATCACTCGCGAAGGTTACAACCATAGCCAACCGTTGCGTTGGGATGATCTGGTGCTGATCCACGACTCAGGTCCGGCTGATCAGGAAACCACGTCGTACCACGACGTATGGCTGCCTTACCGTACCGGCAAACACATTGTGTACAGTATTTGGCAACGTGACTGGGTGAGAGATGCGGCTGAAGGTTTCTATCAGTGTGTGGACCTCAACTTCGGTGATGGCACTGGCGGCCCAGGCTCAAGCAGCTCCAGCGTTAACAGCTCTGTAGTAAGTTCTTCCAGCTCAAGCATTTCCAATGACACCTGTGCAACTCTGCCAGCCTGGTCAGCGAGCGCTACTTACAACAACGGCAATCAAGTCAAGCACAACGGCAAGCGTTACCAGGCTCAGTGGTGGACTCAGGGTCAAGACCCGGCTACCAACTCTGGTCAATGGGCTGTATGGCTGGATCTCGGTAGCTGTACTGGCTCACCGGTTTCTTCCAGCAGCGCAAGCTCAGTTCCCAGCTCCAGCAGTTCAGTTGCTGTCTCCAGCAGCTCTTCTTCTGTAAGCACTGGCAACTGTACTTCACCGGCTTACGTTGACGGCAGCTCATACTCAACCGGCGCTAAAGTTGTTAACGGCGGCAGTGAGTACGAGTGTACTGTTGGTGGCTGGTGTACCGTTGGTGGCCCATACGCTCCAGGTTCAGGTTGGGCTTGGACAAACGCATGGACTTACCTGCGCAGTTGTAACTAACAGCGTTTTAAGCAACACAAAAAAGCCAGCGTTATG
>CAMLOU010000200.1 GCA_946481735.1 uncultured Cellvibrio sp.
TCCATGTAGCTCCCTCAAGTCGTCCCTGACTTGAGGGTTTCGAATCCCAAAACTTAACGCCAAACTCGCGTTGTGCGAACACAACATTGCAGCCAAAAAAGATGGGGCCACAGAAGATCCCTCTGGTTAGTTTTTAACAACAGGAAAACTTGAGAAAAATAATGTACTCAAATCCCGCCACAGTTTTCATCCATTACCTAAAACAATTGGAAAAGATGCTGGTAAAGATCGAAGCTCATGCTTCCGATCAGGCGAACCTTCTGCAAGGTAGCTTACAGAAAGACATGTTGCCGTTTATTTCCCAAGTGCGTACAGCAATTAATTTTTCACTGCGCACGTGTTGTCCGTTGGTTGGTCGGGAGCGGTTTAGCTTTGACGGTGAGCCGACTTTTGGGGGTTTGCGTGAGCAGCTTCAGAAAACCGTGCAATATCTGGAGGCACTGACGGATGTCGATTTTGAAAAGGCGCCGTTGAAGATTCAGGACAAGGCTGGTTTTAATAATCTGGACTTGCCATGCGATGAATATGTCAGCCTTTATGCACTACCGAATTTTTTCTTTCATTTGTCCGTGAGCTATGCCATTGCCCGCCAGGCGGGTGTTCCCTTGAGTAAGGCTGACTATGATGGCTACCACCGCTATCCGGTGGGGTTTTCATTTGTGTAGCTGACGTTCTTACTATCTCAAATACAGCCTGCCCGCTTTTATCCATAAAAATCCTCCATGCCAAACTTAAAACTTTTGCTAATCAAATTTATTCATTTATACCGAAACCAAATAAGTTGAATTTATTTTTTAACATAGCAAATCAGCCTGAGAACATAAGCGTCAATTATCGATACAGCGTTTGACCTGCCGCTACTCCTCTTCTATAGAACATACTCCGCAGAGTCGAGAATATTCACCCTATTCTCTGCGGCCTAATGATAAGAATTGTTATTCAATTTTCAACTATGCCCCAGGAGGATTCAGCATGCAGAGGATTTCGCATTTCCCATCTGTTATTTCAAGTGGACTTTTTGCTCTCGCATTTTTTACGTCATTTGCAATTGCGCAACAGTCTGACACGACCACATCCGTTACCCCAACAAGCTTATCAATAACACCGATTGACGAAAAAGCAGCATTGATCAAGGCCAAATTACCGCAGGAAAAGCCCAGCGGTGAGGTGTCTGTCACTATCGGCGATAAAGTTCTTGTGCTGTCTGACAACGGAAAAGGTGGCGATGAAAAACCCGGTGACGGGATTTTTTCTATCAAAACCGAATTTGATTTTGACGCGTTTGCCAAGGCCAACCTGCAATTGGCCGACGCTTACAATGGTGAAGCGCGCGCATTGTTTTCTGCCGGAGGGCGGCAACATATTGGCACGCGCAGAATAGTAGCCAAAGGCGAGCATTTATTGTTTGCGGATCAAACGGGGCGAGTAGAACAACAATTTCAACTCCCGCTTACGCGCGATTTGTTTCGTGTAGATCGCACTATTGACTTACCGTTATTCGGACAACCCCTCGGTGTACCTACGGGCGGCGGTGCTCACCGCGCGGCCAGTATTCCGCATTCGTTGATGATTACCGACCTGGACGTCGTCAACGATCCAACACGCACCTGGGCTTGCCGTTCGCCCAATCAGCCGCCGGTCGGCAATCCTACCGGTGAGTGGACTTACTGGCGACTCATGGAAAATATTGCTAACGGTACTGCGTCTACGTCTGATTACATCAAACGTTTTTTCGATCACTGGAATTCTGTGCAACTCATAAATAACCAGAATGTTCTGGCGCGGCCCCTGGTGTATCAACAAATTATTCGTGAGTGGGAAATTCGCAGCGGCGGCGTGGGTGCGCCTTTGTTGCCAGAAGAGAGCCCCTTCCGTTTATTGGGTATTGTGTTGCGTCTCGATTTGCGCGGCGAGGGTGGCGTGTATGGCGGCGGCGAAGCAGGCGAAGGCCGTTTTGTTTTCTCGCTGCACGACGGCAACTGTAACAACAAATCCAAAACGCTGATTCTGGAATACAAAGTACCGATTGCCGGTTGCACCAACGTGCGCGACTGGGCCCAAAAATGGGTAGACCTCGCCGGCTCCGCCAACTACAACGACGATCTCGCCCAGCTGACCGATGTCTTCACCGCCGCCGGCGCGAATCCCGCTGCACCCAATCAAAGTGCTATCGGGCAAATTCGCACCAATGAATTATTGCCTGGCTCACCGGGTTGGGAATTACGTGAATTTGTATTGCCGCGCATAGGCGGCTGGATGGAGCAGACAACGGTAAAACAGGAACCGCAAATTCAACACAATAATTCGTCATTGCTGGCTAATTTTGTGAATACAGAATGGCCATCTTTAATCGGACCACCACCAGCACAACATGAAATTACATCACTCTATAACAGCATCAATTTCCTTGCAGGCGCTGCGCCCGCAGCCGTGTTGTGGAATGTGCCCAACTCAATGTTAACCGTACCCACCACACCGTCGCCCAACACACCACCACCGGCAACTTTGCGTGATGATGCGTTATTTGAGCTGGCGTTAAATACTTGCAGCGGTTGCCATGTAATTGAAACCGGTACACCCTTTGCGCATCTGGATTACAACACGCCGGTGGGCCAACCTGCATTGCTATCGGGTTTCCTTACCGGTATCACTCTTCCTGATCCACGCAATCCTGCGATTCCACGCACATTTAACGACCTGGCCCGTCGCGCTATTGATCTTGATAATGCGGCGAATATGAGTTGTGCGATTGACGGGGACATTGCTGTGGGTAATTTGGTGTTGGAGCGTTTGACAACACCGCCACGGGTGCATGCGGTGCATTAGATGTCATAAGGTCCAGTAGCACTCCGTAAACCGTTTGTCATTAGGGCCTTCGTTTCGAAAACGCAACAAATTGGCAGAAAAGCCAATTTGCACAGCGAAGCTGCCCGTAGGGTGAGCCACAAGGATGTGGCGAATGAATCATCCCTGTAGCTCCCTCAAGTCGTCCCTGACTTGAGGGTTTCGAAACGAAGGCCCTAACGCCAAACTCGAATTGTGCTGCCTTATAGCCCGTCACACTTTCCATTTAGAAAACTTAATTTTCGAAAGATATTAACGTCCTGAAAATTCATCCTTTATAGCATTCCCACCAATGACAGCGCTGCCATCGCCAAATTATTTCCCGTTCTGACATAAGAAAATTTTTTCCGCTTTTATCTAGTGACTCAAATCATATTTGTCCCGTCGATTGCTTGCATTGTGACCACACGGTAAATATGCTGAACCGGCTTTACGGCAGTAACACAATAATTTCAAAGTAAAACTCAAATCAAAAGGTCAATACCATGAAAACCACCCTCGCACTGGGAGGGCTGTTAGTGACAGCCTTTCTCTCTTCGAATGTATTTGCCGTCGATTGCAGTAGCCGCCCCACCTGGAGCAGCAGTACCGTCTACACGCAGGGCAATCAGGTTAAACACAATAATCGCGGTTATACCGCAAATTATTGGACACAAAACAACAACCCCACCACCAGTTCCGGCCCTTGGCAACATTGGGCGGACAATGGTGCTTGTGATGGCGTGACCAGTTCGTCCAGTTCTGTGTCTTCGGTTGTCAGTTCTTCTTCGAGCAGTGTTGTCAGCAGTTCAAGCTCTTCTATCGTCGCCAGCTCGTCGAGCAGTACCGGCGGTGGCTCCTGTCCACAATACGTCGCGGGCACCAGTTATACACTGGGCCAGGTTGTGGCGAATGCCGGTGCGAATTACACCTGCGATATTCCCGGCTGGTGTTCGTCAACAGCTGCCTGGGCCTATGCACCGGGTACCGGCACTTACTGGACCTCAGCATGGTCAGCGGGCGGTTCTTGCAGTGGCGGCAGTTCGTCCAGCGCAGTATCGAGCAGCTCGTCATCCAGCTCAGTTAGCTCGGTGATCGCTTCCAGCTCCAGCGTCTCTTCCAGCTCAAGCAGTGTTGCGCCCACCGGCGACAGCGAGTTGGTCGGTTATTGGGAGAACTGGCATTGGCCGTTGCTGACCCCCAGCACAATTCCCAACTACACCGTGCTGAATATTTCATTCCCACGTATCAATGCAGATGGCTCCCTCACCCTGACCAACGCTGACTTCACCCAAAATAACCCGACGCCGGCCCAGGTTGCCGCTGCTCAGGCCCAGGGTAAAAAAGTGTTGTTGGCGATTGGTGGCGCGACCACACCGCTGGCGCTGACCAGCATGGCTCACGAAGATAATTTCGTGAATTCATTTATTGCGATTGCTGATGAGTGGAATCTGGATGGTATCGATATCGACACCGAGAAAGGTTTGCACACCGCACCGAACGCGTTGATCAACGAAACCAATCCGCAATACTCTGCGGACCACTTGGTACGTGCGATCAAGCGAATCAAAGCGCATTATGGCCCCGACTTCATGGTGACCATGGCTCCGGAAACTGCACACACCATCGGCGCGATGCTTCCGGCCAACTGGCAAGGCAGCATCAACTGGGGCGTTTACCTGCCACTGATGAACGCGCTGCGCAACGAAATTACCTGGGTACAAATGCAGAACTACAACACCGGCAGCATGCCCGGCCTGAACGGCAGCTTCTATAACTCTGCCACGCAGGACGCACTGGTCGCCTGGACCGAAGCACTGATCGAAGGCTTCCCCATCGCCAGTACCGGCGTGAACTATCAAGGCCTGCCCGCCAACAAAATCGTCATCGGTTTACCCGCCTCCAGTGCGCCCAGCGCTGCCGGCAGCGGCTACACCGACCCGACGGTTGTGAAAGCGGCTGTGCGTTGTCTGCGCTCCGGTGATTGCGGAAGCGGCTACACCCCCGCAAAAACCTACCCGGATTTGCGCGGCGTTATGGCCTGGTCGGTGAACGAAGACAACCTGGTGAATTACTTCTTCTCCAACAGCATTCAAGCTTGTGTGTTGCAGAATCAATGTAATTAATTAGTCAGTTATTGTTGTTATAAGAAAGCCCCGCCAGCGTGAGTTGGTGGGGCTTTTTATTACGTTTAATCTCCTCCGCCCCCGCAGCCACTACTACAACCCGAACCACCCGCACATCCGCCCGCACAACTACTACACCCGATGTGAGAGCCACAGTAATCACCTTTTTCGGAACCCTTGCAGTCGAGCGCGTATTTGAATCCATCAGGGATATTCAACTCAGCATCTATTGCAAAGAGTAAAGGCAAACGATGGGGTGATTTAGGGTGAATAAGTTCCCGCGCACAAGCAATCTTCCACGCTGTTTTAATACCTTGCTGGGCGACGGTTGGCGACTTCATCGCTTCTGCTGGCGTGTGATGCAAAAACCGGCCGATGGCTTTATTACAGAACTGTTGATATTGCCGAGTGAATAAAATGAACTCATGCCAGGCAACATCAACAACCTGGGACGGCATGGAAACAACGCGTTTACCAGCCACGTTGCATAATTGAAAATACTCTCGCAACGCCTTGATGACCAAAGCGGCTTGGTGGTCGGTTAAATGCGGGTAGGCTTGTAATAATTTAGTTGTGATTGTTGCAGGAAATTGAAATCGGTCAATCCATTGGGATCGTTTACGCGCAATGGATTTT
>CAMLOU010000201.1 GCA_946481735.1 uncultured Cellvibrio sp.
ATATACCACTTCAGTGCGATAACCCGTTTCCAGGTTTTTCATGGTGCGCGCCGTAATAGTCCAAACGTCGGCGACTTGCTCCACTTTCACTGCATTGAATACGCGTGATGGGCGGTTACGCAAATCAAAATATTCCTCGCTCAACGGCAGCCAACGTTCTTTGTCAATTAACGACACGCGACGACTGTAATCGATGGCTTTAACCGGTTTGCTTTCAATACGGTACACCGGCCGCCCTTCAAAAATTTCTTCACCCACCAATGTATGGCTTTCATCGGCCACTTCTCTACCGGATACGTCTTCGTAAGTGAAATCGGAACCGACAAACGATGAGCGTTTGTCGTCAGAGGCAATGCGCTTCACCAACTTGATGGCCGGCACAAAAATCCAGCGATCATCTTCTTTGCCTGGAAATTTTTGCACAAGGAACGCCGTGCCTTTCACATCAGTCGGGCGATGGAAATAGGTGTAATAACGTTGTTCACCACCCGCAAGGTTGATCCGCAGCATGGTCATTTCACGCTCACGGATATCGCCTTTGGGATTAATCAATTTCATGCTGACTTTTGTACGCATGTCATTGCCCGCATAGTAAGTTGCATCCAGCGATTGTTGGACAATTTGTGTGGGCTCTATTGCCATGCATATCGAGGGCATCAATACGGCACTGAGAACAAATAAGCTGCGTTGCGTCAGTGTTTTTACCAGGGAAATCATGCGCGCTCTCCGACAGAGGATGTTGCAGAAACGGTTGACGTTGAATGGTCAGATATGGATGTAGTGAATAGCCAGCCTTGCAATAACAAAATCAATGCGGGCAAATACAATAATGTAACTAATGCGCTGACGAGCATCATGCTGACAATGAATGCCCCCACAGTGATGTAAGGCGTAAGTGGGGCAAACATCATTACCGAAAAGGCAGCCGCAAAAAGAATGGCGTTGCGCATAATGCCTTTTCCGGGCCGTGCAGCGGTCCAGCGCAAATTGTCCGCCAGTGATTCACCGGTCGTGGCGGCTTCCGCCATACGCTGACGCAAACGGCTGATGAAATGGATCGAGAAATCAACCGCCATGCCCAGCGACAAACATGACAAGACCGAAATCGGCATATCAAAATCCTTACCTGAGAAACCAATCACGGCGTAGATCAGCATGATGGTAAACAGTAACGGGATATACCCGACAACTGCCCACTTGATTGAACGGAAATTGATAGCGAGCAGAATAAATACCACCAGCAACGCCAGGACAAATCCTTTCAGCATGTCCCACAGCACTTCATCGTTCCACACCACATTGAAGTAAGTAGTGCCTGCGGGCTTGAATTCGAGGTCAATCGGATGTTTGCGTCGGTATTCTTCCACGGTGTGGATGACATTGCGCATTGCGCCAGCGTCCCAACTTTTCAATTGCAGCCAGATATTGGCCTGCTGGAAGGGATAGTCCACTATGTTATCCAGGTCTGACTGTTTCGCGGACATGCCGAATAAAAACAGGTATTGGGCGATGGTGTCAGCGTCCGTGGGAATTACCTCATAATCCTGAGCATCTTCATGGAGTACACGGTTAATGCGTTTTACGTAATCGACAATCGAAAACGTTTTTCCGACTTCAGGCATGGATTCCAGATGCCGTTGCAAACCATCAATGTATTGCAGGGTTTCCGGTGCTTTTATGCCATCGGCATTTGGTGCAATGGCAATGATGTATCCAGGCGCGGTGCCACCGAGTGATTCATTGATCTTCTCATCGGCGATGCGTACTTCACTGTTGTGGGTAAACCATTTCACCAGGTTGTTGTTGATCGTTATCTGCGTAATACCGACTACAGAAACAGCGGTCAGTAATAGGCCCAGCATGACAATTTTTTTCGGATGGGTGACCGCCACATCCGCCAGAGTTTGCAACCAGCTTTTTTTGGATTGCTGTTGTTGCGTTTCACGTGCGACGGCGGCAAGGATTTTTTTCTCATTGATCGACATCAGTAACGCAGGGATGAGCGTGAAGCTGAGGAGACGCAGCAGCAAGGTGCCAAAGACAATGACGCCGCCAAATACTTTAACGGGAATAATTTCCATGAAAAGCAATACGGCAAATCCGGCGGCGGTTGCCAGCGCGGTATAACGCACCGGGCGACTGACCGCGTCCATGGTCTCGTGGATGGCTTGTTGTTTATTGCCACCCTGGCGGAAGCGGTGATAAAACTCGTTAAAAATATGGATGCTGTCCGTTGCAATGGCCATTAAAAATACCGGTGCCATGGAACTCATAATGTGTACCGGAAACCCCAGCCCGATCAGTAATCCCATACTGCAAATGATGCTGGCCATGGCCACCGCCATCATCGACATCGCAAGGGACAAACTGCCGAACATCCACAGGATGGCAATAAACATAATCATGCCTGCGATAGGCGCAAATAAACCCATCATGGTGAACATGTCGGCACCGAAGGTATCCCGGACAACCGGGTCCCCGGCCACATAAAAATCATCCCCTTCACCCTGGGTTGCAACGATGCTGCGAATCTTGTCCGCGACCTGCTTGCCATTGGCACCCTCCTCCAGCGGGACATAGAGCGCGGCCATGGTCTCGTCAGTGGAAATTATCCGGTCCGCAAATAGCGGGTTGCCAATCAACTTGGCCCGGAACGCGGACAACGCCTCGGGTGTATCCGGGGCCTCGGCCATTAGCGGGGCGATATCCAAGCCGTCCCCGTCCGCACTGATATGGTCGATGGTGTTAAAGCTCACCAGGTCACGGGCGGCAACGCCGTCAATGGCGAGGATCTGTTCGGTAAGGGTATGGATTTTCTTGAGGGTGCCGGTATTGATCACACCTTTATCGTTGTGGATCGCCACCAGGATAGTGTCTTCATACAACCGGAATGTCTGTTCAATCCCATCATTCCAGACCCGCACGGGGGAGTCCGGGGGCAGCATATTTTTCGGGTTGGTATCCAGTGTAATCCTGGGGAACTGGGTACAGAAAATCGCGGTGATCAATAAGGTTGCGACAAAAATCCACCGGGGATGGCGGGTCGCGAATTCCACTAGGGTGTGTTTACGCATATCGGCAAGGAATCCTTTTAAACCACCCATGCTTATTCAATATTTGGCACGAATGGTATATCTATTAAATATTCAATTATTTAATTGAATGCTTGACTAGAATATCCGCTTCACCTAGATTGTCAAGGAACGGGCTTCTGCGCTGAACCGCCAGCGATGGTCAGGGGCGCTTTTTTATTGGCAACAATGCCATTTTTAGGTGAACTTGCGCTTGGGCGGTAGATAGCTATTTGAGGATTGACGCATGGAATCTATAATTCAAGCGATCAATTGATAAATGGAAAATCTATGACTTCTTCAAATTGCCGGCAATTTAAAGACTCGCTGTATGAGCAATTGGCTCGTATCGGAAAAGCATTGGCGAGCCCGATCCGCCTTGAACTGTTGGATGTGTTAAGCCAGGGGCCGCGAACCGTTGAGTCAATCGCGAAAGAAATTAACCAGAGCATTGCGAATACATCACAGCATTTGCAGGTATTGCGCGCGGCGCGCGTGATTGATTCGGAGCGCAATGGGGTGAACATCATTTACCGCGTTGCCGATCAGGAAGTGCTTGGTCTTTGCGGCATCCTCCGGCGAGTGGGGGAAACCCGGTTGCTGGAAGTTCGCGCCGTGACCGACGCCTTCTTGCGTGATCGCGGAATGCTGGAAAAAACCGACAAAAACACATTGCTGGAGCGCGTAAAGCGCGGTGAAGTGACGGTATTGGACGTGCGTCCGACCGAAGAATTTATGGCGGGCCATATCCCAGGTGCTTTGTCGGTTCCACTGGAAGTGCTGGAGCAAAAAATTGCTGAATTGCCGCCAGGCCGGGAAATCGTCGCTTACTGTCGTGGACCGCTGTGTGTCATGTCGATAGAAGCAGTGAATTTGCTGAACCAAAAAGGCTATCAGGCTACACGCTGGGAAGAAGGTGTCGCGGATTGGGTTGCCAGAGGTTTTGCTATACAAACGGGTGCTGTTTAAAAGGAAGCTTGGTAAGCGCATGCGCTAATTGATGGCAAAGTTCCTTTTGATCGGTGCCCGCAATAACCACCAGGAAAATCAAGAGGAAACTGAAGTGAGCAATATTCTATTTATATTGAATGATGGACCATACGGCACCGAGCGCAGCTACAACGGTTTACGTCTGGCAGGCTCCATCGCCAAACGCGGTACTGATGAAGTACGTGTATTTTTGATGGGTGACGCGGCTGTTTGCGCGAAAGGCGGCCAAAAAGTTCCGCAAGGTTATTACAACGTTGAGTTGATGATGAACCCGGTTATCCGCCGCGAAGGCCAAATCGGTGTGTGCGGTACCTGTATGGACGCGCGCGGTATGACGTCAGCAGAATTGGCCGAAGGTACACATCGCAGCACCCTGGAAGAACTGACTGATTGGACACTCTGGGCCGATAAGGTAATCGTGTTTTAACCCCTCTGAGAAAGTGATACGCCGATAAGGCGTTTTTTAATAATAAATATTCAAGCAATCATTTAAATAATTGATTGCTTGAAATAAACCACTCTCTCGGACGCCGTACTTGGACAAATACGCAGCCATTCGCTGCGGGCATGTTAAAGGAGAGCAGTCTGTAGGAGCAGCAAATCCCCAATGCGGGGGAAAGGAGTCTTCGTATGAAGCCACAATTTTCTAATGGCCCGCGTCCTGCGAGCCATCAAGCTCCCGTCCTCGAACTCAAGGCCGTTTCGCGTTATTGGGGTAAGCGGGCAGCGATTAACAATCTCAATCTCACAATTCGTCCCGGCGAAACCGTAGCCCTTATCGGGCCCAGCGGTGGTGGGAAATCAACATTGATCCGACTACTGGCCGGAGTGCTTAAGCCAACGCATGGCCGTGTGCTCGCTGATGGTAAAGACCTCGCGAAAATGTCAGCGGCGGAATTGCGTTTTCATCGCGCTTATTCACGCATCATTGAACAAACCCATTTACTCGTACCGCAGCTATCTGTTCATCAAAATGTGGTGGCTGGGAAATTGCCCCTTTGGCCATGGCACAAAGTGATGGCCTCTGCACTGTGGCCGGTAGAAAAACAGCCGGTCCGTTCGTTATTGGAATCACTGTCGATTGGTGAGCACCAGTGGCGATCTGCGAGCGACTTGAGTGGTGGCCAAATGCAGCGCGTCGCCATTGCGCGCGCATTGATTTCAGACCCCACGACCTTGCTGGCTGATGAACCCACCGCATCACTCGATCCAGCCACGGCGCGCGCAGTCACTGAAATTATTCTTAACCAGGCAAAAGAACGCGGTGTCACCCTTGTTTTTTGTACGCACTGGCTGGACTCCATCATGCACCGCTGTGACCGCATCATCGGTCTGCGCGAAGGGACCCTGGTGCTGGATGCCAAGCCCGCCGAAGTAACGCCGGATGCATTGGATTTGCTGTATCAGGGAAGCGAGGAGCGCAGCGAGGCAAACTATGAACGGGTTTGATCGCAAACAGGAGCTGAAACGCTACCTGATTTGGTGCGCGGTTGCGCTCACATTTATTTTGGCGAT
>CAMLOU010000202.1 GCA_946481735.1 uncultured Cellvibrio sp.
CGGTGGCGGGGATTTTTGTGATCCTGTGTCAGCTGAAGATTAATGTCACCAATGCTTATGCGGGCTCCATTGCCTGGTCAAATTTTTTCTCGCGCTTAACCCACAGTCATCCCGGCCGCGTGGTGTGGCTGGTGTTTAATGTCACCATCGCGTTGCTGTTGATGGAGCTCGGCGTTTACCACGCACTGGAACAAACCCTGGGGGTTTACGGGATTGTGGCAGTGGCTTGGCTCGGCGCTTTGGTCGCGGACCTGGTGATCAATAAACCCTTGGGGTTCAGCCCGAAACATATCGAATTTAAACGCGCGCATCTGTACGACATCAATCCTGTGGGTTTTGGTGCGATGTTGCTCGCGTCCGCTATCGGTATAACCTGTCACACCGGTGCGCTCGGTGACGTCGCACAAGCCTTGTCTCATTTCATTGCCCTGCTGGCCTCGCTGATTATTGCTCCACTTATTGCCTGGGGCACCAAGGGGCGCTACTACATTGCGCGGCCGGTGGTGGAGATCAGCACGATTGATGGCACCGTCCATTGTTGTATCTGCGAACATAAATTCGAACGCGAAGATGTTACCTACTGCCCGGCTTATGCCGGCCATATCTGTTCGTTATGCTGTTCGCTTGATGCGCGTTGTAACGACCACTGTAAACCCGGCGCCGGTTACGCTGAGCAGCTGCGCGGATTCTTTACCGCGTTTTTACCGGAGTGGCTGACACCCAATATTAATTCACGTATCGGCCATTTTCTGACACTGGTGATCATCATCAACGGCTTATCCGCCGTGTTGCTGTCGATGATTTATTTTCAAACGCTGACCGAAGATATTGCGACGGCGCAGTTACTGGCTACGACCTTGTGGAAAGTATTTTTTCTGTTGGTGATTATCACCGGCGTGGTGAGTTGGTTGTTTGTATTGGCTCACGAAAGCCGCGTGGTTGCCCAGGAAGAAACCCAACGCCAAACCCGTTTACTGATGGAAGAAATTGTTGCCCACGAACGCACCGACAAAGCATTACAAGAAGCCAAGGAACACGCCGAAGCGGCCAACCTTGCCAAAAGCCGTTACCTGACCGGTATCAGCCACGAATTGCGTTCGCCTTTGAATGCGGTTTTGGGTTACACGCAATTGCTGGAAAAAGATCCGGCCATGCCAGCGAATCGCAAAGATGCCCTGGCAGTGATTCGCCGCAGTGGTGAGCATCTGGCGGATTTGATTGAAGGCTTGCTGGATATCTCCAAGATTGAAGCGGGCCGCCTGGATTTACACAAAGACCAGGTGCGCTTGTCGGTGCTGATGGACCAACTGGTGAACATGTTTCGTTTGCAGGCGGAAGCGAAAGGCTTGGTATTTGAATACCATTGCAATGATCGTTTACCGGAATTTGTGCATACCGATGAAAAACGCTTGCGCCAGATTTTAATTAATCTGTTATCCAACGCGATCAAATACACGGAACAAGGCAAGGTCAGCTTCACCTTGCGTTACCGCAATCAGGTGGCAGAGTTCAGTGTGCTGGATACCGGCGAAGGGATTGCACCGGAAGATATCGAACGCATCTTCCGCCCCTTCGAGCGTGTGCGTAAACCAGGCTGCACCGCCTTGGGAACTGGTTTGGGTTTAACCATTACGCGCTTGCTGGCAGAAATTATGGGCGGCGATATTTCGGTCAAAAGCACACCGGGCCAAGGCAGTTTATTTAAAGCAAGTTTGATGCTCTCAAGCGTGAGTAAACCACTGCCGGAATCGATTACCGCACCGGCGCAAACCATCTATGGGTATCGCGGCAAGGTGCGCCATGTGATGATCGTGGATGATGAAGCACCGCACCGGCACTTGTTGCGTGCGATGCTGACGCCGCTCGGTTTTAATATCAGTGAGGTCGGCAATTCACTGTTAGCCATGGAACAACTGAAACAGGAAACCGAAAACGGCACCGCGCCGGATCTTATCCTGCTGGATGTATCCATGCCTGGCTTGAACGGCTGGGAGCTGGCTGCACAACTGCGCGAGTTTGGTTATCACGCGCCGATTATCATGGTATCCGCCGATGCCAGCGAAGGCCGCAACCGACCCAAAGACAAAACCGACAGGCCGCCATTGCACGATGCTTATGTGATAAAACCGGTGCGACTTAACTTGCTGCTGGAACATATCGGCCGCTTACTCAATTTAACCTGGTGTTATGAAAAATCACCGGCAAGCAACACTGTTCACATACCCGCTCCGGTGATTCCTGTTCTACAACTACCGGACGATATCCATATCAAGCGGTTGCGCGAATTAGCCATTATCGGCCACAAAAAGGGATTACAGGATTACCTGCAACAACTGGAGCACAACCGTCAGGCGCAGCCCGGCTTCATTGAACACATCAAAACCTTCGTCAACAATTTTCAGTTTGAAAAGATCATCACACTGCTGGGCAAACACACAACAGAAACAACGGGTGTCAGTTATGAACAACCATAAAAATCAGCGTCCTGTGGTATTAGTTGTCGATGATGCAATTGACAGCATCCACATGCTTAACGATGTCCTGGAAGACGCCGCTTTTACGGTACTGGTGGCATTGGAGGGTGCTCAGGCATTAACGATTACACAAAACATTACGCCGGATATTATCCTGCTCGATGCAATCATGCCCAATATGGATGGCTTTGAAACCTGCCGCCGATTGAAACAGAACCCTGACCTGGCAAACGTGCCGATTATCTTTATGACCGGCCTTAGCGATACCGAACATGTGGTGATGGGACTCGGCGCGGGCGGCGTGGATTACATCACCAAGCCGATCAACGCCGAAGAATTAGTTGCGCGTATGCGTGTGCATCTTACCAATGCGCGCATGACCCAAAGTGCGCGCAGTGCACTGGATACCGCGGGCCAATTTTTATTGGCCACCGATCAACAGGGGCATTTATTATGGGCCACGCCCCAGGTGCACCACCTGCTACAAGCCGCCGGCGCCGATGAACCGACCCAGCGCGCTGCTATCAGCCTCGCCCTGTGCGAGTGGCTGGCGCACAAACCGGAGGGCGGGCACAGCCTCAGTTTTAATTTCTTGCCGCGCACACTGAGTGTGGAATTTCTTGCAGTAGTTGATAACAAGGAATACTTGTTGCGCCTGAGCGATACGCCGAAACCCGCCGCCGCTACCGATGCATTTAAACAACAATTTGCGGTGACCGGACGCGAGGCTGACGTGTTGTTGTGGATTGCCAACGGCAAAACCAACCGCGAAATCGGCCAGATTCTGGAGATGAGCCCGCGCACCGTCAATAAACACCTGGAGCAGATATTCCGCAAACTCGGGGTAGAAAATCGCACCTCGGCCGCGGCGGTGGCGATCCGTTGTCTCGCCAAGGCCTGATGCCAACAAGTGGAGCCAAGGAGGAATCAACAGTATGTTGATACGCTCCGTCTTCCCCCATCAACATCATTACGAAGCAGTTATCGTGGTTAGACGATACATAAAAAATCACGACGGGCTGACAACACCCGCGCATTTTTAACGCAATAGCATTGTATTCCTTGTAGAATCTGGCAAATTCCCTGTCATACAAAAGCAATAGCGATGAAATCTTTAATCTTTTTCAATGCAGCCTAGCCAATATGATTATCTCTCTTTTCACATTCGCTGCGGACTATCCGCGTCGATTCAGCGCCACGATGAAGGTCATGTTGATCATCATGACCTGTTACTTTTGCAGCGCACAGACTGTGAGCGCAGCCACACAAGTCCGGCTTGATGGCAACCAAATCATCTATCGGGGCGGCCTGACGGCTGAAGCCAATGCCAAAGTATTTGCGCTATATGAAAAGGCTTCCACCAAACCTACCCAGCTCTCCATTCGCAGCCCGGGGGGCCCTATAGATGTCGGACTGGACCTGGGCGAATGGACGCATCAACAAGGCCTGGATGTGCGCGTGGATGAATTCTGTTTTTCATCCTGTGCCAACTACATCTTTACCGCCGGGGTAAAAAAAATTCTTGGAAAGAATGCGATTATCGGCTTTCACGGCGGCGCCTCCAGTGAAAGTTTTAATATGGCGCAGATGAATGCCACACTGGCCAGGATACCGGCGGAGCAACGCGAAAAGGTGCGCGAAGAGGTGGAGCAGCAACTAAAGGCCTATATAGCAGCCAATAAAAAGCGTGAAGCCAATTTTTACCAGGCCATTGCGGTAGCACAAAAGATTACCACCCTTGGCCAGCAAGGTGTTTATCACATCTATCAAAAAACCGGATTCAAGGGTTGGTATTATTCGCTGGATGATATGGAGAAACTGGGCTTGAAAAATATCCATGTTGTCGGTGGCGATTGGAACCCCGAGCAACAGGAAAATCGCTATAAAATTTATCGTGTATCCCTGGAGAATATTTAGTTTTTATTCCGGCCTTATCACTAAAGAAAACCGGTTAACCCCCTTGGGGAGCTAACCGGCCCTTGATCACTTAACGCATTACTGAACGACCCACGAATGCGGCGCAGACACATTATTGCCCTCGCCGCGCGTTGCGGTGTTCACGGTAAAATAATAGGTCAAGGTATTACCCACTTGTTGGTTCGGAATCACCACCTCAAAGCTGTTACCGCTGGTGCGTGTCATCCCATTCCAACCGGGCGTGAAACACCAGGCCCAATTCAGATTCTCTTCCGTGGTGAAGGTAATCGTCACGCTGCCATTCGCATAGCTGGCGGTTGTGGTATAAGCCACGGTCGCGCCATTGGGTAAGGTCGCATTTGCGCTATAACCCTCGGCAGCGGCACTCGATGAAGAGGCCGCAGAACTGCTGCTGGCAACAGAACTGGATGAGGCGCCGCCAGTCTCGCCGTAGGTGATGCTGCTCCAACTGGCTTCAATCGGCCCCGGATAAAATATCTGGCCGCTGGCGGGCGTGTAGGTATAAAAGCGGGCTTCTACCAAATCACCCTCTTCATACGCATTGGACCGCGTGACCTGATAGGTAAAGGTACCGTCACCGTTAGCTATTTCTGCACCCACTCTGGTTTGCACATCAATCACATCGTAATCCTGCTGACCGTTGCGGCGGGCAAATAAATGCACCTGGTTTTTTTCTTCCGGTAAGCGAATGCTGAATTGCACACTGCCGCTAGCCAGGGGCAGGATATTGACCACACCAATATCATTCGGCGTACCGATAGAAGAGGAAGAAGAGCTATCAGAACTTGCGATGCTGCTGACCGATGACGCACTGGATGAGCTATCCACCGAGGAACTGTTCACGGAAGAACTCCCCACCGAAGAACTGCTCACCGCCACGCTGGACGCACTACTGGCAATTGAACTTGCCACGGAGCTTGACGAAGACGACGGCGTGCTCACTCCGGATTGACTCATCACTTCCATCTCGCCCGGCCCCACATTCACCACCATGCCATCGGTGAACTCAACGTTTTTACTGTTGGTCAGATCCGCGTTATAGACGATGTAGGTGCGCGTATCGTCTTTGATAAACACCGCATAGGTTGCATGGTTTTCCGCTACGACACTTTTGTCGATAGCGCCGTATTGCTGGAA
>CAMLOU010000203.1 GCA_946481735.1 uncultured Cellvibrio sp.
AGGGATTCGTCTGAATTACATGACCAGACATATCCTGGGGCTTTTTCAAGGTATGCCGGGTGCCCGACGATTTCGCCGGACCATCAGTGAACAAGCCCATAAACCCGAGGCCGGCATTAACGTCTTATATCAAGCCTTAGCCGCTATGGATGGCAGTTGATTTCACGGGTACGCACCCCAATGATGGGGTTACATGAGAATATCCCAGCCGGCAACTTTCAGCCGCAGCCCATAAAGTATTACAATATCGGCTTATATTAAAACATACCAACAGCTTCGACCCTGACAGGACTACAACAGTGACTACCAAACTTGAACAACTGAAGAAAATGACCGATGTCGTTGCCGATACCGGCGATATAGAGGCCATTCGTTTATATAAGCCTGTAGATGCGACCACAAACCCTTCATTGCTCTACAAAGCAGCCCAAATGCCACAGTACCAGGACTTACTGCAAAGTTCCCTGGCCGCGGCAAAAGGCGTCAGCGGCAGTGCAGAGCAAATCAGTGCAGCCAGCGATCATCTCGCCGTAGCTATCGGTAGCGAAATCCTGAAACTGGTTCCCGGTCGTATATCCACCGAAGTCGATGCGCGCCTATCCTTTGATACGAAAGCCAGTATCGACAAAGCGCGTCATCTGATCGATTTGTATCAACAAGGTGGGATTGACAAATCACGCGTATTGATCAAATTGGCATCAACCTGGGAAGGTATTCGCGCCGCCGAAATCCTTGAAAAAGAAGGCATTAACTGTAACCTCACACTGCTCTTTGGCTTCAATCAGGCTTCTGCCTGTGCCGATGCAGGTGTGTTTCTGATTTCACCGTTTGTCGGACGGATTCTTGATTGGTACAAAACCAACACTGATAAAAAAGAGTACACCCCGGAAGAAGACCCAGGTGTAATTTCGGTTCGCCGTATTTATAACTACTACAAGCAACATGGTTATAAAACGGTAGTCATGGGTGCAAGCTTCCGTAATACCGGTGAAATCGAAGCGCTTGCCGGCTGTGACCGCTTAACCATAAGCCCACAACTGCTGCAGGAACTGGACAAGGATACCGGCGAATTAAAACGCGTCCTGTCACCGGATAATGTAGGCGAGCCTATCGCCAAGGTACACGACACTGAAGCGAGCTTCCGTTTTGGCATGAACGATGATCCGATGGCTACAGATAAATTGGCCGACGGCATTCGTAATTTCGTTAAAGACCAGATCAACCTGGAAAATCTGCTGAAATCCCGTGCTCAGTAAACTGGCAAGCTTCTTCGAAAGCCACCTGCAACCTGCAGGTGGCTCTTCCCCTTCACTATCCTTCGCGCAAAAACAATTGGCGGTGGCTGCACTTCTAATTGAAGTCGCCACTGCCGACCATGTAATGGACAGTGTTGAACTTGATGCATTGATCAGCTTGTTGGAACGCAAATTCTCCCTGCCCCACGAGCAATTGGTTGAGCTGGCCGAGCTTGCCAAGTCTGAAGCAGCCGAAGCAACCTCTCTTTATCAATTCACACAGCTCATCAACAACGAATGCTCGAACCCGGAGAAGTTTGAGTTAATCAAAGGTATGTGGGAAATTGCTTATGCGGACAATCAACTCGACAAATATGAAGAGTATGTAATTCGTAAAGTAGCCGATCTTATTCACATCAGCCATTCAGAATTTATTCGAGCGAAGAGTATCGTCAGAGCAGAGATAGGTTAAGTAACCGTTGACTGTCAGCTGCATTCCAGCATTTTTACCAGATTGCGAAAGGTTGCGCTGTTTTCCTTGTTCAATCCCATCAAGATTTTATGAGCCTCTAATACTTTTTCCTTCACCTGAAGTTCATCATTTATATCCGCTGTCAATTCGCGTGCGGGACTGACCGGCGTCTTCAATTCGCTCACAATGGTAAAAATATCCTGGAAACCCATAGTTTGCAAAATACGGTTAATGCTGGGATTCGTGGAAAGTATGACGGGAATAATATTATGCCGGTCCTGACCTTGTAGAGAAATCTTGGCCATTAAACCGAGCGTGGTGCTATCAATGGCTTCAGCTTCTGACAAGTCAAACAACACAGCAGAAAAATTGTCGGCGCTGAACATGGAATCAATGAATTGATCAAACGAAATACACAAGGTTAAACGGACATCGCCTACCATCTTGATCACGTAGACGCCTTTATGATCGGCAACCAGAATCTGCCCGGGTCGCATGTTTATTTACCTCTGGTAATCGTCAATATAGCGATATCATCGGGAGTTTCCCCAATTTCTTTTATCGCTAATGCATCGCATACAGACTCAAGGCTTTGCCCCTGCTGCGCGACTAAAGTCAGTAGATGGGCTTCTTTATCCAGCAATTCTTTTTGCGGCAGTATTTCCAACACCCCATCGGAGAAACAAATTAATGAGAACTCCTCTGGTAACTGTAGCGTATAAATTTGCCATGTCACGTTTTTGAAGATACCCACCGGCTTACCAAAGCCTTCCAGAAACTTTGCACCTTCAGCGGTCACCAGTATCGGCATTGGTAAATGCCCCGCCACCACATAACGCATTTCCCCTGTCAGGGTATCTATTACTCCGACAAAGAAAGTGAGGTGATGATTCAATCGTGTTTCATTCAATTCGCGATTGATGATTTGCAACATGGCATCAGTGCCACGCTCAAAAGAATCCTCATCGCCAAAGAGCCCTTCTTCTCGCACCATGCGGCTGACGATATGCTTGAGCCATATCGTGACAAACGCCGACGAAGCCCCATGGCCCGACACATCGGCAAGGTAAAACGCCAGATAGCGTTTTTTGATATGGGCATAATCTACGAAGTCGCCACTGAGATATAACGAGGGGGCAATATAGTGCCCTACGTCATAACCATCGTGCGTATGCAGTCGGGTAGGCATCAGCCGGCGCTGCACCTGGCGCCCGGCCAACTGGTCACGCTCCAAAATACGCAGATGCTCCCGCAAACCGCGATTGGCCTGCTCAAGCTTGTCCCGGTAACGCTGGTTTTGCCGTATCAGGTCACTGTGATCAAGCGCTTTGCGCACGGAATGCACCAGCATCTCCATGTCCATAATAGGCTTGATGAGATAATCGCGAGCCCCCAGACGCAACGCGGTCACCACGTCACTTATTACCCCGGCTCCGGAGATGACAATGACAGGTAAATCGGGAAGCTGTTCATGAAGTTGCTGCAGGACTTGCAGACCGTCGAGGTCGGGCATACGCAGGTCAGTAATGACCAGGTCAGGAAGGCTTTCATCAATAGCGCGGATACCTGAGCTGCCATCGGCGACCTGGGTAACCTCAAAGCCGCTATCTTCAAGGTATGTTGCGATACTCTGACGAACAAGGGTATCGTCGTCGATGATGAGCAGTTTTCTACTTCTGTCTGTCATCCCTAGCCCTGTCAGACACCTGTGGAATCATGTTATAAACGCTGCAAGGCGCATAACACTACTCTCTTATCTGGCCTTAAGCAAGCTGTTCAAATCATCCTTTTTGACGTAACTTAAACGCAGCTTGAGCACGGGGCCCCTGTGCTAGACTCTCATTACCCGCTGATATTTTTATTGTCTGTTCCTGCTGTCTATCACAGTCACCTGTCCGCATGGCGACTTTTATCATGAAGATAACGAGGAAATGCACCATGAGCTTGTCCGATAAAGCCTATAGCGAGAAAAGAGATTTCATCCGGATGAAAGTCAGCGCTCCGCTGACGGCAACACTTTCGGCAGATCAACGGGTTTTTGAGGGAAATTGCCTGGATCTCAGCGGCGGCGGCATGCGGGTCGAAACGGGTGAAAGTCTTCCTGTCGGTACAACACTGGATGTGGAGGTCTCATCAGATCATGGGCACAACCCCACCCTCAACGCCAAAGCCCGTATTGTACGCTCAACACCCAATGAGAGCGGAACCTATGAACTGGGCCTGGAAATTATAGAAGTCCTCAAATGAGGGCTTCTGTGTTTTAGCACGATTCGATTTTGCTCGAAAGATGCTTTTTTGGAGAGGCTCGATCTAATAGCCAAAATCTTCCGCATCACCAAAATCATCTTCCAGACCGAAATCGTCTTCCACTTCTCCGTCATTAATCAGAAACTGGCGCCTTTGCAGATAAGCGTCCCTGATGAAGGTGTAACGATCCCCTGTGATATGCCGCTCCAGATCAAGCAAATTGGCACGGGTGTTTAGCAGGGACACACCCGACACGGTGTTGCGGGTCGGCACATGATCGATGTAAGTGCGAGGATCAGAGTAGACATTCACCGGCGTGGCAATGCCATCGCGCAATGTGCTCGGGCCAAATAACGGCAATACAATATATGGTCCCTGCTTCACCCCCCAAACAGCGAGCGTCTGCCCAAAATCCTCGCCGTCGCTGGCTTCCATTCCCATATGCTGGGCCACGTCAAATAACCCGGCCAAACCCACGGTGCTATTTACCAGGAAACGACCGGTATCGTTAGCCGCTTGCTTGCCTTTACCTTGTAACACGTCGTTCAGGACGTTGGGGACCTCCATCACGTTATCAATCACATTATCCACGCCTTTTCGAACAAAGCCGGGGGTAATAAATACATAACCCTTTGCCAAGGGCCGGAAAAGATACCGATCAGTCACATCGTTAAAGGCGAACATGGCACGATTAAAACCCTGCCAGGGATCAGCCTCATCCTGGGCGTAGCTGGGTAGGCTTAAACTTGCCGACACCAACAACCCGGTAAACACGATAGATTTGCGGAGAAGATCGTTAATTTTTCTCACAGTTGGGGTCTCATCTGAAATTGAGTACTAGGGCTGGAAATCAACATCGAGGACAAAGAGTGTGAGGCTTGTCGATGGTTCCTTTTCCTACGGCAACTCTTACGTCAACGCTTAAATCCATTCTCAAATCAATGCCATTGAACCATCAATGCCATCAAGAGGTGCCCTGAGGCAGGCTGCCACTTTACCGAAAGCTCTTGTTGACGACAACAGCGCCATACATTACGGCCAATGTAACAAGCGATGTTTAAAGGGTTATTAAAAGAAATAAACTGCGAGGCATCTGTGTAAAGGGGACCTTTGTAAAGACTCTCGCTGCATCAGCGTACATCAAAGCAGCAGAATAAACGGCAGCGCCCCGAACCACTACAGATCTTTTGTGAGAAATCTTAAAGGCACTCGTAACGCAATCTGATGGTCAGCGCATCCTCGACGGGCAGAAACAGCTCATCAGTAACCCGAAACCCTTGCACGCACTCCTGACCGATAACTGACAGCAGTTGATAACGCGCCTTCGCCAGGGACTCTGCATCCTTAACGGGCGGCGACATCTTTGCCGAGCCGCGAGGCCGGTCCGCAGTCGCTTGCACACTGGATGTTGACGACGATGAGGCCTCATCGCGCTTGAACCAACCGCGCACTACACCATTCAAACCGGATTCTTTATCTTCACATTCATTGGACGCATTGACATTCATTGAGTCCGCCACATCCACAGCCAGCTCGCATTCCTCAGCA
>CAMLOU010000204.1 GCA_946481735.1 uncultured Cellvibrio sp.
CCTCAAAAAGGCGTTTACTTCTTAAAGAAATAACCGCATCTCCAGCTCGAATGGCCGGCCTGCTAAAAGCAGGTCCCATTGCTTACCTCATCGGTTGTCATTTCTGCTGCTGACGCATAAAAACACATAACTCTGAGTTCTGGATAGGTTGATATCTATAAGCCCTCGCAATTCAGTAATATCCCGTAATTGCACATCCCTTATTTCTGGTCTTTACTGAAAACTCCGACAAGGGCAGCGCGTGCTGTCTGGTTTTACATTTCCAGAGAAGCCTTCTCAAAATTTCAAAGGAATAACGGATGGAGTCAGGTGTGAACTCATGGACTACAGGGCGCAGACAATGGCCGGGCGCCGGTTTCTGGTTGTCACTCCTGGTGTTTACCGGCATCGTCATCGCCAGTTTTTTATTGTTTGAATCTTCCATTCAACACGCCACCACCGCATTGGTGCACGGCCTTGTGCAACAGCCTGCGTATCAACTCAGCCTGGCAATGCTCGTGATCTTGCTATTGGTTTTTGATGTGCTCTTGCCAGTTCCCTCCATGTTATTAGCCTTGCTCGCCGCAACGCATCTGGGTTTTGTTGGCGGCAGCCTGACGATTTTTATCGGCCTGTGTTGCGGTTCTGTCTTCGGTTATTTTCTCGGTGCGGGTTACTTCCGCCTCGCGTCGCGCTGGTTGAGCGCTGGCGATAAGCAACAGGCGAGTGAACTGGCCAATAAACTGGGCACGCTTGCACTGGTCTGCCTGCGCGGTGTGCCGGTGTTGGCCGAGGTCTCCGTATTGGCCGCTGGTATGAAAGGTTTTCCCCTGAAAAGATTTTTGCTGGTTACCACGCTGGCGAATGCTGGCCTGGCAGTAGCCTACGCCTACATAGGTGCTTTCCTTGCCGGTGAAACGGCTTTTTTACTGATCATTTTTGCATCCTTGTTGTTGCCGGGTTTGTTTTTGCTTTGCCGTTCATGTGTGCAGGCACTGGAGCCGGTTTTACGTACAAAAAAATAGAAAGGAGAAAGGTATGAAGAGTTCCATAAGGAGCGCGCTGATCATCGCTGGTTTGTTCGCGTTCAGCCATCATGCAACGGCCCAGCAAGACGATGTCTTTTTTACGATGGGCGTACACAACAACCTCGGCTGTAACGCCGACAACGGCAATTGCATTGCAGACCGTGCCGACACAGATCCCAGTGATCCGTTTTTTCCGGCCATGTGGGTGAGCGATTGGACGATGTATCGCGTTACGCAGAATTATGAAAAAAATCCACCGCCTTACAGCAGCCCGCCGTCAACCTTAACGAAAAAGGATTACACCGTTTCATACGGTTCCAGTTATTACGATACCAGTTACATTCCCGCTGATGGTGACGGTTTCGGCGCGATGATGGAACATTATGAAAAATATTGCCTGCCGATTTTTCCGATTAAGAATAACAACTACACCTGTACATTTATTTCGTTAGGCAATAAGGCTTACTTTTTAACCTACCCGGAAGATCGACCCAAGACCATGCCGCCCTGCTGTTTGTTTTCACCGGAGAATCATCCGCCCCGGCAGGACTTTATCAAGCATTTACCTTATAGCCCGACGCGTAGCGCGCATTTGAATAATTCCCTGCAAGCTTACGCGCTGGATTTGCAATCACCGCAGGGGCCGATTTTGTTCGGTTATGCGTTTTATAAAGACGCTTCCACAGATGAAAAAGGCGGCGCGCCTTATCGTCATCCGCAATCCTTTTATTTTTCCGGTGATGTGACCCTGGCCAACGCACCAATTGTCAGTCAGAACTACACTGGCTTCCGCATCGAACGGCCAGACCCGGCAAAAACCTGGGATCGCGTCGCCAAGATGTGTCCGAAAGATCCACCCGCGTGTCAATTGTTTAACCCGCCGTCACCCTTAAAGAGCGGTAACAAAGCGCAATGGGATCGTCTGGAAATTCCAGCGGAAACCTCTGCTGAAAATTAATCGTCCTGCAATGCAGGATTTTTTTGAAGACCAATTTTAAGAACCGACATTCTTAAAAACCGATAGCCTGGAGAATAATAATGTATAAGTTCACGTATGGTGTTGTCTTGCTGGCGGCACTGGGATTTAACCTGACAGCCCACGCCAGAGATGAAGCACAGACAACAAAAGCCAATGTGCAATGGACCTGGCCCTGCACGCCGCCAACCAAAGCGCCGGCGCCCACGGCAAGCCAGCAGGATTTTGATTTCTATAGCTGGCAGTTGTTTGTTGCGCTGAACTGGCCAGCGGAATCCGGGCAGCGTGGGCAAGCCAATTGCGCTCAGCCGGTCGGTGCGAAAGGTCCGGTGGTGTGGCAAACCTATAAAACCGTTGAGCAGATTTTTTTACCTGATGCAAAAAATCCCGGTGCCTGGAATGCAGGTGAGGTGGATACCAGCCTGAGTACAATCAATGTCTCCGTATTAAAAAATACCGGCATCGTGAATATGGTAGATCAAGCGGTGGGCGGCTGGTTGATTGACCAACGCGGCAACCCGACCTATTACGCCATCTACGCGAACAAGACCTCTTACGACTACATCGTTAAGAATAATTTTTACAACGCGGATATTGTCGGCAAGGCAAACAATATTAACTTTCCGGATAACGCGACGGAAATCAAAGCCAGCTGGCGAATGTTGACCAAAGACGATGATGCCAGTCGTTACCTGACCATGCCGGCGCAAGTGGACATCTTTGATGCGCAAGGCCAACCCACCGGCAAAACCCAGGCGGCCACGCTAGGATTGGTCGGTTTGCATATTGCCACCAAGGCGACCGGTTACCCGCAATGGATCTGGTCCACCTTTGAACAAGTCGACAACGTACCGCCTAAAGAAAACGTCGACGGCAAATGGGTCGATAAACCGGTGGACGGCGTGTTCTATTCCTACTTCAACAGCATGGCGTCACCCGGCGATATCAATCATTCCGCTTGCCTTTGGCAACAGCAGGATAACCAGCTGGTGTGCGTACCGAAGCCCGGCATGACCTTTTCTACTCCCAACCCGTTAAACCGTGTAACGCCCATTGCTGCGGATACCCAAAAAGCGAATGACGTCGCGCAAAAGAATTTAGCGCAAACGGTGTTCCAGTATTACCAATTGGTTACCACACAACGCCCGCTGATGCCCGACAACCCCAGCAATCCACTCGGCCAACCAACGCCGGCAATTTCTGCCAATGTCACCATGGAAAGTTACATACAACCCAACAGCAGCTGCATGAATTGTCACTCCATGGCGACGCCGGTCAACAGTGCTTACAGATCGGATTTTTCTTACCTGTTTAAATTTGCCCAAACGCCAGCGGCTGCAATCAAAGAATCTACCGCCACTAAAAAATAAGGAGCAACACATGAGTATTCTGAATGGACCACGTTTGAATTTTTGGGGCGGCATTCGTACCGATGTGAGCGTGCCGAATAACTCGCCGACGATTCCTTATTCCAGCGGCACGCTGAATTTATTTGACCTGACCACCTCCACCGTTGCGCCCAGCGCGCAGCTGTTCAGCGACGATCAATTAAATGCTTTCATCAATGCACCCTCTGGTGATTACTACACGGCAGGCGGCTGGAACCATTATGGGCAGCACGTGGTGGACATGCAGAACGCGCTGATCAGTTCGCAAGGCACGCCCGGCAATATCAGCACCAGCGGCGACCTGATTGGCCAACCGGTTTACTTATTGGGCTCAATCGACCCGGTAACAAAACAGGGCCCGGTATCCGGGCCGATGATGGTTGACCTGGACCCCACCAGCGGACAGACCACGCAAATTTTTGTGGGCGGTTTGCAAATCGGTTCCGGCAGCACACCGGAATTATTGATTCGCCACGACACCGTGTGCAGCAGCCAGGATCTCGCCGTGCGTATTTTGGTCGGCGAGCCGGACGCGCCCGGCTCCAGTCGTATCAGCGGCACCTTTCAAATTACCTTTCCTATGAGCAGCGTGGTGAGTTACAACCAGAACAGCGCAATGCTCAAATCCATCATCGACGCACCGGGCGCAACCGGCATTGTGTTGCGCTTTGTGATGTTTGAAATGTGCCCCACGCTGACCACGCCGCAACTCCGCGCCGATTATGCGTCCGGCCAGAACACACCCAACCCGAGCATCGGCCGCGTGATCGGCACGCTCGCACCGGCCTATCCCGGTGAACCAACGATTTGCCAGAACGGACGGCGCCTGGTCAACACCGGCACCGGTGCGGGCGGTTACATGGAATTGGTGAACGACCTGATGAGTGTGGACATGGTAAACCTGCTGCCCAAGGCAAATTTTCGCAGCGAACGCACCAACATCACCGGCCCTATTGGTCCGAATATCGATTTCGGCATGCTGAATTTCACAGCGGGTGGCTCACCCGTTGCGACACTCGCCTGCAGCGATGCGCAATTGCTGAACTATTACCTCTACGGCGGCATCGTGGATTTTTCGTTAACCGCCGATCAAGCCACAGCGGTTAAAACACAACCCTTAAGCATCAGCGCCTACAACCAGAACACCGCCGCCACATTAAAAATTGTAGAGCCGCCGTATCGCATCTACAGCGACGAACGCAATGTATATATCGATGATTATCAGGGCTCGGTATCCGTTACCTTACAATTGCGCTACCTAGGCCAAACTGTTAAACAGCACACAACCATTTCCATCAGCAGCGACACACCCGGCACACTGGACAACCCGGATTACCTGGATTTCCCCACCAGCGTCACCGTACCGGCCAACCAGGAATCCGCCAGCTTCACCGCCGCCGCCAAAACAAGCAGCGCCGCCACCGCCGGCTTTGAAGTACTCAACTACACCTGCAACGGCGGCTCCTACTTCACCAACTTCAGAAAATATAAACAAACCAACTTCGGCATCCCCGCCGGCAGCACCATCACCTGGGAACAGGTTTACACCAACGTGTTGCGCTTCCACTACCTCGCCTTCCCGGCCATGTCACGCTTCATTCCCCTCAACCAGCCCGATGCCATACTCAACGCAAAAAATGCCATCATCGCAAGGACGTCCTCGGCTTATAAAAACACAACGCTGTTTATGCCGGTGGTGAGATCGATGTCACCGAGTCAGACGGCGTTGTTGAAGGCGTATTTGACTGGGGAGGGGTGGGAGGGTTAGGTGTTGTAATTTGGTGAAATGGCGAGAGTTGTTTTTATGGCATATTATTAAATACACAGTTTTTCTTGCATAGCGGGTAATTATCGTGAATATTTTCACGATAATGCCAAGCGTTAAGTTTCCGAGTTCCCCAAGAAAAGTAGACACCTCACTACTACCTAACGAGGGTCTAGAAAATGCCAAAGAAAACACGAAACAAGTACAATCACTACACTGAGGATTTTCGCCGCGAGGCCGTTCGCCGTGCGGACGATCCCAATACCAGTGCTGCCGAGGTAGCGAAAGAGCTCGGAATTCACCCCGGCCAAATCTATAACTGGCGTC
>CAMLOU010000205.1 GCA_946481735.1 uncultured Cellvibrio sp.
GGCCTGTCCGTAAACACCCCATCCACCCCCAAGTCCAACATCCACTGCCAGTCCTCTTCATAATTAACGGTATAAACCCAATTTTTTAACCCGCGACGGCGAGCGTCGTTGATCATGTCCTGATTTAAAAATCCTAAATGGGTATTGAACGAATAAGCTTTTAGTTCATCGCAGCATTGCGCGTAGCTGTAGGGAATGCCTTCTACCAGCACGCCGCGTTTTATGTGCGGTGCGCTTTGTAGCATCTGGAACAGTTGTTGATGGTCGAAGCTTGATACCAGGTAATGTTCCTGCGTCAGCTGATGATCCCGTGTAAAAGCCGTTAATTGTTCAACCAATACGGGCACACAGTTCGGGCCTTTGATTTCAATATTGAGCAGGGCACGGTCACCGACAAGCTCCAGTACCTGGCGCAACGTGGGAACGGGTTCGCCATTTTCGAGTGTCAGTTGGCGGATTTCGGCAAGGGATTTTTCAATCAGTAACCCTTTGCCTTTTAATTGTCGCCCGAGCCGGCGGTCGTGGGTGACGATCAGTTCGCCGCCGATTTGCCAGATGTCGATTTCTACCGCGTCTACGCCCAGCGCAAGGCTGCGGCGAATGGCCTCCAGGCTGTTTTCGGGGCTGGTGTGTTGGTGGTGAATTGGTCCGCCGCGGTGGGCAATGCAAAAAAGTGACGCCATTCCAGCTACCTTCAGGTTAACTAACGCTATACTGCGCAACGCTCAACAGGCCGTTGCAAAACGGGTCCTATGGTAGCAGTAAACCATCCGAGAGTGATCCCGCAAGAGAGTGGCAATTCGATGACAAAATTACTTCTGGTATTCGGCTGTATCTTTGCGTTTTACCTGGTGTCGTTAATCCTGCACAAGATTACTCGCGAGCGCAGCATCAAGAAAATGTTGGGTGATTTACGGGTGCGTTACGTCACGCGCTTGATGAATATCGGGCTGGTGTTTTGTTGCATTGTGGTGGTGTGTCTGATCCTCGGTTTGGGTTACAGCGAGGTCTCGGTGTTTCTTTCGTCCATCTTCGCGGTAGTCGGCGTCGCCTTGTTTGCCCAGTGGTCGATTCTGAGCAATATCACGGCCAGCATGATTATCTTTTTTGGCTTTCCCTACCGGGTAGGGGACCGTATCAAGATCCTTGATAAAGACGACGACATGAGCGGTATCATCGACGAGATCAGCATGTTCCACGTTATCCTCAAGCGTGAGGATGGCAACATCGTTACCTATCCCAACACGCTGATCCTGCAAAAGGCGGTATTAAAAGTAGAGCATCCATTACCGCCGGCAGTCATTGAGGAACATTAAAGCGCAGCTTAAGCCCGTAAGACGTTAACAATGGCCTGACTGACATAGGCCATTTTTTCCGTGGTTAAGCCGGCAACGCTGATGCGGCTGGTATCGGTCATATAGATGCTGAATTCATTTTTCAGCCGATGCACTTGTTCAACGCTCAAGCCCAGAAATGAAAACATGCCGCGTTCGTGGGCGATAAAGCTGAAATCCCGTTCATCCTGTCGTTGATTCAATGCACTCACCAGTTCCGCGCGCAGGTTCTGGATGCGCTGGCGCATCTGGCTCAGCTCTTCCTGCCACTGCCGGGTCAGTTCGCTGTTGTGCAGGATGATATCCACGATGGCGCTGCCGTGGGCGGGCGGCATAGAGTAGAGGCCGCGCGTAACGCTGAGTAACTGGCTCATGCCTGCATTGGCCTGGGTTTCATTGGCGAACACCAGACTCAAGGTACCGGCGCGTTCGCGATATAAACCGAAATTTTTGGAGAACGAGGCCGCGATAATCAGCTCGGGCACCGACTCCGCTAACAGGCGAATGCCGTAGGCGTCTTCATCCAGCCCTTCACCAAATCCCTGATAAGCCATATCCACGAATGGCACAAAGCCGCGCGTCTGGGCCAGCCGTGCAACCTCCTGCCATTGTTCGCGCGACAGATCCGCACCGCTGGGGTTGTGGCAGCACGCGTGGAGCAGCACCAGATCGCCGGCGGGCACGTTATTCAGGCAAGCCACCATGGCATCGAAGTCGATGCTGTGGGTAGCGTAGTTGTAGTAAGGGTACTCGCGCAGCGTTAAACCGGCACTGCCCAGCAGGGGAATATGATTGGCCCAGGTCGGCGTGCTCACCCAGATCGTCGCACCGGGTTTGGCGCGCTGGATAAACTCCGCCGCCACCCGCAAGGCGCCACACCCACCGGGTGTTTGAATGGTGCGAACCCGATTATCCGACACCGCCGTGTGACCGGTCCCGTAAACTAACCCCACCACCGCGTTGTTAGCACCGGGGTATCCCGCCGGACTGGTATAAGCCTTGGTATTTTCCAGGCTCAGCCGCAACCGCTCTGCTGCCGCCACCGCCGCCATGATCGGTGTCACCCCCGCATCATTCTTATACACCCCCACGCCCAGATCGACTTTGTTCGGGTTGGTATCTTGCTGAAACGCGGCACTCAGACCAAGGATAGGATCGGCGGGCAGCAAAGGCAGGGATTCAAACATGGTGACTCCTGAATTGTTATGTAGTGGGCGCAGATGGGCACGAAAAAGTGGGCCGATTATACGCTCACCTTTGTGGTTTAACAGGTGTTGAGAGAGGGGACTAATAGGCTGAGGCTGAAAAGAATTCTGGAGTTTGAAGCTTTGGCATTTGGAATTTCATTGAGAGCACTCCGTAATCCGTTTGTCATTAGGCCTGTTGTTTCGAAAACGCATGAATACATCCCTGTAGCTCCTTCAAGTCGTCCCTGACTTGAAGGTTTCGAAACAACAGGCCTAACGCCAAACTCGCATTGTGCGTGGATCAGTGGTGACTACAGATAAACACTAATTACAAACCTGGAACTCCACAATGCCACTACCCGAACCAAAACGCTGCATCGTGTACTTTTCCAGATCAATCAAATAACCATCACCCGCAAGATTAGCGGTACAGCAACCATTACAATCAGAATCCGAACAACCGTCATACACTTTGGCGGTAATCCGACGGCTGCCCTGACGCAGATTAATTGTCTTCATACCCATCCAGCTCCAATCCTTCAGGTGCACCGCCGCAATATTATTTGCCATCACCCAGGACTCCGGTTGCACGCCATTCAAGCCATAGAACTGCCCGGCCCAGGTGCAGCCGTTGTAGAGGATGCATTCATCACTGCCGGGATCGGGATAGGATTCGTAGTGAGTCAGGTTGGCGCGGTACCAGGTGCTGCCGCAGTCAGGATTGTTGGTGCCGCCGGCCGGGGTGATCTCGATCCAGTTGAAATTCCAGCCGGCTGTTTGGGCAAACACCCCGAGGTTATAGGTGCCGGCATCGATGGTTACGGTTTTGGATACGGTGGTCCAGTTTTGCCATCCGCCGGTAGCGCCGATCTGGAAGGTTCCCAGTTGAATGGCGCCCGCGTTCAAATCCACCGAGGCGGTTGCGCCGGACGGGCTGGCCACGCGCAACTTGACGATGTAGCTGCCGGTGGTCGGAATAGTGAGATTGGTATACGCCAGCCATTCCCCGGTTTCGATCCAGCCGACGTTGTAACCCCCGTTGGTATCCTGGGCATTTTCGATATCGACATCATCGCTACGGTAAGCACCGCCCGTATTGCCTGGCGTCGTATCGTAGAAATAGGTATAGCTCTCGGCCTGGAACACGACGGCCTGGGCGCTCAGCGACAGCGCAGCCAGTAGCGCACCGGCGCCGAGTGTTAATGTTTTTACCACAGTCATTGGCGTGAACCTGAAATGCATTGTTATGACCCTCAGTGTTGTGCGGATGTTATGCAGCCTGTTGCGCGGCAGCAGTGAAAGCGGCAGGTAAAAGCGAATTGTCGTCAGGGGAAAAAGCCCGCGCCTATTCTGGCGCTTCAGGTAAGTCTGCCTGAGCGAGTCGGTCGTGCCAGACACTTTTCTATGAAGGTCAGATACTTTTCTATCAGGGATGACGGGATGCGAGGTGTTTCATAAACCGCCCAGTTTAAAAGGCTGCTCAGACGATAAGGGAAGCGATCAGGTATACTCTGCGCCTCGTTTTATCCTAATGCAGGAGCTTTGTCTGACTATGTCGCAGTTCTGGAGTGAGGTGGTGCGCCAACTGGAACCTTATGTGCCCGGTGAGCAGCCGCAGATTGATGGCTTGATCAAACTCAATACCAATGAAAGTCCCTATCCACCCTCGCCACGGGTGCACGCGGTATTGGATGAAGCCGCCATTGCGCGTTTGCGGTTGTATCCCGACCCAAACTCCCGCAAACTCAAACAGACCCTGGCAGATTACTACGGCGTAACACCGGAGAATGTGTTCGTGGGCAACGGCTCCGATGAAGTGCTGGCATTGTCTTTTATGGCATTTTTCCAGCAGCCTAAACCCTTGCTCTTCCCCGACATCACCTACAGCTTCTACAAAGTCTATTGTCAGTTATTCGGCATCGCGGCCCAAAAAATTCCATTGCGCGACGACTTCACCATCGACTTCGCCGACTACCCGGCGGACAACGGCGGCATCATCTTCCCCAACCCCAATGCCCCCACTGCCATCGGCAAACCGCTCGCGGACATAGAAACGTTACTGCAACGCAATACCCAAACCGTGGTGCTGGTCGATGAAGCCTACATCGACTTCGGCGGCGAAACCGCTGCCTCTCTGGTGAACCGCTACCCCAACCTGTTAGTCGTACAAACCCTCTCCAAATCCCGCGCCCTCGCCGGCATGCGCGTAGGCTTCGCCATCGGCGACAAACAATTGATCGAAGGCCTGGACCGCGTCAAAAACTCCTTCAACTCCTACCCCCTCGACCGCCTCGCCGAAGCCGCCGCCGTGGTCGCGTTTGAAGATGAAACCTACTTCCGCTCCTGCCGCGACAAAGTCATCGCCACCCGCGAATGGACAACCCGGCAATTACAGGAACTCGGCTTCACCGTACTGCCATCCCAAGCCAATTTTGTATTGGCCCAACCGAAAGGCGATGCCGCGGACCTGGCAGCCACATTACGCGAGCACAAAATCCTGGTGCGCTACTTTAATGCACCACGGATTGATAAATTTTTGCGGATTACGATCGGGACGGATGAGGAAATGGAGCGGTTGGTTGAGGTATTGAAGACGGTTATTTGAAAGGCTTATTACTGATTATTTGCAAGGTTCGTAGACTTTGCAGCTTGTCGTGGCGGTGCTTCGAAATCCGTTTGTCATTAGGGCTTTTGTTTCGAAAACGCATGAATACATCCCTGTAGCTCCCTCAAGTCGTCCCTGACTTGAGGGTTTCGAAACAAAAGCCCTAACGCCAAACTCGCATCGTATGAGCGTGAACCTTCGCGAATATATTGAAGAACTAAGACTTCACTTTTTCCTCCAGCGTCGCCCCCTGAATCACAAAATACCGATCCATCCCCGTCCACTGCAACAACTCC
>CAMLOU010000206.1 GCA_946481735.1 uncultured Cellvibrio sp.
CCATAACGCTCTGGATCATTACCCACATCACTGGAACTGAACAACCCAATCTTCCCACCAACCCAACGCCCGCGATCCGCGCGAAATAATCCACTTACAGTCCGGTAATGCTTCCCATCAACACTAAATGAAAACTCCGCCTTTCCCTCCTCCCGCATCTCCACACGCAAATACACCGAATCCGTATTCACATCCTCACGAAAGCGAATGCGTTCAGCGCGATCACTCATCGCGTCATAACAGGTCGCATAAACCAGTTGCGTTTTATCGCCCTCCTTGCGCAAACCGATCCAGCCATAGTGATACCCGTAAACCAGCAAACCCGCGCGGTCGCCGGTTGCCAAGCCATTCAGGGTCACGCGGGTGGTCACGGAAAATTCTGGTGCGGGAAATTTTTGCAATAAAAGCGATGCAGTGGGCCACAAGCTTTTTTGGCGGGTGGAGACGTCATCGAACTGGCTGTACAAGCGTAAGTGGCCGGGACGGGCGGACAGTGAATACCATTCCGGTTTCCAGTTAGCATTCCACTGCCATTGCAAACCGAGTTTGTCGTTATCGAATGAATCGCTGGTTGCAGGCACCTTGATAGGATAACCTTGCACCGGTTTGCGATAACGTGAAACAGGTTCGCCGACGCCCTGTGCGTTAATGTTTTGGCCCATCACCGGCCAATCGTTTTCCCAACGCATGGGTTGCAGATGCACGATGCGACCGTAAACGCCTTTGTCCTGAAAATGAAAAAACCAATCATCACCTGCCGGTGTTTGCACCCAGGCACCCTGGTGCGGGCCGTTCACGGGTGTGTTGCCTTGTTCAAGCACAATGCGATCTTCATAGGGTCCGTAAATATTCTTTGCACGGAATACACTTTGCCAACCCGGGGCGACGCCGCCTGCGGGAGCGAAGATGTAGTAGTAGCCGTTGCGTTTATAAAACTTCGGGCCTTCCAGAGCGCGGTGTTCAGGCAGTAGATCGCCATTCACCACCACCTGCGCTTCGTCATCGAGAATGCGACGTGCGTCGGGCGACATGCGGCGCAGGGTTAATTTATTGCTGATGCCCGCACGGCTGGCAGCCCAGGCATGTAATAAGTAGGCGTTGCCGTCTTCATCCCATAAGGGCGTCGGATCAATCAGGCCTTTGCCGGTGAGCAATAAATGCGGTTCACTCCAGGGGCCGGAAAAATTTTCCGCCTGGTACATGTAGATCCCCACATCAGGATCGCCGTAAAAAATCCAGAATTTATTATCGTGGTAACGCAGCGTCGGCGCCCAGACGCCACCGCCGTGTTGTGGGCGCGAATGCACGTCCAGCGGCACTTGCTGTTGAAAAGCGTGGCCAACCAATTCCCAATTGACCATGTCTTTGGAGGTCAACAAGGGCAAGCCCGGCGCGCTGTTAAAACTGGAGGCGGTCATGTAGTAGGTATCGCCGACACGGATCACATCCGGATCGGAATAATCGGCGTGCAGGATGGGGTTCTGGTATTCGCCATTGCCCAGGTCTGCCACCCAGGCGGATGAATGATTTACCGGTTGCTGCGCGCAGCCAGCGAGCCCTAGAACTATTCCCGCACACAATGTGGCGACAGAGAAAACTTTTTTGTGAATTTCAAACATACATCATCCTGTTTATTACCGATGGATATTCCAATGGCTGGAATCCAGTTGATTATTCGTTTGCGTGATCTCCGCGGCGCCGTTCGCGAGCGCTACACGTACTCGCGCCGCTTTTGCATTAAATCCGCGTGGCAGTTTCATTTGTAGCTGCACCGTTTTGGGTAATAAATCGGTTGGCGCGGCAAGTGGTGGAATGGTGATTCGCTGGATTTCCCTGCCCTCATGATCCTCCAACAGCAACACACCTGTTGATGTGTCTTCATGGCCCAGGCTGTGAACGGTAACGGTGAGTTGGTTGCCCTTCAGCGTGACGTCGCCACGACCTATGCCGAGGTCAGGGCGCTGTTCTACCGGCGCTGTTTCCTCGCGCAATTGCATATCAATAATCAATGTGGTTTTGGGTGGAAAGGTGAAATCGAGTGTTTGGGTTTTTTCAAAATGCACACGGCGTTGCTCGCGTTTTATATCGGCTTTGTCATCACCCGTGGTATCGACGCCGGTGCTTAATTGCCATTCGCCCGCTGCGATATTCCAGCCGGTCATGCTGGCGGCCTGGGGTTTGTTGCTGGTGTTGTAGGCAATCACTTTGAACTGATCAGGTTGCGCGCGGGGCATCAACAGTGCCACCTGCACAGCACCTTCCGGATCGGCGAAGCGCCAGCTGACGCGATGGCCAGGATAGGTTTTGTTGCGGCTGAGCGCGACGCCACCGAGGCGCGCACGTTGCAACAGGTCGTGCCGCGCTTCCACCCGATCACTCCACCAGTGGCCTTCCGTATTGAAATACATGGACTGGGATTTTTGCCGAATCGCGTCGGCATAGAGTTGTTCGAGGTAGGTTTTATCGCCAGTGGTTTCCCAAGCGACAAAATTTTCAAAATCGCGCTGCGGTCCTGCGCTTTCGGTGAGGGCTTTTCCCCAGGTTTCGCGTTTGTCCAAGGCATCGATAAAATTATCGTTCAGGCGCGACAGGGCGCTGATGCCGCCGCGCGCTCGGCGGTAGTCCAGCACCTGTAAATATTTTTCATCGCCGGTCCAATGCCAAGCCGTCCAGAACACCGTTGGCACATCACCGGAACCGGAACCGCGCATCATCTCGCCGCCGCGCGTTGCACCGGTGCGCCAATGAATTTCGTTGGGCAGTACCCACTGGCCGTCGTCGGCGGTGTAGGCATAAGCCATATAACCGTCCGCCGTTTCGGTAATTAACTGGCGACTGCGTGGCCCTGCGTTAAATTCGCCGAGCATGATGGCGGGGTGCAGAATCGGAAACGAATAAGGTTTTTGCCATTCCCAGTTGTCATCGCGGTAAATTTTTTTGCCGCTGAACCAATTGCTGGAGAACAACCGATTACCCTGTGGATTCACGGTATTGATGTCATAGAGCGCGTTGACGGTTTCCATCAGGCGCTCCGTTGCCAGTGGATCGCCCCAATTCAATAACAAGAGCGCGCTGTTGGTGTTGATACCTTCTTCATAAACGTGCAGCTCATCAGTTTCGATGGTGCTCAGGCCATTAGTGAACATGCCATTCTTGTATGCGGCATCGGCAAGGGCGGTGATGGAGGCATTTATCTTCTCCGGATCGACACCCATCAACGCCAGGCCCGGCCATTGTTGAACCATATCCGAATCATCGGAAATGCCGCCACCAAAGTCCCCAAAGGGTGCCTGCCGTTCATCGATCCACCAGTTAATGTGATGGCGGATCAATTTTAATTCTTCCAATTGGCGAAAAGCCCAGAGTGGAACATCTTTCGGCGCCCGGGGTTGCTCGAAGGGAATCTCGCCCTGGCTGCGGTAACTCATGTAATGCCAATACTGCCGACCCAGTTGATGATCCGGCGCGACGCGCAATAAATCACTGATGTCGCGGTGAGCGCGCCGATACAAATCTTGACGTTGCGAGGTGGTGTGTTCCTCCACCAAAAAACCCCAGTTGTCGCGCACTTGATTAAAGCGATCCGTAGTATGTTCTGCCAATGCTTGCGCGCGTGGTTTAAAAACCAGGCGCACTTCTGCACCGTCCAGCGATGCACTGTTAAATTCCGGTGAAGCCGATGCAATGGTGAGATAAAAGCTGTCGTCGGTAAGGATGCGGTCGCGCACATCCAGCCAGAGCGTGCGCGCCTGATTTGGTTTGACGGACACCGACACATCGATAAGATCGCGCGCCGGCCACAGAGGATCTTTAACGCGAATGTTGAGTGGGATAACGCCCTTGTGGGTCGGCTTGAGCGTCAGGGCTGGCAAATCAATGGCGATGCCATCCAGGCCGTCGTACATATTTTCCCAACCGTACGCCCAGCTGCGCGTTACCGCTTTGCCTGCGGGTGGATGACCGACGCTGGATGGAATCAGCACATGCACGAGGGGCTGGGATTTTTTTGCACTGGATGTAGCACGGGTGCGCACCGATGCACCGCGTGGCACGGCAGTTACCGTCTCGCGTTCATCGGCGGGAAAGCGACCAGCGATAAAATCGCGTAGCTCGGCAAGATTATCAAAATCCGGCGCGACCTCCGCACGAATGGTGTAATGCAGTTTTACCGATCCTTCCGGCTCCGGTTTATCACTGACATGATAAGCCCAGATTTCCTGGATCGGCGTTTCCTGTTCGCTGTTACTAAACCGTAACTCACCACCCTTAACGTCCTTGATGTTGTATACACTGCGCACTGCACCTTCAGGTCTTTTTACTAGGCGCTTAAAATGTTCTTTGTTGGTGCCACGATATTGCAATTCACCAAAAGCCGCGCCGCGAATTTCAATTCGATTAACGGCTTCCGCTGGCAAGGTCAAATCAAAATTCTCGCCGCCTTCAACATAGGTATTCCAATCCGGCAACTGAAAATAATCATCGCGCCCCGGTAAACGTGAACGGTTATACACGCCGGGCCAGGTGGTTTCAGCAATGCCGTCGGTACCCTTCCACATCCACTGCTTGATATCGCGCGTATCCGCAAACTCTACCTTGCGAATACTGGTAGTCGGCGATTGCAACAGTGGCGGTGGCGTGCGCCCTTCCCAACCGTGACGAAATAGCCAGGCGTCCCGCGTAGCAAAAGATTCCGCTGTATGCGCTTCGCGGTTGTGTGCAAGCTCGCCGACACCTGCCGCATCCAACATGCGATCATAAATACGCAACTCCGCGATATCACTGCCGCGCAGAAAGTTGTAACGACTTTGCACCTGATGCGGTGACAGCACACGTCCCGCCAAGCCGAACTGATCAAGGCCACTATCAAAATCAGCACTGCCAAACCGCGCAGTCATTTCTTTTCGCGCTGCTTCACGACCATTGACATACAACACCACACCACGAGTTTCATCCCAGGCAACGGCAAGATGCAGCCATTGATCCGGCGCAGGTGTTTCAGGTATTCGATAGGAAACTCGGGTACGCGCGAGATTGGCATCGGTAACAAATGCATCGAAGCCGTCGCCATTCCAATCAAGCCGCAACCAGGCCATATCCCAACTGCTGTGGTCAGCGTAACCAACGCGAAAGATCACAAAGGGCGCTTCGGTAACCGGATAGCGCGAGCGCCAGAAAAACGAAAGCGTGCCGCGCTGGGCGTAGATATTGCCCGGCGCGTTCCAGCTGAGTACGCCGTTGTCGGCCCACTCGATAGCCCATCCCGGTTTGCCGGTTTGATCGGTTATGCCCGTTGGAGTGCGTTTGATGTTGTCGCGAAAATTGGGTTGCGC
>CAMLOU010000207.1 GCA_946481735.1 uncultured Cellvibrio sp.
GGACCTACGACCCGAGCAAAGATGGCACCTATGGAAAAACGTTTATCAGTGACGGCGTAGAATATTCCACTTACCGCTCAATACGCGAAGAGAAACCTTCCATAAATGGCCCGTCCACTTTCTATCAATACTGGAGCAAACCCACCGAGCAGCGGCCACTGGGTGAAGACCATAAAATTATCTTTGCTGATCACGTGAAAGCCTGGGCTGATACCGGTTGGATTATTCCCGACATGAACAACTTTAATGCGAGTGATGATCCCACCTACCAGGTCATGGCCGTTGAAGTTTTCAACCCGGCGAACGACGGTACTGCCTCTGGCCGTGTCTGGGATGCAGCGCCTCGCTGAGGCCTGCGATTTTCGCCATAATCATCTCGCTCATATGCGCCAGTCAGCGGGCTCAATGCCGTGACTGGCCGATATGAGCCCAAGGATACAGAAGCGGCAGAAGCTCGCGAATCCTGTGAAACTATTTCCTGGCTCATCATCCAAACCTTATGCCTTGTGTCGTAAGGAACCCAGGAAAATGCATTCTGCCTATATCAACAGCATCGCCACCGCCGTGCCGGATTTTGATGTACATGACAAGTTCATCGACTATTGCCCGCGGCTGCTATCGGATGAACGCTCGCTCAAGATTTTTCAGCGGATGGCGGAAAGATCGCAAATCGAACACCGGTATTCATTTCTTGCCCCTCACGCTGACAACGATAAGTTGGATGTGGAAGGCTTTTATCACCATAATGCTTTTCCCGGCACACAAACGCGTATGGCATTTTACGAACGCCATGCGTTTATCCTCGCGAAGCGGACGCTGGATCAACTTGATCTCACTGATACCACGCACCTGATCACTGCCACCTGCACAGGATTTTATGCACCGGGGCTGGATCACCAGTTGATTCGCCATTACGGATTGCGCGACGGCATTGAACGCACCACGGTGGGGTTTATGGGTTGTTATGCTGCCATCAACGCACTCAAGTTGGCGCGACACATTGTCCGGTCCGAACCTCGCGCAAAAGTGATGGTATTAAATCTTGAACTTTGCACACTGCACCTAAAACCCGGCGGCACGCTTGAAGAAATTTTATCCTTCGCGATTTTTTCTGATGGTTGCGCCGCAAGTATTGTGTCGGCGCAACCAACGGGAATTGAAGTACAGGGTTTTGAGGCCGTGGTACTTCCGCAGACGGAAGACTTGATTACCTGGCGAATTGGCGACGATGGTTTCGATATGTATTTGTCAGGGCGAGTACCTGGCGCCATCGCCAGCCATCTCCCTGCGGTAATGAACACGCTGTTACATACATGCACACGCGACGACATCGAATACTGGGCTATTCACCCCGGCGGTCGCACGGTGCTGGATGCCGTAAAAACCGGTGCAAAACTGGAGGAACAACAACTGAGCGTTTCCCGCGAGGTGTTGAGAAAATTCGGCAATATGTCGTCGGCAACCATCATGTTTGTACTGCAGGCCATGTTGGAAAAATCAAAGCGCGCCGGACAGGGGCTGGCCATGGCATTCGGCCCTGGGTTAACGGTGGAAAGCATGCGCTTTGCGCTGCAGGAATAACAGTGAGCCATGCGCAATTTCAGTCAACGCAGCGATGAAACTGAATTGATGGACGACGAAAACATTTCGTTCGAGGAATTTCATGATTGCCTTATTGGCCTGGAACGGATCAACCAGTTAACCCTGGCCTACCGCCCCACGCTGCAATGGCTTAGCCCCTGGTTTAAGCGCAACGAATCGTTGTATATCCTCGACGCCGCCACGGGTGGTGGAGACATGTTGCGGCAGATCACCCGGCAATGGCCTGCTCGTGTAATTGAGGGAAAATATAATCAGCTGGTGGGTGTGGACCTGAATCCCTGGTCAAAAAAATCCGCCGAGTTTTGGCCCAAGGTTCCCGCAATTACTTATGAGACAGCCAACATTTTTTCGTTTGAGCCGGAGCGGCCTGTCGATCTTGTTATTTCTTCGCTCTTCACCCATCACCTGACTAACGCGCAGATCGTTGAGTTTCTATGCTGGATGGATCGCCGTGCACACAAGGGCTGGTTTATCAACGACCTGCACCGCCATCCACTTCCCTACTATTTCATCAAAACCGCTACGGCATTATTCAGCCGCAACCGATTAATTCGCAACGATGCTGCCGTGTCAGTCGCCCGTGCGTTTACCCGCACGGACTGGCAACATCTGCTACACGAAGCAGGAGTTGCAGGGCGAGTAAGCATTCAATGGTTTTTTCCGTTCCGGCTGTGTGTGTCCTGCGATAAAACATTCGCCGAATACACGGCAGCAACATGATGCGCGACGAGACGATTATTATCGGCGGTGGGCCAGCGGGCGCGGCAGCGGCCATTCATTTGGCCCGACGCGGCATACCGGTGCGCCTTCTGGAACGGCAAGCAGGTCCGCACCACAAAGTGTGCGGTGAATTTATCAGCTACGAAGCAGCGCATCATCTCAAGAATCTGGGGCTGGATTTACCCAAATTAGGCGCACAACCGATTCGCCGCGCGCGGTTTTATAACGGCGAACAGGAATTACATTTTGCTTTGCCTTTCACTGCCTGGAGTCTGTCTCGCCGCACCCTGGATTCCGCATTGCTTACGCGAGCGGAGCTTGCGGGTGCGAGCGTGGAACTCGGTACCGCTGTTCGACAATTGTCGCGCCCTGGCAACGGATGGGAACTAATAATTCAAAAAAATTCCGCTCCGGTAAGTCAGCGAGCAGTGCGGTCAGCAAAGACCGTCTTCCTTGCCAATGGCAAACACGAATTGCGCGATTGGCAGCGGCCACTGCCAAAAGAAACGGAAGACAACGCGCAAGTTACCGGGAGCCATTTTATCGGCCTTAAGATGCATCTTCGCCCCGGCAACCTGCATCACTGGCAGGAGGCCGTTGAGATTCACCTGTTCGATGGCGGTTACGCAGGCCTTGAGCCGATTGAAAATGGCGTCGTGAACCTGTGCTTTTTGATCCGGCAGGAGATTTATAAAACCTGCGGTGGTAACTGGCCTGAAGTCCTCCGTTGGCTCACCCACACATCATCTCACCTGCACTTACGTCTCGCCGATTTAACGCCGCTGTGGCACGAGCCCCTGGCGGTGGCCGGCATCCCTTATGGCTTTATCGCTTCACCTGCTGATGCGGTGCCAGATTTATTTCGGCTGGGTGATCAGGCCGCCGTCATTCCGTCGTTTGCTGGCGACGGCATCGCTATTGCCCTGCATACCGCAACACTCGCCGCGCAGATTCATAGCACAGGTGGCGACTCAACGGTCTATCAACGGCGAGCACGTGAAGATCTTGCGCAGCCGGTGCGGGCTGCGAGATTAATCGCCAAGCTGCTGGCTCATCGGCAGGGACGGAACACCGCCTTCACCTTCGCAAGGCTGTGGCCCACCCTGGTGCGAGAAAAATTACTAAGGGAATTAATCATGCGAACGCGGGTGGGTTTGCCCGATGGGTTGTTCGCAGAAGCCTGAGGTATCGTCACCTTCGCTTTATTGTGAGGATCTTTTCCGACACATCTACTTGCCTGCTTTACTTAAGGGCGAAGTGGCCGGGCCATGTAACACATCACCGCTGGTGCTAAAACGGGAGCCGTGGCATGGGCAATCCCACGAGCGTTCAGCCGCATTAAAATGCACGACGCACCCCATATGTGTGCATTTAGCGGAAAGCGAGTGAAGGCTTCCCTGTTCATCGCGATACACCGCCAGTTTATGAATACCTTCACGCACGATAGCACCTTCGCCGCGCCGGATGTCCTCAACGGATTTCACTTCACCGGCTCTTAACCATTCACTGTATTTCATCGCCACGTCGGCCTGTTCACTGAAAAATTCGGCGAGACCATGGGTGATTTTCCGCTTCGGACTGTAAAGCGCCTCCCACTTGTTTTCGCGCCCGCAAATCAGATCCGAGATGATCATCGCACCAATGGTGCAGTGGGTCATGCCGTTTCCGGAATCGCCGGTGATGATGTAAGTATTTTTGTCGCCCAGCGGATTGCGACCGAGATAGGCCAAGCCGTCTGCCGGCTCCATGACTTCCCCGGACCAGCGATAATCCACTGAGAGCGCCATGGGAAAACGCTCGCGCACCCATCGTTCGAGTTCGTCATAACGATGTTGCGGGTGTTTATCATGGCCGGTTTTATGATCTGCTCCACCAACGACGAGAATATCGTAATCCGGCTGCTGGTCATCTTCAGCAAGGCGGACATAATAATAAGGATCGCCGGTATCCCAGAGCAGCACACGCGGCACACTGCCCTTCGGCACACGTACCCCAATCACATAGGTCTGATAGGGTGCCTGCTTGGTGTGCGTGAGCATGGTTTCTTTATTGAAGGGTGTGTTGGTTGCCACCACGACGGCGGCAGATGAAATATTGCCGCCCTGAGTGTTAATTACATGTCCGTCGTCGTTGTGAGTTATTGCTGACGCGCGCGTACCACAAAAAATTTTCCCGCCACGTTTGACGATAGCTTTAGCGAGCCCGCTCAAATATTTCATCGGATGAAATTGGGCGAGACGCTGAAATTCGACGCAGGTGCCCGTGTCGAAACTCAACCCCGGAACACAATCCAATTTTGCCGACTCAGCGCCGGCACGCTGCGCCGCCTGAAATTCGTTTTCGATTTCCTCATGCCCGTCCTTAGCCAGCGAAAACAGATAACCAGGGAGCCGCTCAAAGTGGCAATCAATCGCTTCACGCGCGATGATCGACTCCACCAGATCAATGGCTGCTTTGTAGCTACTGGAAATTTGCGCCGCCTGCTCGGTACCAAATGAATCCTCAAGGCTGGCATACCACTCGTCAGGCGGGAAAAAGTGCGCCGTGGTGCGACCTGTTTCGCCTGCGCCAATTCCGATTGCATCGATCACGACAACGCTTTTTCCGGCACACGCTAAAAGATAAGCCGTGGTAAGTCCGCCGATGCCAGCACCGATGACACAAACATCAGCCGTCGTATCGCTCGTTAGCGCAGGAAATTGTGGCGCCGATTCGGTGGCCAGCCAGAGGGAACGGGACATGCCATTGGAATCCGGCTGCATAGCTTTCTCCTGTCATTGCGCGATAAAGTCGTGTCGCAACAATGTAACGAGAGGCCATATCCCTTATCGGTCTGCTGCCGAACATTACGTATCCGGCAGCAGAGCTTACTTAAGATTTGAGAAAGCCATTAACATCGAGCCAATGCATAAACGCATCAAACCATTTATTGCTGGTGCGATCAGGATTGCCCAAACCAAATCCATGCCCGCCGTTTTGATACAGGTGAAATTCCACCGGAA
>CAMLOU010000208.1 GCA_946481735.1 uncultured Cellvibrio sp.
CGCGCAGCGGCCAAAGCCTTCTTTATTGCGGGCACCAACCGCGCCATGTTCCGTTTCACCCTGTTGAACCACCTTTGCCGCGACCTGGAACAGGTGCATGACACCTCGCTGGTGCCGGACCGTATTCGCCAGGATGTAAGCCGCAGCCCCGGCGGTGACAGCCGCGTCTTCCTGAACAACTGCATTGGTTGCCACAACGGCATGGACCCTATGGCCCAGGCCTTTGCGTACTACGACTATGAGTTTGATGTTGATGCCGACCCTGAAGGCATCAATGGCAGCATCCATTACAACACCGAAGCGGATATTGACCCGGATACCAACAGCCGGGTGGAAAAGAAATACCGCATCAATTCCTCAACCTTCCGTTACGGCTTCGTTACCCCGGATGACCAGTGGCAAAACTACTGGCGTAAAGGCCAGAACGCCGCGCTGGGCTGGGATACAAGCCTGCCGGGCGCCGGCAACGGGGCAAAAACCATGGGGATGGAGCTGGCCCACAGCCATGCATTCGCCCACTGCCAGGTGGAGAAAGTATTTCGCAATGTCTGCCTGCGCCGGCCTGCCGATGCCGCTGACCGCGCGGAGCTGGACGCAATCACGGATAGCTTTGCCTCCAGCGGCTACAACCTGAAACAGGTATTTATTGAAACTGCTGATTATTGCAAAGGGCCCTGATCCAGAGCCGCTACTTGGGGAATGCCGGTGCTGTTGCGCATCGGCCTAAGATCAAAAACATCAGGTAACTACCGTGGACACACTGAGCCAACCATATTTCCACTCTCGCGGTCACTACCGCCCAGGGCTGCTTGTGCTCTCGCTGCTGTTAACCACCTTGCTGGCACTGGCGGGCTGTGGTGGTTCGAGCAGCGGGGCTGAGACAACACCGCCGAATCCGCCGCCCAATGGTGGTGTCGATGATGACAACTTCTCCTATAAAGGCAGCAACCCTGCTGCGACGGCCGATGTGCTCAAGTTCCAGACCGAACTATGGGTCAAGATCGCGCCGGAAAATCGCTGCGGCAGTTGCCACAATGACAATGGCGGACAGCAACCGACCTTTGCCCGGGGTGACGACATTAACCTCGCCTATGCAGCCGTGATTGATAACGGGCTGGTGGATTTGGGGAATCCCTCGAATTCGCGGTTGGTGACCCGGGTGCTGGGCGGTCACAACTGCTGGGCTGCTGATCCGGTCGTGTGTGGCGATATCATCACCACCTGGATTGCCGCCTGGGCAGAAAATACCGGTACGGAGGCCAACTCCGTGGTGCTGACACCGCCGGAAGAGCGGGATGTCAGTGACAGTAAGAGTTTCCCTGATTCGCCGGGTGCGTTCGCTACCACGGTTTATCCCTTGTTGACCGAATACTGCGGCAGTTGCCACGCCGAGGGTGCTTTAACCCGTCAACAACCCTACTTCAGCAGTACCGACGTCAATGTTGCCTACGAGGCCTCCAAGGCCCGGATGCGGCTCGACAACCCCGGTGCTTCGCGCTTCGTGCAGCGCCTGGGTATCGACTTCCACAACTGCTGGGATAACGACTGCGCTGCCAGCGCCACTGCCATGCGCAACGCCATCCAGGCATTTGCCGACACCATCGAACCCACTGTGGTGGATGAAAACCTGATCATGAGCAAGGCGGTGGGTCTGGGAGATGCCTTTGTGGTCAGCAGCGGCGGTCGCATTGATACCGACCTGATCGCCAAGTACGAATTCAAGACCGGCACCGGGTCCATCGCCTACGACACCAGTGGTGTGGAGCCTGCGACCAACCTTATCTTGTCGGGCAATGTGGGCTGGAGTAGCGCCTGGGGTATTCGCATCGACAGTAACGGCAAGGCCCAGGCCTCCGTGGGCGAGAGCCGTAAGATCTACAACCAGATCCGGGTCACCGGTGAGTACAGTATCGAAGCCTGGGTAATTCCGGACAACGCTGCCCAAGGCGAGAACGACAACAACCCGGCGCGGATTGTCAGCCTCTCCGGCAGTGCCACCGAGCGCAACTTCACGCTGGGGCAATACAACGCCAATTACAGTTTTATGAATCGTACCAACCAGAGCGATGCCGACGGCCTCCCCGAGCTGGCCACCGACGACAACGACGAGCGTCTGCAAGCCACCTTGCAACATGTGGTAGCCACCTTTGACCCAATCAATGGCCGCCGTATTTACGTCAATGGTGAATTCACCGGTGATGAAGACCCGACACCGGGCGCCTTGCTGGAAGACTGGAACGATAGTTTTGCGCTGGTGGTAGGTAACGAAGTCTCCAACAACCGCGTCTGGCTGGGCAGCATGCGTTTTCTCGGGATCCACAACCGCGCCATGGCGCCGGAAGATATCCTGAAGAACTTTGAAGTCGGCGTAGGCGCGCGCTACCTGCTGCTATTTAATGTGTCTGAACTGATCAATGTGCCGCTCAGCTTTATCGTGTTTGAGGTGCAGCAGTTTGATGACTATGGCTACCTGTTCAGCCAACCCTTCTTCACCATCCTGGCCGATCCGGAAACCGGCACAACAGCGCAGATGACCGGTGGCGTCGATGTTGAAGGCATACGCATCGGCATCAATGGCGCCGAGGCGATGGTGGGGCAAGTGTTTGCCAACCTGAATACAGAATTGCGTCAGGATCAGATGGTTGAAGGGCGGCAAGTGCTGTCGACTCTGGGTACGGTCATTGAAGCCAAACGTGGCCCGGAGCTGGATGAGTTCTTCCTGACCTTTGATCGCATCGGCACTCACAGCTACGAACGGCCCGAACCGACCGTTCCCACACCGGCAGCACCGGCGGACGTGGAAGGCCAGGCGCTGATTGGGCTGCGTACCTTTGCGGAGATCAACGCGACCCTGTCTACCCTGACCACTGTTCCCTCCACCAACGCGGCGGTGGCAGAAACCTATACCAATGTGCAGCAGCAATTGCCCACCCAGCCGAATATGGAAGGCTTCCTGGCTGCTCACCAGATGGGGGTGACGCAGTTGGTGGTGTCTTACTGTAACGCCCTGATCAGTGATACCGGCCGTCGTGGCAGTTTCTTCCCCGGCTTTAACTTCGGCGCGGGCGCCGGCACGGCGTTCAGCTCGACCGGTCGCGACCAGATTATTGAGCCCTTGCTGGAAAAATTGCTGGCCCATGAAATTGAAGGTAGCAAGCTGGATGTGCAGGCGGACCCTGATGAGCTGCGTCTGGAACTGGACCAGTTGATTACCCGTTTGGTTAATGGTGGAACCGGCACTACCCAGACTGCCATGGCCACCTGTGCGGCGGCCTTCGGTGGTGCAGTGATGCTGCTGCAATAGTGCCGCAAAGTATGCGTGGGGGAGCACTGGCTTCCCCGGTCCAGAATGTGTCAATTATTTAAACGACTACAAAATACAGTAGCGAAGGAAATACTATGGCTAAACGCAGACCTCCACTTCACCCCGATGCGCCGTTGCTCCTCAACAGCCACCGGCGGCCGGTGACCCGACGCGAATTGATTGCGCAGGGTTTCAAGGCTGGCTTCGGTACGGTGCTCGGTGGCTCGGTGTTCAGTTTGTTTGCCAATCCCCGCAAAGCCGAGGCGGCGCTGTCCGCCGATGTGTCGGCGGCGCGTGATGCCTGCGGCATCGCTGCGCAAGGTGCCGGTAAGATTCCCTTTATTTGTTTTGATCTGGCGGGCGGTGCCAACATTGCCGGCTCCAACGTATTGGTAGGCAAGCAGAATGGTCAACTGGATTTCCTGACCGCCAGTGGCTACAGCAAACAAGGCTTACCGGCGGAGATGGTGCCCAATGCATCGGTGGGTAACTTCATCAATACCGACCTTGGCCTGGCGTTCCATTCTGATAGCCAGATGCTGCGTGGCATTCTCGAAAAGGCGGTCGCCGCCGCGCCAGCAACCAATGGTGCGGTGATTCCGGCGCGTTCGGAAAACGACACCGGCAACAACCCGCATAACCCCATGTACGGTATCAACCGTGCCGGTTCCAACGGCTCGCTGCTGGCATTGATCGGTTCCCGTGCTGGCGATTCCGGTGGTAACTCCATGGCACCGGCGATGATGATCAACCCGGAAGTGCGCCCGACCAAAGTGGACAATCCACGAGACGTGACTGGCCTGGTTGACGTAGGTGACCTGGTTGGTTTGCTCAGCCAGGAAGATACCGTTGCGGTCATGGAGTCCATCTACCGGTTAAGCGACAGTAAACTGAATCACGTCAGCCCGGGTACCGGCGCAACCAAAGATGAAGTCCTGAAAGAAATGATGCGCTGCGGTTACGTGAAGAGCGCTGACCTGGCTGATCGCTTTGGTAATCCTTCCGCCATTAACCCCGAAGCTGATCCGGATATCGTTGGACCTACCGGTATATTCACGGATGCAGAATTTGATGGCGACGGCGAATTCCGCAAAACCGCCTCAGTCATGAAACTCGTCGTTGAAGGTTATGCTGGTGCCGGTACCGTCACCATGGGTGGATACGATTACCATACCGGTGACCGCTCCACCGGCGAACAGCGTGACCTGCGCGCCGGCCGTTGCATCGGCGCCTGCCTGGAATACGCCGCTCGCAAAGGCGTGCCCTTGATGATTTACGTGTTCAGTGATGGCTCGGTCTTCAGTAACGGCATGTTGGACATGTCAGAAGAAGGGCGCGGCAAAGGCGTCTGGACTGGCGACGATCAACAGACCGCTTCTTCATTCTTTTTGGTGTACAACCCTGCCGGTCGGCCGGCATTAATTGGTGGTACCGCCGCTGAGCAGGCGCAGCATCAACAGATTGGTTACATGCGTGCCAGCGGTGACGTTGAAACCGCATCCAGCCCCGTCGCCAACAATGTGAATTTGCTGGTGGAGATGGTGATATTAAATTACATGGCGCTGCACAACGAGCAAGGTCAGTTTCCGATTTTGTTTCCCACCCATGGTTTAGGCAGTGCAGCCATGATGGATCGGCTCACCGCGTTTCAGCCGATATGTAATGGCACGATATCGACGCCGGTGACCTAACCACACCTGATAATGTTTTTCTTATTTGCCCTGCGTAAGCGGGGCAAATTTTTTCAGATAGAAAAATTTACTATTATTTGCAACATCAACAAAATGGCACAAAAAGATATTAAGCGCATGCCTGATCACTTTGATTGAGAATTGAAATCTCGCGCGGATTCGTTCATCATTCGTGCGACATAAAAAGGACTGCCGGGATAGCGGAAAGTATTACTTGTTAAAGGATTAATTTATGGATATCAGCCAGGATATACACACCCAGTTATTATTACAGCACGGCGCCGTGCAGACATCGCCCCAGCATGCGGCGATGTTGAATTC
>CAMLOU010000209.1 GCA_946481735.1 uncultured Cellvibrio sp.
GATCGGAATCCACGCGACCGTCGTCATCCGAATCATAACGGCCTTCGGCCTGGGCATAGCGCAGTCCCAACAAATCGAGATCAGTGACGGCCCACTGGGTACTCAATTCCCAGCCCTCAATCTCAGTTTTCTCACGATTCACGGTGTAAACACCGTCCGCGCCGCGTTGCAAACGTTCACCGAAATCGGATTCCGATGTGTAATAACTCAATTGCGCTTTCACATCGACACTGGAATATTCAATCCCAAACTCGTTGCTCTCGGTCAGGATCGGCGTTAAATCCAGAAAGCTGTCGACACTCTGGTTGGGTTGATTGATACCGCGCAATACACGGCCCACATCCGGCATGGAAAAGGCTTCGGCGTAGTTACCGAATACGCGCCATTCATTGGTTAATTGATAGGTGCTGCCGAGGTTGAACAAGGTTTCGGAAAATTCCGGTTTGCCGCCTTCAACAAATTGACTGCCGTAAGAAGCGAGCGTGGTGAAGTCGTCAACTTCCAGTTTGGATTTTTCATAGCGCACGCCGGTGGTGATCACCAGGTTTTCAATGCCGGTGAATTCTGCCTGCGCGTAAGGGGCGTAGTTGAGGTAGCTTGTCTCCGGCACCCAGGCGCGATTGGTCTGAATCAGGGCTTGCCAGGTTTTATCTTCCAGCAAGTCCATACCGTAAACCAGGCTCACCGGTAACCCTGCAATATCGTCTGTGGCGAGGGTAATTTTCATGCCCAGCTTTTCTGAATTATTTTGCGATTGGTCAATCAGGTCAGGGCCGTAAGCCGGGTCTTGAAAAGTCGCGAGCGGAATAGCTTCAGCCCCGTAGGTTGCTTCAAAATCCTGACGAAAACCTTGAATGCGCAAGCTGTGGCCGAGGAAATCATCATTGGTGTAATTAAGGCTGATAGCCGTCACGTTATTGCGCGCGCCCTCGCCTTCAATATCGCCTTTGACAGCGCTGCTGGGGATGCCTTCAGACACATCACCCGGGACGGAAATCCACTCGTTATTACTTTCGATATCGAAGGTATTCACCATCAGCTCGATACGTTGGTCATCCCAGTTGTAACCGGCTTTGATAAAGCCGTTCAGGGATTCAGAATCCATGGTATCGCCTTGGGTGTTGTCGGCGCCGATGATGTCGCCGTTGGCGTCATAGGCCAGGCCGTTGCTGCGATAGCTCAGGCTGGCCAGTATGTCGGATTGCCCAAAGCTGTTGGAGACACTGTAAGTCACGCCGTAATCGGCACTGTCTCCCAGATCTTCTGTCTGGAAACCGGTGGTCAGCCGGATGCTCTGATCCAGCCCGCTGCCCGGCTTTTTGGTAATCAGGTTGATGATGCCGCCGGAGGCGCCGAGCCCGTGAATTGCATTGGCGCCGTGCAAGACTTCAACCCGCTCCAGCACCGCCGGGTCGATGGTGTGGCCATCGCGGCCACCGTCGCGCAAGGGATTGGATTGAGGTACGCCGTCGATCATGTACAGCGGCTTGCGTCCGCGCAGGGTCTCCCCGGCGCTGGTCATCTTCTGGCGACTCGGCGAAAAGCCGGGAATCAAATTGCCCAGCACCGTCGACAAATCGTGTTGTACCGACAGCTGTTGCTCCAGCTCCACCTGACCGATAACCGTCACGGTATTCGGAATGGTACTCAAGGGTTTTTCAACGCGGCTGGAGGTAACAATCATCACTTCAGTCGGGAGATCAGCCAGGCTCGGCACAGCCAAAGCCGTGCCGCAGAGCAACAGGCATACACCAGAAGATTTGGAATAAGACATGGGGAAAATCCTTAACCAGGCAGGATAACGGAGGAAAATTAATGCGACAGAAGGTTACCAGCAACAATAATGATTATCAATATTAAACTCATTACCGCCCATCGCCTTTCTTTTCCCTTCCCCCCCCTCTATTCCGTTATCTCAAACCCTTCTTCCCGCAGCCGCGCAATTTTGTAGCGCAGGGTACGCGCGCTGATGCCGAGACGTTCGGCCGTGTTTTTTCGGCTACCGCGCTCCATGCGTAACGCATTCATGATGATTTCAAACTCGTGACGTTTCAGGTCATTACCCAACGCCGGGCTTTTGTGCGGGTTGGGATCAATCAACATCAAATGCTGTGGATCAACATTATTCACGTGAAGATGATTCATGGCTGACACACCGCCTGGCATCATCGGCTGCACTGTTGCCTCCGGTTGCCGGGCAAAGGGATTTAACGATTGAACATCCTGGCTGTAAGTATCCGGTGTGGGCGTAGTTCTGCTGAGGCTGTCTTGATTGTTCATGGTCGTGTTATACAAACCGGTACTTTCCAATCCCAAGTCCTCGGCCTGAATCGCGGTGCCGATTTGTAAAATCAAGGCACGCTGCATGACGTTATCCAACTCGCGCACATTACCCGGCCAGCTGTAACCCAATAACGCCTGCTGTGCCGATGCCGCTAAACTGACGCGCCCACGATTTTGTTTTTGCGCGTGTTTGTGCAGGATTTTTTCTGCCAGCGGAATAATATCTTCCACGCGATTCCGCAGTGGTGCCCACTGCAATGGCAGAACACTCAAGCGGTAATACAAGTCTTCGCGGAATTTTCCAGCGGCGACTTCGCTGCGCATATCGCGGTTGGAGGTGGCAATAACGCGCACATCCAGTTTGATGGTTTTACGCCCGCCCAAGCGTTCAACTTCACGCTCCTGCAACACGCGTAATAATTTTGCCTGCAAGCCGATATCCATCTCGGAAATTTCATCAAGCAACAAGGTGCCGCCATTGGCTTGTTCAAATTTACCCGGCGCACTGCTGTGTGCACCGGTATAAGCGCCTTTCTCGTGACCGAACAGCATAGCTTCCAGCATATTTTCCGGAATGGCTGCACAGTTAATGGCAATAAAGGGTTGTTTGCTGCGCGGTGAATGATTGTGGATATAACGGGCCAGGACTTCTTTACCGGTGCCGGATTCGCCCACGATTAATACGGTGGAATCCGATTGTGCGACGCGTTGCGCGAGCAGCAATAATTGTTTACTGGACGCGGCCTGGGCCACCGGCTCATCACCGGCAAACTGCGCAACACCCACGTGGCGCGCTACGGTTTCTACCAGGGTTTGCGGTGCAAATGGCTTGACCAGATAATCCACCGCGCCCTGTTTCATCGCTTCAACGGACTCACTGATGCTCGCGTAAGCGGTGATCAACATCATCGGAATTTGCGGATGGTGCTGTTTTACTTCGCGCAATAATTCATGGCCACTCATGCCACCCATGTTGACGTCGGAGACGATCATGCGCACGTCGTCCACACGCGCCAATTGTTGCAGCGCTTCTTCGCCGCTGCTGGCGAGCAACACATCGTAATCCGCCAGTTGTAAGGTATCGCATAACGCCTCGCGCAGGTTGTTATCATCTTCAACCACCAGGACTTTGATGGCGTCAGCAAAAGTCTGTTGTTGTGCGGCCAGTGCCATGGGGAGATCTCCGATTAATGTAATTCAGCCAAGGGCATAACCAAAGACGCGCAAGTGCCCTGCCCGACTTTGGATTGCAGATAAAATTTTCCACGATGCGCACGCGCCACCGCATTCACCACCGCCAACCCCAAACCTGTGCCCTGGGCTTTGGTGGTCACAAATAAATCACCGACAGAACTCAACAAATGTTGCGGAATGCCCGGCCCGGTATCCAGTACGCGAATCAATAATTGCGGCGGCGCATCGGTTTGCGCGTTGTATAAACTGAACTCAATACGCAACTGCGCTTTTTGGTCCACCGCCTGAATCGCGTTATTCACCAGATTTAGCAAAGCACCGATCAGCGCTTCGCGGTTACATTGAATATATTGCTCGCGGCAGTTATTGATCCATTCGCAGTGCGATTCAGACGTCATCAAGGGCACCTCCATCGCTTCCGCCAGCGCCAGATGTAATTCCGACACACTGATCACATCGTTCAGCGGCAATTCGCCTTTCACGAACAACAGCATGTCCTGCACCTGACGCTCGATGTTGTTGAGGCGATTAAAAATCTTTTCTGAAAATTGCTGGCGCCGCTCTTCATCCAGTTTGCCGTTGCACAAATGCCCGGCGTACAACATGGCCGCCGACAAGGGCGTGCGAATCTGATGCGCCAACGCGGACATCATCTTACCCAGCGCAGACAGCCGTTCATGACGACTTAATTCACCCTGCAAGCGACGGGTTTCGGTTTGGTCGGTCAGCAGAATAATCTGGCCATCAACACCCAGGTTGCGCGTGGAGATGCTGATGCGGCGGCCGTCGCGCGTAGAGACTTCATGCCCATCGTCCTGGCGCGGCGCAAAGCTACGGGCGATGACTTCACGCCACAGTTCGCCTTGCAGGGGTTCACCCAACAGGTCGATGGCGGCGGGATTGCATTCGGATACCCTGCCGGTGGAGTCGAGCACCACAACGCCACCAGGGAGGAAATTGAGCAGGTTTTCGAGGCGGTTGGCGATTTGTTCTTTTTCGGCGAGTTCTTGCAGGCGCTGGTCGGCGACGCTGTTGAGTTCCTGGTTGAGTTCGGCAACGCGGTTTTCGAGCAATTGGTAGGAGTCAACCAGTTCCTGGGACATCTGGTTGAATAGCTCGAAGGCTTTTTTGAGGTCTTGCCCTTGTTCGCCTTTGTTGTCTGGCAGCAGGGATACGACCTTGGTTGCAGATTGCACGCCCGGGACCATGGGCCACTCCTCTGTTTTGGATGCCGCGTCAAAAAATGCGCGTGTGGGTTGAGTTATAGAGGGTGTTTGCAAAGGTGGTGCCAAGATAAAAAGTTCTTTTTTTACAATGAGTTATAAATTGGCGGGGGATTTTTAGTCAAAACTTTGGCGAGGTTAATAGATGAGTTATAGGGAGGGCGGGAATTGGGGTGTAGGGTTTGAGACACGCCGTGAACCCATCCGTGGGGGCTCATCACCGACATCCTTGTCGGTGATGGTCTCAAACCCTACACCCCAATCCCCGCTGTGCCATATTCAGTATTTGTGTTCCTTTACAAAAGCGAAAACAAGGGGATTTTCTAAATCGGTTTTCAAGAAAATCGCCTTAGATGTTGGAAAGACTGAAAGAGTACAAACTTAAGCGCCGCGGTAGAATTTGATTGCACAACATACCCGCCGATATTTGAAGCCATGAAGGAACATCCTAAAGGTGCGTTTTTTCCTCTTAAAAAGTTAGAAAGCAGCACGATGGTGACGTAAGGAATCAGGTGATGGTATGCGAGACCATCACCGACATGGATGTCGGTGATGAGCCCCCATGGACGACCCACATGGATGTGGGAAGTGTCCCGAAGCGCCGGGAG
>CAMLOU010000210.1 GCA_946481735.1 uncultured Cellvibrio sp.
GATCCCGACAATTTCGGCCGCAACCGCGGTGCCTTCGGCGGTAACGTCCTGATCGAAGGCGGCGCTGAAATCCTGTTCCCCTTGCCCTTCATCAAAGACCAACGCATGCTGCAATCGACCTTTTTTATCGATGCGGGCAATGTGTTTGATACAAACTGTGGCGTTGGTCAGCGTAACTGTTATGATGTCGACCTTTCCAAGATCAACGCCTCCGCTGGTTTTGGTTTGACATGGATTTCCGGCTTTGGGCCTATGACATTCAGTATTGCAAGGCCACTGAAGGAAAACGAATATGATCGGACTGAATTCTTCCAATTCTCTCTCGGACAAACCTTCTGATAATAGTGTTTTAGTTGATAAACAAGAGGATAAAAATTGTGAGTGTTACCCGGAAACTCTGTGCTGCATTCTTGTTGTCCATCCTGTCCGCAGTTAGCTTTGCGCAAGGCAAGGTTGTCATTCTCGACGTTCAGGCGGCTATGTTGGGTACCGAATTAGCCAAGCAAAATCTGTCCAAACTGGATAAAGACCCTGAATACGCTGCGATGAAGGCAAAGCTCGATGGTCTGGTTGCAGATATGAAAAATTTACAGGCAGCGGCCGAAAAAGACGGTATGACCTGGTCTGCGGAAGAGCAGGCTGAGCATCGCAAAAAAGTGGAATACCTGCGTGCAGACTACGAACTCGCCGGGAAAAAACTGCAAGCCGAAAGGCAAGCGGTGATGCAGCGTGTGATGCAGGACCTGACACCAAAAACCCGTACCGTACTCGAACAGTTAATTGCTGCTGACAATATTGGTCTGGTATTGAACAGCCAGGCTGCTATACATGCAGCACCGGCATTTGATATCACGCAAAAATTGACCGATATGTTAAATAAAGCCAAGTAATACATCCTTCTGGCTTGGGACAAATCAGGTGAAAAAATCCTATTCACTTGCCGAACTGGCTCAGTACATCGATGCTGAGCTGGTTGGCGATCCCAATCACCATGTCAGTGCGTTCGCCAGCCTGCAATCCGCACAAGCCCACGACATCAGTTTTATCGCCAGCCCTGCATACGCCAGATATCTGGCAACCTCCGGTGCAGGTGCGGTGATTCTGAACCATGAACAGGCAACATTATTCGCTGGTAACAAATTGGTGGTCGCTAATCCTTACGTGGGTTATGCGCGTCTGACCCGGTTATTTGATCACAGCCGTACCGAAGTTGCCGGTGTTCATCCATCTGCTGTTATCGGCGATGGTGTCATGCTGGGAGAAAATGTCAGCATTGCACCCCATGCGGTGGTCGGCAGGGGAGTGAGCCTGGGCGACGGTGTTGTTGTGGGGCCCGGTACAGTGATTGGCGAAGACACGATCATCGGGAACAACACCCGGTTGATGGCCAATGTGACGATCTATCACGGTATTTCCATCGGGAGCGACTGTATTATCCACAGTGGGTCAGTCATCGGTGCCGATGGCTTCGGCTTTGCACCCAATGGTAAGGAGTGGATCAAGATCCACCAATTGGGTAGTGTTATCATTGGTAACCGCGTCGAAATAGGCGCTTGTTCAACAGTGGATCGCGGTGCACTGGGCAATACCGTATTGGACGATGGTGTCATCATCGATAATCTGGTTCATATAGCCCACAACGTCCGGCTGGGCAAGAACTGTGCGATGGCAGCGACCTCTGCTATTGCGGGAAGTACCACGGTAGGTGAAAACTGTACCTTCGCTGGCGGCGTTGGTGTCGTTGGTCATATTGATATAGGCGATAATATTCATTTTACCGGTATGACCATGGTTTCCAGTTCCTTGTCTGAACCTGGCTCCTACTCCTCGGGTACACCAATATCGACAACGAAAGAGTGGCGCAAGAATGCGGTGCGTTTTCGCCAGTTGGATGCGATAGCGACTCGCCTGAGTCGTCTTGAAAAAGATGTAAAAAAAGATTGATCTGAATAATCGCGAGGCTTTTGTGTGATGTGTTGCAGTATATGTGCAACCTGAGTGCAAAAGTCTCTTCATATTTTTTATAAGCTTAAAAGCTGAGTATGTAGGGGTCTTCGACCATGATGGATGTCAATGAAATACGCGAATACTTACCTCATCGTTATCCATTTTTATTGGTCGATAGAGTCGTGGAGTTGGTGGAAGGCGAATCAATTATTGCCTACAAAAACATCACAGTGAATGAAGAAGTCTTCAATGGTCATTTCCCTCAGGCACCGATTTTTCCCGGTGTTCTGATCATTGAAGCCATGGCTCAGGCGTCCGGTATCCTGGGTTTCAAAAGCGCTAAAAAGAAACCGCAAGACGGCTCCATTTATCTGTTTGCGGGTGTCGATGATGTGCGTTTCAAACGTCAGGTAATTCCCGGCGACCGTTTACAGCTGGAGTCGCGCGTCGTCTCGGAAAAACGTGGTATCTGGAAATTCGAATGCCGTGCAACGGTCGACGGTGCCTTGGCAGCGTCTGCAACTATTTTATGTGCTGACCGTAAAATTTGATCGTGCAGGCATAGGCATGGTTTGTTGATTCACTGCACTGATCTTTTGTGCGCCTCTGTTTGCTGCTGATATTTTATCGTGAGTGATACAGGTGGATCGGCAACACCTCAGTCAACCAGAATGGTGAGAATAATTCCTTGATTGATTCACGAGCTATCATCCATCCCTCTGCCAAACTGGCCTCTGATGTTGAGGTTGGTCCCTGGTCTATTATTGGTCCCGACGTTGAAATTGGTGCGGGTACAGTTATCGCTTCCCATGTGGTTGTCAAAGGACCCACGGTTATTGGTAAAAATAATCGGATCTATCAATTTTCATCGGTGGGAGAAGATACTCCCGACTTGAAATACAAAGGTGAGCCGACCCGCCTGGTGATCGGGGATAACAACATCATTCGCGAAGGCGTCACCATTCATCGCGGTACTATTCAGGATCGTCACGAAACCACCATCGGCAATCACAATTTATTGATGGCCTACGTACATATCGGCCACGATAGTGTGATCGGTAACCATTGTATCCTGGTGAATAACACAGCCCTGGCCGGGCATGTGCATATTGATGATTGGGCCATCCTCAGTGGCTTTACACTGGTGCATCAGTTTTGCAAGATCGGCGCGCACAGTTTTAGCGGCATGGGAACGGCAATCGGTAAGGATGTGCCTGCCTACGTTATGGTTAACGGGAGTCCGGCGGAAGCAAAAAGTGTAAATGCCGAAGGTTTGCGTCGCCGGGGGTTTACCTCCGAAGACATTACCAACATCACCAAGGCTTACAAATTGATTTATCGGCGTGGCCTGACACTTGATGAAGCCATTGCAGAACTGGAGCAGATGGCCAAAACCTGCAATGCCCTGAATATTCTCATCGACTCATTAAAGTCATCGTCTCGCGGCATTGTGCGATAGGGGGCGGGATGTCGGGTCGTCTGCGTATCGGCATCGTGGTGGGAGAAGCATCGGGAGATATTCTCGGCGCCGGGCTGATGACCGCGTTGCGCAAACATTTTCCCCAAGCGGAATTTTCCGGTATCGGTGGTCCTCGTATGCTGGCACTGGGTTTCCATTCCTTTTTTCCACAGGATCGCCTGGCGGTGATGGGGTTGGTGGAGCCGCTAAAACGTTTGCCGGAATTATTAAAAATCCGCGCTTTTTTACGCGATCATTTTATTGCCAATCCTCCCGCTGTCTTCATCGGTATTGATGCGCCGGATTTTAACCTGACACTCGAAGGCGACCTGAAAGAAAAAGGTATTCCCACGGCTCACTATGTCAGTCCGTCGGTGTGGGCCTGGCGACAAAAGCGGGTTCATAAGATAGCGCGCTCAGTAGATTTAATGCTGACGCTCCTGCCGTTTGAAGCAGAATTTTATCAACAACATCAGGTTCCCGTTGCGTTTGTCGGCCACCATTTGGCCGATGAAATTCCATTGGATGTCGATCAGCAAGCCGCACGTAACACCTTACGCATTGCGCCGGATGCGAAAGTGGTAGCGCTATTGCCCGGTAGTCGGAGTAACGAAGTTGAGCGACTCGGTCAGCTCTTTATGGAAACCGCTGTGCATTGCCTGCGTCGTGACGCCGCGTTGCAATTTATCATTCCTGCTGCCAATGCGGATCGCTATCGACAATTGCATTTGCAGCTCAGCAGCTATGTTGACTACCCCATTCATTTGGTGAACGGTCAGTCGCAAACCGTGATGGCGGCTGCGGACGTCGTGCTGATGGCTTCTGGCACCACAGCCCTCGAAGCTATGCTATTGAAGCGCCCCATGGTAATCGCCTACAAATTATCGTGGCTTTCCTGGGCAATTTTGTCGCGTATGGTAAAGACACCTTATGTGGGCTTGCCCAACTTGCTGGCCGGGAAAAAACTGGTTCCGGAATTATTGCAGGATGATGCAACGGCAGAAAACATGAGCGCAGCCGTGATGCGTTATTTTGAGCATCCGCAAGAAACCCAGGCCCTGCGTGATACCTTTTATGACATGCATCAGTCGATAAAACGCAATGCCAGTGATCGTGCGGCTGACGCTATTGCGCAACTTGTTCAAACCAAGAGCCTTCAGCATGACGCTACCTGAGCCATTTATTTCATGTTATCCGGGGCATTTGTTTGCCGGCGTTGATGAAGTCGGGCGTGGCCCTTTGGCGTGGGATGTTGTTGCAGCAGCGGTTATTCTCGACCCGGAGCGCCCCATTGATGGTTTGAACGATTCCAAGAAGCTGTCTGAAAAACGCCGCGAATATTTATTCGAGGAAATTCAAGTACACGCGAAAAGCTGGTGCATTGCGCGGGCGACCGTTGTTGAAATTGACCAGATTAATATTTTACAAGCCAGCTTATTGGCCATGAGGCGCGCGGTTGAAGGGCTGCATATTCAGCCGGAACATGTCCTGGTGGACGGCAATAAACTGCCGAAATGGAAATATGCTGCGGAAGCTGTGGTTAAAGGCGATAGTCGTGTAGCAGCCATCAGCGCTGCCTCCATCCTGGCGAAGGTTGCGCGCGACCGTGAGATGCTGGAGCTGGATAAGCAATATCCCGGTTATGGATTTGCCGACCACAAAGGCTATCCGACCAAAGTGCATATGGATGCTATCGAAAAGCTGGGCATTACACCGATTCATCGCCAGTCTTATGCGCCGGTTAAGGCGCGAATTGAACAAATAGAATTATTTTAGTTTCCGATTCTGAGTAAAGGATTGGGTAGAGGTTTGTGAGACACGCCGTGAACCCG
>CAMLOU010000211.1 GCA_946481735.1 uncultured Cellvibrio sp.
TTAGCTTTCGCCTTACACATGGAGATGTTGACGTGATGGCGGGTATAACTGGAGGTGCGCACTTTAATGCCCAGGTCACGCGCCTCGGGCGACATGTAAGACGGCCAGTGCCAGGCAGCAACAATCACGTGAACTTTAAGATTGTCCGCGCGCAGCCCCATGCCTTCCGACCCATAAAATGCCATGGGGCGCAGATAGGCTTCGCTGAGATTGTTTTCGCGCACCACCTGCTTGTGGGCTTCGTTGATCTGCTCTTTGGCGAAGGGCATCTTCATGCGCATGATATGCGCCGACCGAAACAGGCGGTCTGTATGTTCTTTCAAGCGGAAGATACAGGTGCCGCGACTATCGCTTTTGTAGGCACGCACCCCTTCAAAGACGCCCATGCCGTAGTGCAGGGTATGGGTGAGTACGTGAACCTTGGCATCGCGCCAGGGGACCAGCTCGCCGTCCAGCCAAATAACGCCGTCGCGATCGGCAAATGACATAGCCAACTCCTAAAAATTAACAAAAATCAATAAAGAGAAACGCCATCGCCAACACCGGATGGATGCGCTGGCGCTGGCGATGATTCAAATTCAGTGAACCTTGCGATTTATTGGCCGGAAGGACCGTCAAGCAGCTGTTGCCACACGCGACCCACCAACTGACGCTCGGTAACAAACATGGGTTCACCTTCACCCTGTTTGCTGTGCAGTACCGCCTCCTGACGTTGTAGCGCGAGGCGGTGCCCGGTGGATCGGTAAGCCTTGTAGGCGTCGATCAAGTGGGCGACGGATTCGGCGTCCAGTAGACCGGCCTCCTCCAGTGCTCCGAGTATGCGAATGTTATCCGTGTACTTGGCGAGCTTGGGCTCTTTCCAGGCCCAGGCTAAAACGGCGTATTGAACCATAAATTCAATATCGACGATACCACCGGCATCCTGCTTGAGATTAAAAACCTGCTCGTTTTGCGCGTTATTTTTACCGCTGCCTAATTGCTCGCGCATTTTCAGGCGCATGTTGCGCACCTCTTCACGCAAGGCTGGCAATTCGCGCTGCTGGCACAGGACTTTCAGGCGCACGGCTTCAAAGGCTGCTGCCAGCTCCGCACTGCCTGCGGTAACGCGTGCGCGCACCAGCGCCTGGTGTTCCCAGGTCCAGGCTTCGTTGAGTTGATATTTTTCAAATGCCGTCAGCGAGGTCACCAGCAAACCGGAGTTGCCGGAAGGCCGCAAGCGCATATCCACTTCATACAATTTGCCGGAGATAGTGGATGTATTCAGGATGTGAATAATCTTTTGTCCGAGGCGGGTGTAGAAGGTGAGGTTATCAATCGGTTTTTCACCATCGGTGGCCAGGTTGGCCTGGGTGTTATGGATAAAGACCAGATCCAGATCCGAGCCGTGAGCCAATTCAATGCCGCCCAGCTTGCCGTAGCCGACGATAATAAAATCCGGCTGTTCATCTGCCCGGCCATCGTCGCGCAGGGGGCGACCGTGGCGGGCGACCATCTGCTGCCAGGCGAGCTCCAGCACATGCTCCAGGATTACCTCGGCGATATAGGTCAGGTAGTCGCTGACTTTCATCAGTGGCAAGGCGCCGGTCACCTCGCTGGCGGCCACGCGCAGGGCGTGGGCGGAGCGAAAATAACGCAGGGTTTCCATATGGCCTTCCAGATCGTCCCAGCCGAGACGCAATACTTCACGGCGCAGGTCATCGCGCAAGGCGTCCTTATCGGGCGGGGCATAAAGGCTTTCCGGTGTGAGCAACTCATCCAGCAAGGCGGGGTGGTGACTCAGTTGGTCGGCGATCCAGGGGCTGATCGAACAAAGTTTTACCAGTTGATGCAAGGCGGTAGGATTTTCCATCAACAGCACCAGATAGGCGCTGCGCCGGGCGATGGATTCCACCAGCGGCAGGATGCGGTTAAGCGTTTCTGTCATACCTGCCAGGGCTTCCCCGCTGGCGGAGAAACGGCCCAGCACGGCCAGCAGGCGCGGCATGAAACTGTCCAGCCGCGTCCGGCTGCTGGCCTGCATACTCAATACGGCCCGACTCTCCCGGGACTGCTGGAGCAGTTGCAGCAATTGTTCCGGTGCATCGCAGCCGTGAGCAGCCAGGAAGCGCTGGGCTTCATCGCCGACCAGCGTGCCGTCCCACAAGCCGATCCAGGGCTCGGCACCTTTGGTTGAGGCGCTCTGGTTGTCTTCCGGCGCCGCGATCACCGCGCGGAACTCCTCATTAACGCGGGCGCGATGAGCTTCAAGCACCTTGGCAAAAGCATCCCAGGAATCAAATCCCATCACCCAGGCGAGACGTAATTTGCCCAATTCATCATTGGGCAGGGATTGGGTTTGCCGGTCCTGAAATGCCTGGATCGCGTGCTCGGTATTGCGCAGGAATTCGTATGCTTCCAGCAGCGCCGCGCCAGCCCCGGCAGGCAGGTAATTTTCCTGCTCCAGAAATGGCAGCATCTTGCACACCTGGCGGTCGCGCAGCCGCGCATCGCGACCGCCGCGAATCAGTTGAAATGCCTGTACCACAAATTCCACTTCGCGGATGCCGCCTTCACCCAGCTTCACGTCCAGGTTCATGCCCTTGCGCTGCACCTGACGACGAATCAGGCTTTTCATATCCCGCAAGGCTTCGATCACACTGAAATCGATGTATTGGCGATAAGTAAACGGCAGTAACAACTCCATCAGGTTCGCCACCGCCTTATCCGCCTGCTCGCCGCCCTCGGCGGCCACCGCGCGCGCCTTGATCATGGCGTAGCGCTCCCAATCGCGCCCCTGGGTTTGGTAATAATCTTCCAAGGCATCGAAGTTCAGCACCAGCGCGCCGCTCTGGCCGTGGGGACGCAAGCGCATGTCAACCCGAAACACGAAGCCATCGGCGGTTTGCAAATCCAGACTTTTGATGACTCGCTGGCCGAGCTTGACGAAAAACTCCTGATTGGTGATCTGACGTTGCTCGTTGGTGGTATGGCCCGCTTCCGGGTAGGTAAAGATCAGGTCGATATCCGAAGAGACATTTAACTCGCAGGCACCTAATTTGCCCATGCCCAACACGATAAAGGGCTGGGCCAGACCCGACTGTTTTCCCATGGGCACGCCGTGCTGGACAACCAGTTGGCGATAGTGGAAAGCAGCCGCCTGCTGAATGGCGGTATCGGCAAAGCGGGATAATTCAGCCGTAGTTTCCACCATGCTCGCCAGCCGATTCAGGTCGCGCCAGATGATCCGCACCATCGCCCGGTGGCGATGACGGCGCAGGGTTTTATCCAGTTCCACATCGGTTTGACAGGCACCGGCTGCCGCCACCAGCTCAACGTACCCCCGCTCACGCAAGGGCGTGAAAAGTTCACCGCTGCTGATCAGCTCAATCAGGAGTTCCGGGTATTGGACGCAGGTTTTGGCGAGGTACTCACTGCCGACAAACGCACGGGTTATCTGGCGGGAAAAGGCTTCAACAGATACCCGTTCATTGAGCAGGCGCTTGGGTGAGGTTAAATGGTGTTGCGCGATAGCTTGCTCAAACTGTTGCCAAAAACGTGAGCCGACTTCGTGGAGCGGCGCGGGCAACTGCGAAAGATCTAGCATAAACATTCATCCCTTGGGTGTTATGGGTGGCTGCCCAAAGAATAACATTCAAGCCCAGGCGCTGCCGGAGGATTTCCCGTGAATTCGCCAGCCAATTGGTATTGACAAAATCAGCGAACTGGTGCCAAATATGATTTGTAATATAAATAATCTAATAAGAAGAGCACACACACTATGAAACACAGTTCCGCTTTGCATCGTCTGACTCACGCCGCCCTGTTATTGGCTCTGGGGACCGCCAGCAGCCTTGGCTGGGCACAAGCCACCGACAGTGATGAAAACATCGAAGAGATCGTTATCACCGGCAAATTCCTGCGCAGCCTGCAATCCGCCATGGAACAGAAGCGCAACGCCGCCAGCATGATCGAGGCCATTGCCGCTGAAGATATCGGCCAGTTGCCGGATGTGTCCATCTCCGATTCACTCAACCGCCTGCCCGGCCTGGCCCAGGACCGCGACCGCGGTAACGGCAGCCAGATCTCCATTCGCGGAATGGGCGGCTTGCTGGGGTTGACTACCCTGAATGGTCGCGAAGTCGCCACGGTCGAGGAAGACCGTAATATTCGCTACGACCAGTTTCCCTCGGAGCTAATCAACGCCGCACAGGTGTACAAGACACCGCAGGCCCATTTGCCGGAAGGCGGTTTGTCCGGCACAGTGAATCTGGAAACCATCAAGCCCCTGGATTTTGATTCGCGCCAGATGTCCGTGGATGTGCGCGGCTCCTTCTATGATCTGGGCGGCGATATTGATGACGCCGCCAATAATGGCTGGGGCCATCGTTTCAGTGTCTCCTACATCGATCAATTCCTGGATGACACCCTCGGCGTTGCTCTGGGCTACGCAGGTCGCTCGCAACCGATTGCCACCCAGCGTTCGGAATTATGGAATTACGGCGATACCTGGCACAACACCCAATGGAATGATGCGCTCGGTACTAACGTGAATGCTCCCTGGGGCGGTTCCGCACTGGTGCGCGGCGGTGAGGACCGTCGCCATGGCGTGATGGGAGCAATCCAGTGGCAGCCTAACGAGAACCTCGAAATTGCTTACGACGGCTTCTGGTCGGTATTTGATATTGAAGAAACCCAACGGGGTTTCGACTACCAGATAGCCAGCACCTACACCGACCAATGGCAGCTGATCGATACCACACCCACTGCTTATACCAACCCGGAATTGGGTGAAGGCGCGCTGGACCTGTTGTCGGGCACCGTCCCGCTCAGCTCGCTGCGCAACCTCAACGAAGAGTTCGCCCAGGAAGATACCTTGATTAGCCACGGTATCAACCTTGAATGGCGCCAGGGCGCGTGGATTTTCGAGGGAGATTTATCTTATTCCAAGACCGAACGGGATCGTCGTTGGGCAAGCATTCGCACCAACCACGCCGCACCCGGCTACGCCACCTTCGGCGCAACGGGTGACAAACGTATGTGGCTGAGCCTGGCCACCGCCGACCTGACCGATCCGGCTCAAAACAGCGTGAGCGAAATCGAAGTGCGCCCGGCTGCTGATGGCGGTGATGAAATCACCGCATTCCAATTGGATGTCACCCGTGAACTCGATGCAGGGCTGCTCACCGCCGTGCGTTTCGGTGCGTCCGTTTCGCAGCG
>CAMLOU010000212.1 GCA_946481735.1 uncultured Cellvibrio sp.
CTGTCGTGGTAGAACAGATACCACTTGCCATTAAATTCCACAATGGAGTGATGGTTAGTCCAGCCTAACACCGGTTCAAGGATGACGCCCTGATAGGTAAAGGGTCCGTAAGGATTATCGCCAATAGCGTAGGCGATGTTATGCGTGTCGCCAGTCGAGTAGGAAAAATAATACTTGCCGTTATAAGTGTGTACCCAGGCCCCTTCAAAAAAACGCCGCGCATTGTCGCCCGCCGTTAAGGGTTGGCCCTCTTTGTCCAGCAACTGCACATCTTTTAACGCTTCGGCCAGACTGAGCATGTCGTCATCCAGGCGGGCGATCTTGGGCATTAACGCCGGTTGATCGTCGGCAGGATATTGATCAGCGGTCTGATAATTACCGCTGGCCCAACGTTGTAACTGGCCGCCCCAGATACCGCCGACATACAAATAGTAACTGCCGTCACTGTCTTTGAAGACAGCCGGGTCGATACTGTAGCTGCCCTCAATAGGTTCCGGTTGTGCTTTAAACGGGCCGCTCGGTGAATCACTCACGGCCACACCGATACGAAAAATGCCCTGCTGATCTTTAGCCGGAAAATACAAATAATACTGACCATCTTTTTCAGCGGCATCGGGAGCCCACAGTTGCCGGCTCGCCCAGGGTATATCGTCAAGCGCCAGCGCAACACCGTGGTCTGTCACCTCTCCGCCCACCTTATCCATCGAAAGCACGTGATAGTCTTTCATATCAAATCGATCACCTTCACCACTGGTGGCAATATCCGTCTTGATATCGTGCGATGGATAAATATAAAGCCGTCCATTAAAGACGTGCGCAGACGGGTCAGCGGTATAGATATGGCTGACCAGCGGCTCGGCTGCAAATTGCGGTTTGCTTTTGGCTTCCATATTTTCCGCTTCAACAGCGGTTGACGATTGTTTATCTGCTGAGCTGGCGGACACGCTGGTCTCTGTGGTCTTATCCTGGCAGGCTAAAAGCGCACCGGACAGGATAACAACACTGATGAGCTGAGATTTTCTGAGCATAAATACAACCTGAATAATAAAAAGAATTAACGCGTTTGAATTACCAATGCCACAAGGTGCCATCTTCCAATCGATTTACCGGGAGGCACGCGCGTTTATAAGGATATTGTGCTGCCAGTTTTTCATCGATATCCACACCGTGCCCCGGCACTTCACCCGGCGTAAAGTAGCCATCATCAAAACGGTAAGCATGAGGAAAAACGTCTTCCATTTGTGCGCTGTGCGGCATGTGTTCCTGAATACCGAAATTGGGTACCCAGTAATCAAAATGCAAGGCCGCACCCATGCACACCGGTGATAGATCGGTAGCGCCATGGAACCCGGTGCGTACATTGAACAGCGCAGCGAAGTCGGCAATACGGCGCAGGTGGGTGATACCACCGGCGTGAACAATGGTGGAGCGAATATAATCGATCAACTGGTTTTGAATCAGCTCACGGCAATCATGGATGCTGTTAAAAACTTCGCCCACAGCCAGAGGCGTCGTGGTGTGTTGGCGAATAAGTTTGAACGCTTCCTGATTTTCTGCAGCGACGGCATCTTCCATCCAGAATAAATGGTAAGGCTCCAGTTCTTTTCCGAGGCGCGCCGCTTCGATAGGTGTGAGGCGATGATGCACGTCGTGCAGCAAATGCAGATCCGGCCCGAACTCTTTGCGCACTTCGGCGAATACTTCCGGGATAAAATTCAGGTATTTTTCCGTAGACCAGGTTTCGACAGAAGGCAGATCACTGTCGGCTGGCTCGTAATTTTTGTTGCTTTTGGCTACACCGTAGGTTTTCTCGATACCCGGAATGCCGCATTGCACGCGAATTGCCTTGTAGCCTTTTGCTTGTGCTTTTGCGACAGCTTCCAGTGTAGATTCCAGATCCTTACCGTTAGCGTGGGTGTAGGTCATGATGCGCTCGCGACTGCGACCGCCGAGCAGTTGGTACAACGGCATATTGGCTGCTTTTGCTTTGATATCCCATAACGCGGTATCAATCGCCGCCAATGCTGTCATGCCGACAGGCCCGCGCCGCCAATAAGCGCCGCGATAAAAAAATTGCCAGATATCTTCGATCTGGTGCGGATCGCGACCAATCAGCGCCGGAATCAGATAATCTTCGAGGTAGGACACTACCGCTTTCTCGCGACCGTTTAACGTACCGTCGCCGACGCCGTAAATACCTTCATCGGTCATGATTTTCAACGTGACAAAGTTTCTGCCCGGTGAAGTAACAATGACTTTGGCTGCAACAATTTTCATTCTTTCATGCTCGTTAATTGGATGGTACCAGCCTGCTTTTGTCGAATTAAAAGCGGGCGCTTTGCTCGGGGCCGAGGTAACTGGGCATCAATCCCCCCGTGTTAATCACAATTTTTTGCAAGGCTACCGCCGGGTCGACCATATAAATGCGCAACTTATGTAAACCCGGTGTCGCAATCTTGTGTTTGCTGAGAATCTTGCGTGAGTCGGTGCGCACGGACTCTTCCCAGGCCGCCTGGCTCACGTCTTTCACAATATCGACAACCTGTGGTGTCTCGTTACCGAAACCAATCGCGTAGCGCAACCCGCGGTGCGGGAACATAGGTAAGCTGGGCGCAAAGATCGACTCAACGGTGAATTCGCCGGTGGAGAAAAAATACACCTCATATTCCAGGTAAGGGGCTTTTTTGGGATTTTCGAAGCTGAAATCAGTGACCGGAAACGGCGCCATTGATGACAAGGTGCGGCCGTGTTGCGGAATCTTTTCCCAGGCAAAGCCGTGCGAGTCAGTCTTCGCGCTGTAATTCTCTGCTTCTATCGACACATAACCGTCAGCTTCTACAAACCCGCGCAATGGGGCCCTCGCCTTGGCATCCGGGTTGGTCACATTGACCTTGATGGTCGCGCCGCCAAAGCCTGTGCCGACGATATGAATGGTGCCGCTAGCCTTTCCTTTTGGGGCCTTATCCCAATCAATACTGACCTGGATGGGCTGGTTAAGCTTAACTTGTCCACTAGTATTGCTCAGTATAATCCAAGGCTCACTGACTGTGGCTGAAAAATTAAACGGCTGTGTCCCTTTGTTAAATACCTCAATGGTCCGCTGAGGTTTGCCATAGGGACTGAAACCGGGTAATTGATAAGATGCCGGTGTGGGCCAGGCCTCTTTCATGCCTTCCACCGCGACCCCCATATCGGCAGCACCGTGTGCTTCATATTGATGCAACACCGGTAAGGTATTTGCCGGAGGATTATTCCAGTGGGTGTAGCCGATGCGCGGTTGTGACATAAAGTGGTTCCACTTGCCATCACTCAATTCGGTATGAAATTCCTTTTCCAACGCGGCGTCGCGCCGGAACAGGATTCGTGCCCGCTCCGCATAATCGTTGGTGTTCGCGCGCCCTTGGCTGGCATAAAGGTGGTTTTTGGCCACCATGTCATACATTTCAGTAATGGTCGCACTGGCTTTGACCGGGTAAAGCACCAATTGGAAAAATGCCGCTTTATGGGATGCAGGCATTTTTTCGTACAAGGCTTCTGCCCGCTCGGTCAAATCTTTGACTTCAGCTGTAATGCGATCAGCTTCGCCGTAATGCAATTGACTGTAGATAAAAGCTTCCTGCAGTTCCGGTTTGCGGCGGCCATTGTGACGGGTATAACCGGTCATCAGGTCGGCTATCTCTTGCGCATGTTCAGCACCGAATTCACGCTTCGCCCATAACTCGCCAAATTCTTCGATACGCTCTTTGGGCCAGGCTTCCGGGTTCCAGGCCATGCGCAGGAAAAATTCAATCGGGTATTCCATGGGTTTCAAATCGCCCACATTAACGATCCAGATTTTGTTGGCATCGTAATGATAGGCAAGATTCATCTGCTCCCAGATCTTGGCGATAGGGACAGTGTTGATCCAGCGATAGGAGCGCGGCCCGCCGACATAATCAAAATGATAATACACGCCGGCACCACCGCTACGTTTGCGCTCTTCCGGCGTCGGCAAACGGCGGATGTTGCCCCAATTGTCATCGCACCACAGCAGGATCACATCATCCGGCACGCGCATACCGCGCTCGTAAAAACCTTGTACTTCTTTGTAAAGCGCCCACACCTGGGGTACTTCGGTCACCGGGCGATCATCAAAGACAGTGGTGAGAATTTCCCGTTGATCGCGCACAATTTTTTCGAGCAGGCCAATATTTTCTCCTTCGCTCATGGGCTCGTCCTGTTGGCCGCGCATGCCCAGGGTATAAATACTCTCGTAAGGTTTGTTGCGCTTGGCCCCGTCTACCCAAAACTTATATAAATTTTCGGGATTCTTCGAGTATTCCCACGGGCCTTTGCCATAACGATTCCATTCTTTATCGGCGCGCATCATGGGTTCATGGTGCGATGTGCCCATCACGATGCCGTATTCATCAGCAAGAATCATGTTTTGTGGGTCATCATCAGCAAAGGCGTTGTTCCACATGGCGGGCCACAAAAAATTCGCTTTCAGGCGCAGCAATAATTCGAATACCTTCTCGTAGAACTTATGGTTGTAGTTGCCGTAGTTTTCAATTGTCCAGCCGGTCAGGGCGGGTGCTTCGTCGTTCAAAAAAATGCCGCGGTACTTCACCTTGGGCGCATCCTGAACGCGTGTGTTCTTCTTGATGTAGATTCGGTCTTTTTGTTTAACGGGAACATCGGCCCACCAGTACCAGGGGGAAACGCCGATTTTTTCTGATACATCATAGGTGCCGTAGGTGGCGCCGCGTTTATCGCTACCGGCAATCACCAGCGCGCGAATGACGCCGGGAAAGGGCTTGTATACGGTTTGAATATGATAAGCGTCCCACTGGCCTTCGATGTTTTCCGGATTGATCTTGCCGTTTTCAATAAGCTGGTCGATCAGCTCACTCTTGCCGATAGCGCCGATAATAATGGCGTAACGGCCCAGCTCCGCCGGGTTATGCACCAGCGTTGGTTTTTTTCCGCTGACGCGCTCAATATCCAGTTGCAGGTTGCCCACCGCGCGTTGCACACCTTTGTAATCCTTGTCGTCGACATAGAGGCTCGCCACGTCTTTTTCGCCAACGATAATCACGTGGCCTTTTTTATACTTGGTGCTGACATAATTCGGTTCGCCCAGCGCAAAGGCAGACGAGCACGCTACTAACAGCAACCAGGCAACAAGCCATTGGACTGGAC
>CAMLOU010000213.1 GCA_946481735.1 uncultured Cellvibrio sp.
GATGAACTCGCTACCGCAGTTAGCGCCGCCACTTCGCACAGTGACGGTACCTTGATGGGCTTCGACCAGATTACGCACCACCGCGAGCCCAATCCCTAAACCGGCTTTGTTGTGCGTCAACCCGTAAGTATCCTGGACGAACAGTTCAAAGATATGCGGCAAGGCGGCTTCAGTAATGCCGATACCATTATCAGAAATGGTAACGGCTACTTCTGTAGGTTTGATATCAACAGCGATGCCGATCTGGCCACCTTCCGGCGTATATTTAGAGGCGTTGTCCAGCAAATTGCTAAACACCTGGATGAGACGCATCAGGTCGCCCTGGATGCACACCGGGTCCGTCAGGCGCCTGAACGTTAGTAACTGGTGCCGGCTATCGATGGCAGGACGACAACAATCGAGCGCGGCATCCAGCACATCGATCAGCTCCAGTTTTTTTAGTTCAAGGTGGAGCTTTCCCGTGGTCATCCGTGAGCCATCAAGCAGATCATCAACCAGGCGCGCCATATGCGTCACCTGCCGCTCAATGATACCTTGTAAACGTAAGTGAACGGATTCATCGGTACGCGCATGATTTAACATGCTGGCAGCCGTGCGGATAGGATTTAACGGATTACGTAATTCATGGGCGATGGTGGCCATGACATTTAGTTGTTTCTCATACGCCGTGCGCGCCTTTACTTCCAGGTCCTGCGCGGTTAAAGCCGCAATAACCAATTGCGTGTTTGCCTCACGCATATACTCCACCGCCTCTGCTTCAAGGCTAAGGTCACTGTCTCGCGCATGTTTTTTCGATGTATTGACAACGTATGACAGCTTATCAAGCTGATCATGGCAAAAGGCAAAACTATTCCGCCCCGTCCGTTTAGCCGAATACATGGCAGTGTCCGCTTTTTCTATCAGGGTCTGTGCGTCCACACCATCGTCAGGATAGATCGCAATGCCGATACTGGCCGATAAATATAAAACGTGATCACCGACATGACTGGCTGCACTCAAAATGCTCAACATTTTTTCAGCAATCAATGCCGCATCAGATGCATGGGATACTTCGGTTAACAGGATTAAAAATTCATCGCCACTGTGGCGGCTGACGGTATCAGAGTCACGGACCACCGCCTCAATACGTTGAGTGACTAAACGTAAAACCTCGTCACCAATACGATGTCCGAGCGTATCATTAATTTGTTTGAAGTAATCCAGATCCAGAAATAACAACGCAATGTGCGTATCATTCCGGCGCGCCAGTGTAATGGCGCTATTTAAGCGATCAAGCATCAGCGCACGATTGGGTGTTCCCGTCAGTACATCGCGCTGGCTTGCCTGGGTTACTTCATGTAGATGACTCAGGGCAGTTTCAGCGGAATTTTCGGCGCGCAGTGCAGCGAGTACCAATTGTTCATTGGCTTCACGTAATTCAGCAGCGTGTACCCAGGCCTGTTTACTCAGAAATTTAAACGATTCTTCCTCTATTCTGGCCAGTTCCCGACGTGCAGGGGCCAACTCCAACTGCGCGCTTACAAGGTCTCGCTTGGCGCTCGCCAGTTCCCGGTTCGCCAGTGCGACATCGCGCCTTAATTTTATCAGCTCAGCACGTAACCTGTTTGCCTGCCCCTCAAGTATGGCAACGTCATGAGTCGCAGATGTCAGTTTATAATCATAATCTGTCATCGTCGTAGTTCCTGATGCGATGACGACTCGGGCTACCACCCAACAGGCCTTCATGGTCGGCCAGCCTTTTTCCAATTCGAATACCGTCGTCATGAATGGTGAACAACCGTAACTCATTGGAGTGTGCACTGCCACGCACCTTCACCACCGCCATCACCCGCTCAAGACGGCTTTGGATTTCAATATAGCGCTGCACGATGATAGCATCCACCAGAAAAGCGGTGCTGTAAGGACTGAAACGCAAGTCGGTATACCGATCTTCCAGTTCAGAGGTCATCAAAACCGTAGCACCGGTCCTGGTCAATGCAGACACCATTCGCGCCATGGATTCACGAAAATCCTCGCGAAAGGTCGGCGCCAAGGTGAGTTCAAAACCGGACAGCGAATCGATAACCACACGCGTGGCATTGAGTCGCTGGATTTCTGCCATTATCAATGTGGCGATTTCGTCGACAGATAGCGCGGGCAAGTTTGTTTCGACCACACCGATCCGCCCGCTTTCGATCAACTCCGCAATAACCGAACCGCGAGCCCGTTTAGCCCGCCGTTCAAATGCTGCAATAACACCGGTTTCGCCATTGCGTGCTCCTGCCTCCAGAAATGTTGCCGCCAGAATGCTTTTACCCGAACCGGAAGGACCGGAAACGAGCAAGGAATAACTGGCTGGCAGGCCACCGCCCAGCATAACATCCAGTTCCGGTATACCCGTTTGAAGGCGTTTTTGCGGCGGCCACTCGATAGCCGTGTCATCCAGATGAGAAAATTGTGGAGCGGCAAATACCGTGATACCCGAGGCATTGATGCGAAACGTATGCAAATCCGGCGACGTCGGCTGACCGCGCATTTTTATAACTTCCAGCTTGCGGGCCCCGGAATTACGCTGCACGCTTTGGCGCAACCAGATAATACCGTCGGCAACCGAAAAAACCGGGTTCGGATCAAGCTCTTCCGTATATTCGCCAATAAGAAACGTAGTGGCCTGCCAACTGGCCATCTGAATGCAGATTTTTTGGATAAATTGTTGCAGGGACGCAGACGAACTGTTTTCTAAACTGCTGGCAAGCACCACCGAACGAAAGGAATCAATAAATACCATACCCGGTGCCCGCGCCTCCACTTCCATAACAATGCGCTTGAATACTTTATCAAGATCGCCGGTTGCAGACTCTTCCGCAACACTGATGAAATGAATGGATTCATTGATTTTTTCATTGTCAAAAAAATCAAACTGTTGCTGGTAGCGCAGCATTTTCAGCGATGGCTCGCCCAATGCGGTGAAATAAATAGCCGGCCGTTCCGATGAGGCCAGCGCAAACATTATCTGATGCGCGAGAATTGTTTTACCGCAGCCTGGCGGCCCGGCAATCACATTAAAAGAATATTCCGGCAAGCCGCCACCCAATACATTGTCCAATCCAGGCACGCCGGTCGGGAGATGGTTGACCCTGGCTTTGTTGTCTTGGCTACCGTTTTTCATGACGGGTTGTCCCGTCCTGCTTCATCCTGGAACACAGTATCCGCAATAGATTTAAGAAGGCGATCAGTGAGCGATTCGCCAATGAGGCTTTCCAGGGTTTTACAGAACCGCTGGTATAAAGCCAGACTTGCAGCACGCGCCTCCCCCCTGCTTCTCTCGCTTAACGCCATTTTTAACAAAGCGAAATCACCAAAAGCATGCTCCACTTCGTGAGCAGCCAGCAACCAGGGATAATCTTCACGAATTAAATAAAGCGCGCGCTTGTATAGCATGGCCATACCCTCGCGACCAATTATCGGAGATAAAACCGCATCGATTTCCTGCCATGCCTCAACAGCAATCTCAGCAATTTGGTTTGAGCTCAGTCCCTTAGCAACCAGGCTTACCAGGTTCTGTGGCATAGCTTTCGCTTCCTTTTATATACCTTTAATGTGGTAGAAAAATCTGGCTTTATAATAATCAGCCACATCGTCAGCAGAGTAGACTGGACACAAAGGTAAACCGGTAGGGGTGCAATCGGAGACGAGGGAAATATTGGATAGTAAAGCGCATTTTTAACCCTTATCGCAAAGGCTTAACATAACCGCTCACCGAGATCTAAATGCCGCTGAAGGGTACAGATTTTCTTAAGGCCGGTGAGGCCCCTACAAATTTCTGTGGTTGCACTATAAACACACACTTCACAAGCCCACTTGATATGAATCAAAAAAGCTACCTAAAGCGTCACAATTCTTAATATAAGATACCCGGTGCTGGAGACTCGGTCATAACATCAGGAACTATCCCGGCTTCAGAGGCAGAAGCTGGCGAGTTGCTATCTGGTAAGGCTTGCTCGGCAATGCTCTCTGGATTGCCATTCCATCTGCGCCTGACCTGGGCGCCGGGATCGTAACCCTCGCGCTGATAATCGCTGGCTGGCATGCGCCGAATGGCCTCTTGCGCAGATTGATCCTGCGCGAGCCAATCATCTGGTCGCAAACTCTTTTGAACTCGCTTCATGGTTTTCGCCTGATCTATCTCATAGCGGGTTCCAAATTTATACCGCTTGGTTAACAGCTCGCTCAATAGCTGATAATCAGCCGGCTTCATCAGGGCAACTGATTTTCCATCCGCTATCCAGGCATTCCCGACATACAAACGCTGTCCCAAACACCACCGACCCATACTGTCTTTCATCATCAAATCCAGTATGTGGGTTGGTTTATCCGGTGGCATAGCGAGCGGTTGCAGGCGTGGGATGTAGAGCAGCACAATTTCATACACAAGCGCGCCCATGCTGGGCGCCGCATGTTCGAAGGGATTACTCAGATAAACGTAATCGTCTTCACCGTAGAGGACTATTGAACGGGTTTGGGAGTAATCGTAATCCGGGATGATGGTTTCCTGAATAGGTGGCGGTGCTGCATTCGCGGAAGAACAGACCATGAAGATTATTAAAAATAAAACGCTAATCCGACACACAGAATAATTCCTTCTATTGTTTTTAACATAAAGCCCCCGAAGGGGCGGTCGACTGGCAAGCCACCATTAACCCGCCTGCTCGGTACCCGGAAACGCAGCCATATCCATCCAGAAGGCTTCCCACACGTGGCCATCAAGATCAGCCAGATTCCGGTTGTACATAAAACCGAGATCCTGAACCGGATTAATATCCGCCGTGCCGCCCTGTTCTGCAGCTGTTTTGTTCATGGCATCCACCGCTTCGCGGCTGTCGAGGGCCAGGGCAATCATCACCTCGCTGGAGGTCTTGGGCGGAATCGGGCGCTGGGTAAAGGTGCGCCATTTGTCGTGGGTCAGCAACATGACATGAATCGCTTCACTCCAGACCATGCAGGCGGCGGTATCGTCGGTAAACTGCGGGTTGTTCTCAAAGCCCAGCGCGGTATAAAAAGCCATAGACGCTTTAAGGTCCGTAACGGGCAAGTTGATAAAGATCATTCGGGACATAATGTACTCTCTCCAGATTGGTTAATAAACAGGCTCATGCGCTGTACTTTATAGTCGAATAGCGCG
>CAMLOU010000214.1 GCA_946481735.1 uncultured Cellvibrio sp.
ATGGTCAATCAGGCATTGAACTTGCTTAATCTGGGCGGCACGGAGCGTGTGCTGGATCTGTTTTGCGGTATCGGCAATTTCACCCTGCCGCTGGCACAGCGCAGTGCAGCGGTGTTTGGTGTTGAAGCGGTGGAGGCCATGGTGGTGCGCGGGCGCGAAAATGCGGCGCGCAATGGGTTACAGAACGTAACCTTTATGGCGGCGGATTTGAGTAAATTAAGCGTCAATCAGTTACACCAGCGCTGCGGCAGGATCGACGCAATCCTGCTTGATCCGCCGCGCGATGGGGCGCGTGAAATTGTTGCCAGCATTGGGCAACTTGCCGCCAAACGCATTGTCTACGTCAGTTGCAATCCGGCCACCCTGGCGCGTGATGCCAAGTTATTAGCGGCGAGCGGCTATCAGCTCGACAGCCTGGGCGTGCTGGATATGTTCCCTCACACCGCTCACGTGGAATCCATGGCGTTATTTGTGCGCCCTTAATTGGTCGTTAGTGGATTTACTATGGTTAAAGTCAGACAGGACCACCCCATTGCCGCTGATGGCAATGTCGACATCGATGCCTGGATCGAGCGGATCAACGGCATCGATTCCCAACCGGAAGCCACCCGAAAAGAACTGCGTAAAGCCTGCGAGGTCAGCCTCGCCGCCGTGGATATTCACAGTGATTTCCAGCACAACTGGGGTGGTGATGCCAACTCATTCCAGATTGGCCTGGAGATGGCGGAAATCCTCGCCGATCTGCAACTGGACCAGGACACGCTGGTCGCCGCTATCCTTTACCGTGCTGTACGCGAAAACAAGATTCCCCTGGTTGAGGTCCAGCAACAATTTGGCGATACCGTCGCCAAGTTGGTAAAAGGTGTGTTGCGTATGGCGGCGATCAGCTACCAGCGCAACGACAACGAAGAGCGCATCCTCGGTCGCCAATCCCAGGAACAGGCGGAAAATATCCGCAAGATGCTGGTCGCCATGGTGGACGATGTGCGCGTAGCCTTGATCAAGCTGGCTGAACGCACCTGTGCCATTCGTTCTGTCAAAACGGCCAGTGTTGAACGTCGCCGCCAGGTTGCGCGGGAAGTAGCGGATGTCTACGCACCCCTCGCGCATCGCCTGGGGATCGGCCATATCAAGTGGGAATTGGAAGACCTGTCGTTCCGCTACCTGGAGCCGGACGAATACAAACGCATCGCCCGTTTACTCGACGAGCGGCGCATGGCGCGGCAGGAATATATCGACAATATGCTGACGCTGCTGCGCTCGGAATTGCAGGCCGCCGGCATCGACGGCGAAGTCACCGGGCGTGCGAAACATATCTACAGCATCTGGCGCAAGATGAAGCGCAAGGGCATCGATTTTTCCCAGGTTTATGACATCCGCGCGGTACGCATCCTTGTACCTACGGTGCGCGATTGCTACACGGTGCTGGGTATTGTCCACAGCCTGTGGCGCAACATCCCCCACGAATTTGATGACTATATCGCCTCGCCCAAGGAGAACGGTTACCGCTCGCTGCACACGGCGGTGATGGGGCCGGAAAACAAGGTGCTGGAGATCCAGATTCGCACCCACACCATGCACGAGGAATCCGAATACGGCGTATGCGCGCACTGGCGCTACAAAGGCACTGACAAGGAAAATGTGCAAGACAGCTATGAGCAAAAAATTTCCTGGTTACGTCAGGTGCTTGAATGGCATGACGAACTGGGCGGCGAGCCACTGAAAGATGATTTGCGCAGTGTTAACCAGGACCGCATCTACGTCTTTACACCGGAAGGTCACGTCGTTGACCTGCCTAAAACCGCCACGCCGCTGGATTTTGCCTACCGCATCCATACAGATGTGGGGCACCGCTGTCGCGGGGCCAAAGTCAACAACCGGATTGTGCCGCTCAACTACCACTTGAATAACGCCGATCAGGTAGAAATCCTCACCGGCAAACGCGAGGCGCCCAGCCGCGATTGGTTATCGCCCGCGTTGGGTTATGTGAACACCGCGCGAGCGCGGGCCAAGGTGCAGCATTGGTTTAAGGTACAGGCGCGGGATCAGAATATCGCAGAAGGTCAGGCGCTGTTGGATCGGGAATTCAAGCGGCTGGCGTTGCTTGATCTGGACTTTGAGGAGCTGGCCCAGCGTCTGCATTTTGCCAGCCTCGACGATCTTTACGCGGCGGTCGGTGCGAGTGATGTTGGCGTGGGGCAGGTGCTCAACGCCGCGCAAAAACTCCTGGATCTGGCCAACCCGAAAGAGCCGGTGATTCCGTTTCGCGCCAAGTCATCCCACAAGAAAAAAGAATCGGATTTTTATATTGAAGGTGTGGGTAACCTGCTGACCCAGATCGCCAATTGCTGTAACCCGGTGCCGGGCGATGCGATCACGGGTTATATCACCTTGGGCAAAGGCGTTTCCATCCATCGCCAGGATTGCAGCAATGTGTTGCAACTACAGGCTGACGAACCGCAACGTATCATCAAGGTGGAGTGGGGCTCCGCGCCGCAGAGTGCCTACTCGGTGGATATCATCATCGAAGCCTACGACCGCTATGGTTTGCTGCGCGATATTACCGCGCTGCTGGACAACGAACGGATTAATATCAGCGCACTACAAACCTTATCGGACAAACGCAAGAATACGGTGGACATGTTGATCACCGCCGAGATTCGCAGCATTGATGAATTGAGCCGGATATTGACGCGCTTGAATCAATTACCCAACATCGCCTCGGCGCGCCGAAAGCATTAATTTTTTCGTGCCGGATATGTAGGTCGAATTAGCGGCGCCAAGCGCCGCGTAATCCGACACCACACTCGTTCAACACTCAACCCATCATCCAAGGAATCCGCGTGAACCCACCGCAATACACCGTTGATGATCTGTTATACCTCATGGCCCGACTGCGCGATCCCGACACCGGTTGCCCCTGGGACATCAAACAGGATTACGCCAGCATTGCCCCCTCTACCATTGAAGAAGCCTACGAAGTCGTGGACGCGATTGAGAAACAGGATTTTGCCCACCTGAACGAAGAACTGGGCGATCTGCTATTCCAGGTGATCTTCTATACCCAGATCGGCAAAGAAGAAGGCCGGTTTGATTTCGCCAGTGTGGTATCGGATCTGGTCGCCAAGCTGGTGCGCCGCCATCCCCACGTATTTCCCGACGGCACGCTGCACAGCAAGATCGATAATCGCCATACGCTGCCGGTGGATGTAAAAGCCCGTTGGGAAGCGATCAAACAACAGGAACGGGACGCCAAGGGTAAAACCGGTTTGCTGGACGATGTTCCGCTCAACCTGCCATCCCTTACCCGCGCGACCAAACTGCAAAAACGGGCGGCGTCGGTGGGCTTCGATTGGGATGATATCCAGGGGCCGATTGCCAAGGTGCGCGAAGAACTTATCGAAGTGGAAGAGGCGTTGGCGCAACAGGATAGCCAGGCGGTTGAAGAGGAGCTGGGGGATTTATTGTTCGCGGTAGTGAATATCACCCGCTATCTCAAGATAGATGCCGAGGCCTCGTTACGCGCGGCCAATCGGAAATTTGAACAGCGCTTCCAGTATATGGAACAACATAGTGCTCGCCCTTTGGCTGAGTCTTCAATGGATGAGATGAACCGTTTGTGGGATGAAGCCAAGAAAACCAACTGACATACTTGTATGGCCTAGCATAAGAAAAAACTGATTCATAACTTTTTGTCTAGTGTGACCTGCATCAAAACCGGCTATGCTCTGAACATGCTCGTCGCGATGAAAAATGCGCAAGGGGGTCGTAACAGTTGTTGCTTCCGTCCATAAAATAAAATGCATTGAGAGAGGTTAGCTTGGATCGGCGTGAAGTACAGCCGGGACATGTGGACGCCAGCCGCCAAACGGTCAAGATCCACATCTCAGAGCTGAAAATCGGTATGTATGTGTCCAAACTTGATCGGGATTGGCTGGAAACGCCGTTTCTGATGCAGGGATTTGTCGTAGAGAGTCTGGACGATATCGACACCGTTGCGGAATACTCCGAATACATCTGGGTTGATGCGGTACAAGAAACCTGGGTGCCGCCGGAAGAGCGGGCCATCCTCGGTCCCAAACCTAAAGCCAAAATCACCTACATCAATAAAGTTTCGGCAGACCAGGAACGCGCTGCGGTGGTCAACGTTTACCGCGAGGCCCGCCGTCTCACCAAGACCCTGCTGGACGACGTGCGTCTGGGTGGTGTCATCAATACCGAACAAGCCAAGTCCACGGTAAAAGATTGTGTGCAAAGCGTGTTGCGCAATGCTGATGCCTTGCTGTGGATGTCGCGCATGCGCAGCGAAGATGAGTACACCTCGGAACACTGTCTGAATGTGTGCATTCTCGCTATCGCTTTTGGCCGCCATCTGGGCATGAGTGAACCGGAGCTGGAAAAACTTGGCTTGTGTGGTTTGCTGCATGACGTAGGAAAGATGCGCGTGCCCCATGAAATATTGAATAAACCGGGCGAGTTAACGCCTAAAGAATTCAACATGATTAAAGCCCATACGGTGCATGGGCGCAATTTGTTGATGTCTTCCCCGGGTATTTTTCATGGCGCTGTTGATGTGGCTTACAGTCACCACGAACGCATTGATGGCACCGGTTATCCGCGCAAATTAAAAGCCTCCGGTATTTCGGATTTTGCGCGCATTATTGCCATTGTTGATGCCTATGATGCGATGACGGCGGATCGTTGTTATTCCCGCTCTATTCCCAGTACGGATGCGTTAAAAAATATCTTTAAGGATCGCGGTACGCATTTTGATGAGCGGCTGGCCCTGGAGTTTATGAAGTGTGTCGGCTTGTATCCGCCGGGTAGTCTGGTGGAGTTGGTTAACGGTAGTGTGGGTATTGTGTTGGAAACCAATCACCGTTATCGCCATTTGCCGCGGGTGATTGTGGTGCATGATCAGCATGGTAAGTTGGAGAAGGAGCAGGTGTTGAATCTTGCGGAGATAGAGCAGGGGAATCTGGATAAAAGTTTTTTGGTGAAGCGCGCGTTGCGCGATGGTAGTCATGATGTTTTTGTGCGGGATTATAAGGAGAAGGGGTTGGTGTTTAGGATGTGAGGGTTTTAATTTGATAGAGAGGTGCTTCGTAGCTCGTTTGGCATTAGGCCTGTTCTTTTGAAAACGCAT
>CAMLOU010000215.1 GCA_946481735.1 uncultured Cellvibrio sp.
CACTTCATTTTCATGCTAATTGCCGCCGGATGCCCGACATCCCGAGTGATTGCCCAAAGGTCACAAGACACAAAACACCAAAAGAAAGGTTCACAATGGAATTCCTCGATCTGCAACCCGCTACCCGCGCGCAGGGCGTTGTACAGCTCCCTGGCTCCAAAAGTATCTCCAACCGCACCTTGCTGCTGGCCGCTCTGGCGCAGGGCACGACCGAGATTCGCGACCTGTTGAAGTCGGATGATACCGACCGGATGCTGGAAGCCTTGCGCAGCCTCGGTGTGGGTGTGACCCAGATCGGCGAACATGACTACCGCGTGGAAGGCAGCGGCGGTTTTCCTAATAAAGAAGCCGATCTGTTCCTCGGCAATGCGGGCACGGCGTTTCGCCCGCTGACGGCGGCGCTGGCATTAAGTGGCGGGACTTACAAGCTGCATGGCGTGCCGCGCATGCACGAGCGGCCCATCGGCGATCTGGTGGATGCCTTGCGTCAGATCGGCGCGGATATTACCTACCTCGGGCAAGAAGGTTTTCCGCCCCTGTTGATCAAGCCTGCTGAGATTGCTGCACAAGGCACCATCAAGATTCGCGGCGACGTGTCCAGCCAATTCCTGACGGCGCTGCTGATGGCGCTGCCCATGACCGGCAAGGAAACCCGCATTGAAATGGTCAGTGAATTGATCTCCAAACCCTACATTGAGATTACCCTGAAGCTGATGGCGCAATTTGGTGTGGTGGTAGCGCGCGATGGCTGGGAGCGTTTTACTGTGCCAGCGGCGAACGGCTACACCTCGCCGGGTACGATGTTTGTTGAGGGTGATGCGTCCTCCGCGTCCTATTTCCTGGCAGCGGGCGCGCTGGGTCGTGGCCCCGTACGCGTGCAGGGCGTGGGTCAGAACAGTATCCAGGGCGATGTCGCCTTTGCAGATGCACTGGAAGCGATTGGTGTAAAAATCACCAAAGGCGAGAACTGGATTGAAGCTTCAGCGCCAGCGCTGCCGTTAAAAGCTTTTGATCGCGACTTCAATCATATTCCCGATGCGGCCATGACGCTGGCGGTGGTCGCACTCTTCTGCGATGGCCCGTCGCGCCTTACCAATATCGCCAGTTGGCGTGTTAAGGAAACGGATCGTATCGCCGCGATGGCAACCGAATTGCGCAAGCTGGGTGCGAAGGTGGAAGAGGGGGAAGATTGGCTGCGTGTGACGCCGGTCGAAAAACTTATTCCCAACGCAGCGATCGATACCTATGACGACCATCGCATGGCCATGTGTTTCTCATTAGCAACCTTTGGTGGTGTGCCGGTGCGTATCAATGATCCCAAGTGCACGGCAAAAACATTCCCCACCTATTTTGATGTGTTTGCCGATGTGGTGAGTGAAAAATAGTTAGGACATAACTTCACTGGAGTGAGACCTTATGCTGACCCTGATAGCCAAAATCCTCAAAGTTCTGAACTCGGAAGCCTCACCCTGGCAGATCGGTTGGGCCATCGGCCTCGGTCTGCTGGCCGGCATGTTACCCTTCGGCTTTCTCACCTTATTGATCCTGCTGATTGTGTGCCTGTTTACCATCAACCTTTCCACCTTTTTGTTGGTGTGGGGCTTGTGCAGCGGCTTGATGTTTATCTTCGGTGATGCACTGGAAGCCCTGACCTGGCAATACGCGCAACAGCCAGGCTTATTGCAGTTGTTAGCCTCCACCGAAACATTGCAGCTATTGCATTTGCATCACACCCTGGTGCTGGGTGCGTTTGTGCTGGGTTTGCTCTTGCTCTTGCCGATAGCCTGGCTTGGTTCGTTGTTGGTTACCCAGTACCGATTACGGGTGATGAGCAAATTGCAAAAGTTACGGATTGTGCAAATGCTCAACGCCACCAAATTAGTTCAGCTGTACCAGAAATTACATTAAGGAGCCGCAGATGATCCGGAAATCGGGATGGTTAGTTTTTCTTGCACTGCTGGCGACGGTTTTATTGCTGGTCTATGTCTTCGCCGGTACGGCCATTCGCATCGGTATGGTGTACACACTGGAAAAAGCGGTGGGTGCAGAAGTCAATATCGATAACGTGTCACTGAGTCTGTCACCCTTGGCGCTCACGATTGACGATTTGCAAATCACCAACAAAGACAAACCCACCCACAACACCATCAGTTTCGCCAAAGCCAATGCCGCGCTGGAAGTCTGGCCAGCTTTGCTGGGCTATTACGTGGTGAATGATTTATCGATTGACGGTTTGGCTTACGGCACCGAGCGTCGTTCACCGGGAAAAGTGTATCGCGGTGAATTGGCAGAAGAGAGCGAACGCGTTGATCTGGCGGAAGTCCTGCAGCTGGATTTGCCCGATGCCGATGAATTAATGGCACGCGCGAACCTGCAAACCGAAGCCAAGGGTGAGGCGTTACAGGAACAGGCCAGCACGCAGAAAAAGCAACTGGAATCGCTGAAGTCGCAATTGCCGAATAAAGACAATCTGGAAAAAATCCAGGCCGACATCAAAGCGCTCACCGACAGCAAAATCGAAAATGCGGCAGACCTCGCAGCCAAGACTGAACAACTGAAAAAACTGCAAGACACTTTAAAGGCCGAACGCGATAAAGTTCGGCAAGTGAAACAACAATTAACCGAAAGCCGCGATCAACTGGAAAACGCCGTCACCGCATTGCGCGATGCCAGTGCGGCGGATTGGCAACAACTGCAACAATTAGCCAACATCGGTGAAGGTGGTTTGGCGCCGATCAGCCAGATTTTACTTGGCGATGTCTGGGGTGATCGAATCGCGCAATTGGAAAGTATTTATCGCCTGGTAAAACCCTACATTCCTGAAGATTTTGGCAAAGGTGACGCGGCTGAGTCTGAAGCGGAACCTGGCTTGCCCAATCGCATTCTGCCCTTGCCCAGCCAGCCTTACCCGGATTTTCTGGTCCGGAATGCACGCATCAATTGGCTGATTGGCGGCGGTGAGGCGACCATCAGCGCGCAGGATATTACCGCGCAACACGACATCATCAATAATCCCACACGCTTTAACCTGGATGTGCAAGGCCTGCCGAAATTGGCCGCGTTTGCATTGAATGGTGACTTTGCGATTCGCGAACAAATGGTCACCAATATGAAGTGGAATATGGATGGCTTTGCGCTCGACAGCATGGAAATTGGCGGAGGCGACAGTGCATTGAGTCTTGCAGCGGGCTTGCTCAATTCAACCGGCTCGTTGAAACTGGTGGATAATCAAATCGATCAGCAGGCGCAGGTTATCCTGCAACAACCGGATTTCAGCAGCAGCGGCAACAAATATATCCAGCAGCTCGCCGGCTTATTGAATCAGCAAGCACAAATTCCCTTGACCTTGGGTGCGACAGGTTTATTAAGCGATCCACAGGTGAGCGTGCGTTCGCCCCTGGATCGTTTACTCGGCGACGCACTCCTGGGTGAAGCAAAAGCAAAAATCGCCGAACTGGAAACCAAATTGCGCAACCAACTGGACAGCAAACTGCAGGAAGAACTGGGTGCGCAATCCGAATGGCTGGCGATGCTGAATCAACAGGACGGAGAAGCAGATGCATTACAAGGCAGCATTGATAATATGCTCAATGCAAAACTCGCCAGCGTAAAAGACAGCGCTAAAGATCGGTTGAAAGACAGCCTGCGTGACCGCTTGGGTGGCGATAAAGATAAGGCTGAATAACCACATCAACCACCTTGCTATTGAGGATCTGGCGTGAGTGCCAGCTCCTCAACAAGCGCACGCAATGCATATAAATCCCCCGCAAAGGCTAACCCGGCTTCCGCTCGTGATAAGGCAATGCGTGAATGGCGCATGGCGTTGAGACGAAACGGTTCGTCGATCTGTGCGAGAGAGGCCAGCGCTTTTTGTAAACGTATCTGCACTTCAACCATATGCGCTCCATCACGTGCAATGGGCGTGAAAAAATCGTCAAACAATTCGCAAAGTTTTATCGGAGGAATGTACACCCGCGGATACTCAATGTCTTCCAACTCCTTGCCACGGATTTGATTGATATCGATTTCACGCCAGCTGAAAAAAATCCGCACCCCGCGCCCGATGATTTCAATAGCCGTGCCTGGATCATTAATGCCAGGAGATAAGGCGCGCGAGGCAATCTCGGTAAGCACTGAAAAACCAAAACGCGGATCCTGATCGAAGGAACGCTGATCAGCAATTGAAAAAGCAGACTGGATTGCATGCTGCTCTATCTCCCCATCCACCTCTATCCAGGCCAGTATGCGCTTTGGATGAACAAATGCCCCGGGCAGGCTATGGATGTATACCCTGGCTTCGGCATCATCGGCCCAATTCGAAATGGCGGCGATGTCGATGTACTGAATGTATCCAATTTTTTTGGAGTAAACGGGTCTCGCATTCGCAGGAATCAGGGCGGAGTCTGTCAACGGCGAGCCGCCCAGCCACGGATACTTTGCCCGTTGTAAAACAGCTTTTAACGTGGCTTTTTCCACCCGATCATTGGTTTCACCGACTCGTCCAAAATGAGAGAGATGCTCAATCCAGAGAAGTACCGTCACCACGATAATAATAATGACCACAAGGGTCACGATAAACAAAATGACCCGGCCTTCTTCGCCGTAGATACCCGCATTCAGCGCGGTAATGCCTATAAGGCTATAGAGAAACGAACCCACAAACGTAGCCAGTACATTTTGGGTGGTTGAATCCTCCATCAACAGCCGCGTGGCGCGCGGAGAAATGCTGCTGGTGGCGGTGCTGTAAGCGGAAACCATGACACTCAATGAAAACGTTGTTACTACCAGCATCCCGGAAGCCAGGATGTTGAGAATCTTATCAACCGCATGAGCACCGATCTTGCCGGAGAGGTTGGAAGGAATCAGGTCGCCAAAGAACAACGTCATCAACGCGGTCGCCACAGCCAAAAGAGCAAACAGCACCGCGCGCACCCAAAGCTGACGGCTCAATTGCACAATGATCCAGCGCCATTTTGAAATCATATCGGCTCCGCAGGGTAATGAATTCAGCTGCAGTATAACCAGGGCGGTGGTTGTGCTCTGTTGTG
>CAMLOU010000216.1 GCA_946481735.1 uncultured Cellvibrio sp.
AATCCTCATCCAACCCCAACTTCTGCAACCGATACCGCAACGACCTGAAACTAATCCCTAGCTGCTTCGCAGCTAGGGTTTTATTCCATTTCACCTGCTCCAGCATATTACACAGAATATCTTTCTCTACATCTTGTAAATAATCATCCAGCGATGGGTATTCCGCGCAACGGGCCGGGTAGTCAACGAGATTGCTGCTCGAGGATTTATGTGTTGCCGGGTTTATTTTTAATGATTGCTCGCCGTGTAACTGCAGGTCTTCTGCTTCAATAACATCGCTGTCGCTCAAGGTAAATGCACGTTCCAGAATATTTTCCAGTTCGCGTACGTTGCCGGGAAAGCTGTAGTCGTTCAGTCGCTTCAATGCATCATTGGATAAATGAGGTGGTGGCAGGTTGACAGCTTCAGCAAGTTTTCTTAATAAATGATTGGCTAGTAGAGGGATATCTTGTCTACGCTCGCGCAGGGCGGGAACAGAGAGTTGGATAACGTTCAGGCGGTAGAATAAATCCTGGCGAAAACGGCCCTCCTGGACTTCTCTTTCAAGACTTTTGTGCGTTGCACAAAGGATACGTACATCGGTTGTAATCTCCTCGGCGGAGCCGACGGCGCGCACGGACTTTTCCTGAATGGCGCGCAGGAGTTTTACCTGCATATCGAGTGGCAGATCGGCAACTTCATCGAAGAAGAGTGTGCCGCCTTCGGCTGCTTGAAACAAGCCGGGCTTATCCTGGTGTGCGCCAGTAAAGCTGCCTTTCTTGTGGCCAAAAAATTCACTCTCCATTAATTCACGGGGAATTGCACCACAGTTGACCGCAATAAAGGGTTTGTGCGCGCGCGGGCCGAGCTCATGGATTGAGCGTGCCACTAATTCTTTGCCCGAGCCGGATTCGCCACTGATATACACCGGTGCTTGAGAGCGGGCGAGTTTTTGAATGCTACGAGTGAGGTCCTGAATAGCAGAAGATTGCCCGATAATTAAGGTGTCGCTGGGCATTTTTGCCGGCGGTAGTTGACTGGATTGAATCGCGGTGGAAACGAGTTTGCGTAGCGTGCTGAGGTTCACCGGTTTGGTAATAAAATCAAAGGCGCCGGCTTTCATCGATTCAATAGCGGTATCCACACTGCCGTGGGCTGTAATAACCGCAACAGGTAAACGAGGATGATGTTGCTGAATAAATTCCACCAGCTCCAATCCGTTGCCATCGGGCAGGCGCATATCCGTTAAGCAGAGATCATAATGTCGCTGAGCGAGATATTGCCGAGCCTCTTTAACACTGGCGACACTATCCGTATCGATCTGCATGCGGCCCAAGGTAATTTCCAGCAGTTCGCGAATGTCCGGTTCGTCATCAATAACCAGTGCGCGTTTGTTGCTCATAACAATACCATCGTGTAATACGTTTATCTTTGCCCTGAAACCTTATAGAGCGCGTTCATGGTGTGCCAGTTGTATGTGGAAACAACTGCTGCCGTCTTCTGTGCGACGGTAGTGTATAAAAGCCTGATTGGCTTCGCAAAGTTCCTTGCAAATAAAAAGTCCTAAACCCGAGCCGGTATTCTCGGTGGTAAAGAAAGGTTCGAACAGGTGCTTCAGGTTTTCAGGCGCGATGCCGGGGCCGCTGTCTATTACATTAATATAGGGGCGTTGTAATTTTTCATCGACACCGATTTCAAGAATGACACTGGCTTTGCCACCGGCGATCTTGCTGTAGCGCAAACCGTTATCACACAGGTTATTGATAACCTGATGTAACTGGCCCGGGTCAAACTGGCCGATGATATTGGACTCCAGGCAGATGACTTTCAGATCAACAGGTTCTGCCCGGCTGTTTTTGTACTCCTCCATAAAACGCTCAATCCAGCTATTCAGGTGCACCTGTTGAGGTTGCGCCATTCGCCGGCGGGAGAGTTGCAACACATTTTCAATAATTTGATTGACGCGTTTGCAATGACTGTTGATGATTTCAATTAAACGTTGATCATGAGCCGACATGGTTTCCGACTCGCCGAGCAACTGGCTGGCATGGCTGATTGCGCCCAGGGGGTTGCGGATCTCATGGGCAATACTCGCGGTTAACCGTCCGAGGGAGGCTAATTTAAGTTGCTGCGCTTGCTGCGCAATAGCCCGGTTATCTTCCACAAAAATCAAGGTGTCGGTATTTTCATCGGATTCCAGTGGAGCGAAATTAATTTTTACTTCATCGCTCAATCCGTTATCAATCTTCAGGATAGGTGAGTATTGTTTTTTTGCTTGTTGCCATTGCGTTACCTTGTGGTCTAATGCAGGCACGTCGCGGAGGCTGAGGCGAGAAGTTTGCTCCGGCGGCAATCCCAGCAGGTTGCGCGCCGAATTATTTAATAATTCTATCCCGCGATGTTTATTAAACACCACAATCCCTGTACGCATTCGTTCGACGATCATTTGCGCCAGTTTTTGCAGATGTTCGACATGCTGCGCCTGTGCAATTGCCTCTTCATTACTGCTACGGATTTTGCGGGTCAGGTATTGAAACGCAATAGCAATGATAAAGATCAGTGCGCCGAGAGACCCTGCCGAAAAGAAGGCTTTATTGTCGAGCGATGAAGTGAAGTACCGATAGGTGCTTTCCGAAATGACCGCGATGCTGGCCAGCGCGGCAAAGAAAATAGCAATCTGCCCGCGTAATAACATACCGCCCGCGGCGACGGCCACCAATAATAAATAACCGAGGCCATTGAGGATGCCTCCGCTGCTGTACATCAGCAAGATGATAGCTACCAGATCAATAAACAACAGGCTGAACAGCTGTTTCTGTGAGGGCAGAAACTGTACCCGCCAAAACATGATCAGGCTGATGAAGTTGATCAAGGTATAGCTGGCGGAGGTGTAAAAAAAGATATCCGGATGATCGTTACCTAACACATTCCGGGCGATGTCACCTTGAAACATCAACAGCAGCACCGCACCCAATAGCGTGCGGTAATAGGTGTAGACCCGCAGTAGGTCATAAGGGTTATAGGTGGGCGAATTAAGGGCAAATGCTTTCATTGAATCTCATCGATCTTATGTTGGTATTGCGTTGGGCTATAGCGGTTACAAATCAGTTTTGCCTAAACGACCGGATTATCCGACAATGCGCTTCCCTGCGTACTATACCCTTGTTACCGGTTCTGTATCAGTCGCGCCATTCATGTATTTGACGCTAGCTGCTTCGATACCTTTGGGAGAGCCTTTTCACATGCCACGCCTGACAATCACATTGGCCCAGATCAACACCCTCGTCGGTGATATACCCGGCAACACTGAGCTGATTCTTACTGCTGCCCGCCGGGCCATTGATGAACACAATGCCGATGTCATTATCTTTCCCGAACTGACATTAACCGGCTACCCCCCGGAGGACCTGTTATTACGCCCCAGTCTGGCTCCGCGTATTGAACGGGCACTTGCCCACATTCAGGCGCAGAAGTTACCGATTGCTCTGGTGTTTGGCTATCCGCGCGTGAAGGGAGGGCGAGTATTCAATATGGCCGGCGTGATGCGCGACGGTGAATGGCTGGTTGAGTACGCTAAACAGCGTTTGCCTAACTATCAGGTATTCGACGAGGAGCGTTATTTTGACGAGGGCTCCCGCCCCGGTATTTTTTACCTCGGGCAGCTGCCTGTCGCACTGAGTGTCTGTGAAGACATCTGGCACCCGGAGCCAATGGCCCAAGCCAAAGAGGCGGGGGCGAAACTGATGTTTAACCTCAATGCCTCGCCTTACCATCAGGGTAAGCAGCAGGAGCGGGAACAATTGTTGGCCATTCGCGCCCGACAGGGGGATATGCCAATTGTCTATACGAATCTGGTCGGCGGCCAGGATGAGCTGGTTTTTGACGGCGGTTCCGTGGCGGTGGATGCTCAAGGGCAAGTCTGTTTTCGTGCCCCCAATTTTGAGGAAAATCTGTTTGCACTGAGTCTTGATGTGACTGATGCAACCGCCTCGATACCGCCGCAAGCCCTGAGCCCCTTGCCGAATCCATTGGCATCGGTATATCAGGCACTGGTTCTGGGGATGCGCGATTATGTCAATAAAAACCGCTTTAAAGGCGTCGTGCTTGGCTTGTCGGGCGGTATTGACTCTGCATTGACCCTGGCCATCGCGGTCGATGCGCTGGGGGCCGAGCGGGTTGAAGCGGTGATGATGCCATTCCGCTACACCTCCGACCTCAGCAAGAACGACGCCGCAGAACAGGCGCGACGGCTGGGCGTGCGTTACAGTTCCATCAGTATCGAGCCGATGTATGAGGCCTTTATGTCGGCCTTGCACGACGAGTTTGCCGGCACATCGCGCGACACCACGGAAGAAAACCTTCAAGCTCGCTGTCGCGGGGTGCTGCTGATGGCGATCTCCAACAAAAAGGGTTATCTCGTTCTTACCACGGGCAATAAAAGTGAGATGGCGGTGGGTTACTCAACGCTCTACGGTGATATGGCGGGCGGGTTTGATGCCTTGAAGGATGTACCCAAAACCCTGGTATTTGAGCTGGCTCGTTACCGTAATACGTTGAATGAAGTCATTCCGCCGACTGTTATCAGTCGTCCGCCCTCGGCTGAGCTGGCTCCCGACCAGAAGGATGAAGACAGCCTTCCACCCTACGAGATCCTGGACCAGATTCTTGCGTTATACGTAGAGCAGGATTACAGCGCTGAAGCCATCATCAGTCGCGGGTTTGACCGAGCGACGGTGGAGCGAGTGGTGCGCCTGGTGGACGTCAACGAATACAAACGACGCCAGGCGCCTATCGGGGTTCGTATTTCCCAGCGAGGTTTCGGCCGCGATCGCCGTTATCCCATCACCTCCGGCTGGAAGCCGGGCGAATAAGCAGGCACTTGGTGATGGACGAAAAAAATCCGGGGCTAGCCCGGATTTTTTATTAGCTGCGATCAGGTCGCGCTGGCTTCTGGTATTCGGGATTGTAGAGTTCCCGGGTATCAAAACCTGGTGGATCGCGCTTGTCGAACAAGCCAAAGGTCAAGCGGCTGATCCAGGAGCGCTCGTCGC
>CAMLOU010000217.1 GCA_946481735.1 uncultured Cellvibrio sp.
TTCTTCGAGCCCAGCTTCATCCAGTGCTACCAGCAGTGCATCATCCACATCGATGTCTACCAGCAGCAGTTCGCTCAGCTCGGCGGACAATACGCTATACGATATCCCGCTGCAAAGTCAGATCACCAAAGTGCAACCCATGACGGGCATCGTGTTATGGGCGGATTCGCACAATAGCAGCGCCTTAAAAACCCAGGACGATTATGTTCAACTCGAATACGCCTATGTTCGGCCCAGTGATGTGGTGATCGGGGATAACCTGTATGACTGGAGCATGCTGGACAATTTGCTGACGCAGGTGAGTGGGCGCGGCAAGCAATTAATCTTGCGGTGGTACTACGTATATCCGGGGCGTGAGACGGCGGTGCCGGACTACATCAAAGACTATAGCGACTACCACGAAACCACGGAATCCAGCGAGGGTGAGCCAACCGGTTTTCCGGATTGGTCGCACCCTGAGTTACAACAAGCCCACCTGGATTTTTACACCGCGTTTGCCGCGCGCTACGATGTTGATCCGCGCATCGCGTTTTTGCAGGTCGGGTTTGGCTTGTGGGGCGAGTACCATATCTATGACCCTGAGGTTCGCCTGGGAGAAAACTTTCCTTCCAAAGCGTTTCAGAAAACCTTCTTGCAACACCTTGATGACGTCTTCGACGAGCTGCATTGGAGTATCTCTATTGACGCAGGCGACAGCAGCAACACCCCGATAGCCAATGATGCCGGATTGCGTGCGCTACAGTTCGGGAACTTCGATGATTCGTTTATGCACAGCGCGCACGCGGAATACAACGCGGATATGTGGCAGGTGTTTGGTCACACCACGCGCTACGCGCACTCGCCACACGGTGGCGAACTCAGTTATTACTCCGATTACGACCAGGAAAACGCACTCAATGTTGACGGCATGTACGGCCGAACCTACGAACAATTAAGTCGGGAATTCAACATCACCTACATGATTGGCAACGATCAGCCGGAATACCAAACCCCTGAACGCATCAAGCAAGCCGGCATGGCCAACGGTTATAAATTTCATATTACCGCGTTTAAGGCCTCTGCAACCCATGCGGTAGTGACAGTTGAAAACCGGGGCATTGCGCCGATTTATTATGATGCCTACGTGACGATCAATGGTGTGCGGTCCGGTCAATCATTAAAAGGTTTGCTACCCGATGAATCACTGGAGGTAGAGATCAATGCCGGTGGAAGCCAGCCTGTGCTGACCATCGAAAGCGACCGGTTGGTGGAAGGGCAGGAGATCCAGTTCGAAGCGGATCTTTAACACTTGATATAAAAGAGCCCGGCAGACGGGCTCTTTTACAAGAGATACACGGTTAATTTATACCTTGCGGCGATACAGCAACAAGCCCGCCACACCAATCAACAACAGCATTAAAGAGCCCGGTGCAGGAACATTGATCGACTTGATGTTCACGCTGGTGAAATTCAAAAATGCGGTATCGCTATACGCAGAATAATTACCACTGAAATCACCGGAGCCGTAGCTGTTGGTCATAACGCCCCAGGACGGTCCCATAGTGACCAAATCATTCACCAGAATATTTACATTGTCCAACGACTCGCTGGTAATCCAATCGATACCCTGAAAAGCAAACTGCAATTGAATGGAAAAGAAATCCGAGGTGTAGGTATTGTCGGAGGTGAAGAAAAATGCTGAGTTGGAATCCGAGATCGACAGGAAATCTTCAAAGCCGCCCATGAAGTTATCGCGGGAGTCGTTATAGATCTCAACAAAATCGACCGAAATGCCGGTATTGCTGGTGTGGTAGCCAGACACCAGATCATACTGATCCGGCCCCGCTTCGTAGCGTGCCTTATCTGTTTCACTCCACACATCGCCAGACGAATAACTGGTATCAATTCGCAGGGTGCCGTTGACGGTGTCACCCCAGTTAAAACCGAGGCCATTACCCTCAGTGCCTGACACATAACCGGAGTATTCGATATCGATAATCGCCGCATTGACCGACAAGGGCAGCGAGAGAAACGCAATTGCCAATAATCCAGGAAATTTAATCATAAGATCATCCTTAGTTATCCATGTAAAAATTCACAGCACCGGTGCTGTGGCGCATATATTACCCTTGGATGTTTAATGCGCAAGTTGTTTAATTCCCTTTAAACAAACTATTTGGTTATAAGGCGTTATACCGCGTGTCGGTGCTCAACCCCGGTTCGATGGGCCGCACCTCAATTTTGCCTAAACGTGCAGACGGCCAGTTCAAGGCAATCTGCACAGCCTCATCCTGGTCCTTCACATCAATCAGAAAAAATCCGCCCAACTGCTCCTTGGTTTCTGCAAAAGGGCCATCGGTCACAGAGGATATGCCATTGCGAATCTGTACTGTATTGGCTTTGCGCGCACTTTGCAGTGGCTCGGTCATAATCAGCTTACCGCTCTGCCGCAGGCTATCCACATAAGCCAGGGTTTCATCGCGCAGTGCTAACCACTCAGCGTGCGGCATCTCGTGGAAGATGGTTTCGTCTTCATAGGCGAGACAGAGAAATTTCATGCTGAATTCCTTTAGGGTGGCTCAGCCTCAACGGCGGCGGCTAACTTTACGGGCTTTGGAACCCGCTGTGGTTTGGGGAACATAGGGCTTATTAATCAGCAATTGAAAACCGCCGAACACCATCGCCATCAGCCCGACGCAGGTGGCGATTACAAACGCCTCACGGCTGAAAAGAAAGTAACACAAGGGAATGATCAATAAGCCGAAAGCCACAAAACCCCAGCCAATCTTCTGGTTTTTACTCATGATAGTCATCCTGTTATTTTTAAGTGCAATGATCGTCAGTTGTAAATTTTATTCTTTATTCATTGCGCGATTTAACACGCATGATGAAAAATGAAGAAAGTCATCCAGGTGCGTCGCGATGATTTTCTCAACAATAGGTAGCAATAATGTTTGATAGTCATGAACCGCAATATTACGAAATCCGACCATGCGCTTCATGACATCTGAAAGATGAGTATCAATCCAGCCTGCTTGCGCCAGTAAGACAAATACATCTCTGGCGCTTTGAGGAATACCTAAACGTTCTTGCCTGATGATATGTTGGCCCATATCAAGCGCAGCCTCGCAGGCTCGTTGTATATTTAGAATGGCTGCATCCTGACGGCTGTAGTCACTGGCAAACTTGGAACCTGCTTTTGCGTATTCCTCGCGTACTCTTTTGATACACCGTTCAATACTGGCGGCTTTGTTAATGAGAACGTCATTTACCATAAACCGCTCCGTCTTCTTTTATTTCTTGCAACAATTCCGCTCTGGCTGTATCCAGGCTAGTTTTTTCGCTAAGGATAAAGGCTTCGTATAGCCCTGCTTGAACATCCTTCGCCCACACACATCGCCCCGTTGTGATAATTTGATACTGCATAACGGTTGAGGCGGCACGTAAGTCCAACAAATCCACGTGAAAACCCAGCTTTTCGGCGATTTGATTGGCCAGATCCCAAAGCACTAACGGATCAGCATAGCCTTCTATAAGAACCGCGAGATCCAGATCGCTGTCTGCGTTTGCAGTATCTTGGGCGCGACTACCAAACACATAGATGCCCAGCGCATTCGGGAGTGCATCGCGAAGTATTGAGCAAATCGATTGTTCAGTATCCGGTGTTATGGAATGAATGTTCATAATAACGGTATCTGTTCAGCGTCGGTTAGATAGCGGAATGCTACAAAAAATAAGAGATTACCCCCAATAAAATTCTTTTGGTAGTGCTATAGCACCTGATTGCTAGTATCCAGGTCATCTTTTTCCCGCCGCATCACTTGTCATTTTACCTTGAGGCGATAAGATGCTTAGCGTCAGCCTGCCGGTTTCCAACTATACGCAATGTAGTCCAATTTTCAACTCGACGGTTTAACAGGTACAGCATGCAGAACCCGCCTATTGATGAACGTGCTTTTTATCGGGGAGTACTGGTGCTGCTGGGGATAACCGGAAGTGTGGGCCTGGCAACCAGTATTTTGCATTACCTGGAGCCGGAACCGGAATTGATGGACCTGGTCATCCCGCCTCTGGTTTCCATTGCGAACCTTGCGCTGGCCATTTGGTTGATATACCGGCCGAAACGTTTGTTACAGGTAGTGTATTCCGCCTTTGCTGTAGCCATTGTCGCACTCGCCTTGCCCGCCTGGTATTACAGCCTGCGCGCGTACCACTCTCCCGAGGTCGTGCTGATTGATATCTTTCCGCCGATATCCTCCTTCCTGATTATTCTGATTGTGCTGGTGATGGTCATACTGCCGCCACGCAGCGCCTTTCTGATCATGATCGTCGCCTGGGTTTTAAGCGCGTTACCGGTCCTTGGTTATTTGCTGACGCATAGAGAAGAGTTATGGTCAGCGCGCGGCCAGGAAATGTTTATGAGTTACGGCCTGGCCATTTTGTTGCTATTGGTCTTATTACCCTTTCAATACCGGGCGCGCCTGCAAATTGAACGTCTGCAGCACGATAATTCCCATATGCACAAACTGGCCGAACGCGATGAGCTAACGCGGCAATACAATCGATGGGGCGGACAACGGCTGCTCGATGATTTCATGCAGAGCGGCGTTGCCGGCAGCATCATGATGCTGGACATAGATCATTTCAAACAGATTAACGACACACACGGCCATCAGATAGGCGATAGCGTGTTACAACAATTTGCCATGCGCGTAAGCAGCGCGCTTCGCAGTGACGGTTATTTGATTCGCTGGGGCGGCGAGGAGTTTTTGATTGTGATTCGCGGGATTGCAGAGCAGGATGTCGTTACCGTGGCAGAACGGTTGCGTAGTGCCATTAACGGCCATTTCTTCCCGCCAGTTGGCAAGCTAACCGTCTCGTGTGGCGCAACCTCACGCCGGAAGGATGACACGCTGGAAAGCTTGATCGCACGGGCGGATAAAGCGCTTTATCAAGCCAAGGTGAATGGTCGCGATCA
>CAMLOU010000218.1 GCA_946481735.1 uncultured Cellvibrio sp.
GTATTAGGTAAGAAATTCAAGGATGCCTCAATCTTCTACAGCGATGCTGCCGATATCAACAAAACCGCGCTGCGTCGGTGGTTGAAGAAATCCAAAGAAATTCAGTGGGATTACAAAAGTATTGTTCAGAGAAAAGGCAAGCTGGAGAGGTTGAAATAATAGAGTCCAAGAACGCGTCGTATTCGTCGCAGGTCTACTGATTAAAACAACGTCGATGCATCACCCAATCACATCGACGTCACTCACCAACGATTTATCTCCTCACTGAACGTGCTTTAGTTACAACACCACTACCTAACACCGTCAGCATCAATAACAACAAAAACGGATTGGTGCTACCGCCACCGCCACCGCCACCACTATTTTCTCTACTGCTGGCAGCTGAGCTGTTGCTGGAAATAGCAGACGACTCTTGCGAACTGGCAGCGCTTTCTGTTGACGAGCTGTTTGCTTGTGATGAACTGCTAAGGCTGCTGGAAGATACCACTGCCGATGTGCTGGATGATGAAGCACTCGATGGCGCCGAGCTTGCTGAGGATTCAGAGCTCGCAGAAGAAGCCGAGCTTGTTGTCGTAGGCTCCGAACTCGATGACGCAGCTGAGCTGCTGGATGCGCCGTTTCCGGAGAATTCATGCAGTTGCCAGGGCGTGGTTCTGCCGGTGCCGGCAATAATCGTAAAGGAGACGTTGACCATGTCGCCGGCTACCAGGCCGGTGATGTCGTAATACCAATTACTACCGTCCTGTTGCATGCGCAGGTTTTGTTGTGGGCCACCGTTGAGGGTGTAGTGAATATCCACAATATCGCCTTCGGTGACGATGGCGCGGAGTGTGGTGGTATTAATTTCCTGCAAACAAACTTCATCGCAATCGGTATTGGCCGATGAACTGCTGGATGCAACGGAAGACGCTGTGCTGGACGATACGCTGCTGGCAGCGCTCGATGAAGAGCTGCTGTTAGGTTCGCCTTGTTGCGTCATGCTGAAGCTGCCGGGTGCTGCGTTGAGTGTTACACCGTCTGAAAAGTTTACCGGCGTTTCAGTAGCGCTGTAGTTGTAGGCGAGGTAGGTAGTAACTCCATTGTTATGAAATGCCACTGCCGACGGTAAATCCGCTGTCAGCTCGCCGGTGCCGGTCAGGGTGTGGCCGAGTTTGGCAAAGGTGTGCACCCAGTGATAGGTGTGGGCTTTGGTTTCGCCAGCTTCGGGAACGTAATCAAAACCGTATGTTTCCAGATCATTCAACGCGGCAGCGCCATCGGTCATCGACCAGATATTCCACCAGACATCGCGCCAATGATCATCCGGTAAACCGGAGGGTTTGCCGTTGCTGGATTCGCCGCTCATACCGACGTCAACATAGTCTTTCAGATAATCAGCGTGTTGACCGATGTGCAATACCAATGGGCTTAAGGGTAAACCTTGAATACCGAGGATATGCGCGAAGGCGCCGCTGAACCAGGTGGAGAACACATGGCCGCTGCCCCAGATAATCGAGGTGGTCATGCGCGTATAACCGGCCGGGAAGTTATCGTAATCGCCATCCAGCCCACGGAAGCGATCGATATTATTCCAATATTCCCAATAGGCAGAGGTTGAGGATGCATGTAAATACATGCCGCGTTCAACCAGTTCATCGTTTCCGGTTATCAAACCGTACAGCACGATGGCGCCGTAGGAGTTGGCAGCTTCCGATGTGGATTCGTTGTTGTTGCCCAGCGCAAAATTGGCGTGGCCCGACGCCCAGGAAAAACCATAAGCCGGATCAAAATTGCGCAGGTAGGGGAACATCGTATCGTCGCGGCCGCCGGCGTAATCGCGGATCAACAATTCAATCATCGGGCTCCAGGCATCTGCGCCACACCAGTCCGGATCAACGCGGCACACTTCCGTGGCGGCACGAACAAAATAACCGTAATGGAAATGGTGGTCGTTCAATTGTTGATGAGAACCGAAGGATTCCTCAAGTCCGAGCAGCGTGTTCCATTGATCGTCGTACACAAAATATTTATTGGTATCCAGGCTGCCGTTGGTGTCGGCGCGGAACCAGTCTTCCAATTCAGCTTTCAACCAATTGATTAGCGTATCGGCTTCTTCAACCATGTCGTTTGAGCGTGCGATAGCTGCCAGCTCCGCAATCTTGCCGTAGTTTTTACCGGCCCAGTAGGTGTCTTCCGCGGTATTCCAGTTGGCGGCGCCCTGGTTCATAAATTCCGTGATCAATGCCTGCAATTGCACAGGATCGTATTCGCCAATGCCTTCGGGAAAGTAGGGCAGTACACCGACAAAAGGAATGGTGTAACTGAAGCTGCTGGTTTCAGCGAATTGGGTAACACCGCGTGCGCTGCGAATCTTGTAGCCGCTTAATGCCTGGTCAGAATTTTTCCAATGCATGGGTAACAGGCCAGCCATGGTGGTGACCGGAGAATCCTGGAAGCGGTATTCATGGGAAACCGTCACGCTGTTGTTGCTGCGATCAACACTGTAGTCGATAAAGACTTCGTCTACGCGTGTCGTCGCATGCGCTTCAAATGCCTGAATCATGGGTGTGGTGGGATTGCTCGCCAGCTGCGGCAACCAGGTAACGGTCATGCGTTTGACAGGGTTGTTCACGCCGATTTCGGCGGAATTAATATTGGTGAATTCGGTAGTATCGTGGCCGGTAATTAAAAAATGATTGCGATTGCCCGCGACACTGGTCCATACACCCAGGCTGTTGCCTTCCTGGTAAAAAATACCTTTCTCGCCACCGTCTGGCGCTTTGGTGCGCACCACCAGATTGCCCTCCAGTGCGGTGAAATAAATATACGGCGAGCCGTGTACAAAGGTGGCTTCCATCACCGGCGTATCGCCGCTGTTCCATTGAACCGTAACGGAACCATCGCTGTAATCCTTGAGTGCTGCGCTCATGTTCGGGTAATCGGTGTTAGCAACAGCGATACCATCAAACACTTCGTTAAACGGATCGGGAATAGGGTAGATGTATTCTTTATCTCTGGCTTGTAAACCGGCGGGAATGCCGAGTATGCGCGTGCCGCGATTGGTGATGCGCGCGGTGATCGGGTCGGGCGTGATGTAACCCGCTTTGCTCGGATCGCCAATGGTCATCTCGCCAAAAAAGGAAACGGAGCCCCACCAGCGGTGGGTCATGGTGGGTTTTTCACTCGCGGGCGCTACCAGCTTTGGGGTGAGCGGCGTTGGCGCACCGATAGGATCGCAACCGCTTACGCCCGGCTGTACAACGCCCGCGTTATAAATCCAGGTGCCGTGATCGATAGCGCATTTGTAACTGGCCGGATTAATGGTGTCGCTGATATTGCCTGCACCGTAAGATGTGAGTTCGGCAAGGCTTGAGTGGGTGATAAAAATGGCAGACAAGCACAGTAAGGTTTTAGGAAATCGGAACATGGATGGCCCTCTATATGCCCTGGCATGGGGAAAAACAGACGCGCAAGGCTCATTATTAAAGTTATGTATTGTGGCCTGGCTGATGCGCATTCCTGTTTATCAATGGCTCAGGCTGTTGATCAATGGCTCAGGCTGCGGCTATCCTCCTGTAGATCAATGCCCGCGTCGTCCCACTTAAACAGACGCGGGGAGCATGGGAATGCCAGCACCGGCGCGACATCTGTCCCACTCTTATGTCCCACCTTTGTAAGCCCTGTCGGTGCAGGCGTTGCACTCATGTTGCCGGTTTGGTTGTTGTTTTATGGGCGAGGTGAAGTTAAAAAGGTGGGATGGTGTTGCCGAGGGTTTTGAGCGCGTCCCACTTTTTTTGAGGGTATGGGTCATTGCATCGTGGGAGATAAATAGTTTTTTGCTGATTTTGATGCCAATGGCTGCTGCTTAAAGCAGGAAAGTGATGGAGTTCGTTGCGGCGGCTAATTGAATTTAGGTGGCATATCGAGAGGGAAACATGAGAGCGACAGTTATTCACAACATTGAGACGCGTATTAGCGCCTACGCAGATTTTATCTCGGCAATTGACGTTGACGATTTAACGAGAAAACTGGATGTCCCCAGGAATAAGTCAGTCGCGGAGCACCTCTGGTGCATAGTGGGTGCGCGGGAAAGTTACGCCAAGGCACTGGCTGCTGGTGAGTGGCAAGGCTTTTCGTGTTCCATGAAAACCTATGATCTTGACAGTTTCGAGCTTGCACTGGCGTCGTCTGGCCAAGCGCTAATCGCAGCAATAGAAGCTGTGTCTGATTGGTCATCGAAACACGACGAGCTACTTGCAGCCATTGCAGAGCACGAGGTGATGCACGAAGGCCAAATTATTCGCCATATGTACGGATTGGGGTGCGAGTTACCGGTTTCCTGGAGATGGGCTTGAGAAAGGATATTATTTACCCGAATGCCTCCGTGCTTTCGGGTGCTGACCGTCGGGACGGCGGGGGTGTGACGTCTTCAGGCGGTCTGGTTCCACCTTTATCATTAAAAATATGGCGTAGCAAACGCACAGCCATGGCACGTTTAACCCGAACAGATCGGAGGCGATATGAAATTCGATAAATATATGTTTTGCATCTTCATGTGTGTTGCTGCACCTGCACTTTCCAGCGACGATGAAAAAGAAGCTATGCAGAAACAATTAGATGAAGCATGCCAGGCTGCACGGGAGGCTCGTTTGATTCCGCTGCGAGAGCAATACGCGCGCGAATGTGTTGAAAAGGGGCGGGAGCCCGATTACTGCAAGCGCTTTTACAGCACCTACGGTGACGCGACGCCGACGATGCCGCCTATGTTTCTTGATTTACCTGAATGCGTCCGGGCTTTTGAATATCAAAAAAATCGTTAGGCATGGGGATTCATCAACAGAAAATATTTTTCAGGCTCCTGTCGAAATTCGTCCGCGCTATTCGACTATAAAGTACAGCGCATGAGCCTGTTTATTAACCAATCTGGA
>CAMLOU010000219.1 GCA_946481735.1 uncultured Cellvibrio sp.
GTGTGTGAACGAACAGAACGCTATTGCCTCCCTAAACTAGTTTCGCTTTTCAATGCCCTACATAAAAATAATTCCCGCAAAGAAAAAGGAGATCAGTATGCAAACAACTCTCGACGAAAATTCTGTGAGTACCTATCGCAGTGATACAACGCGCGGCGATGCCACAAGCCTTGCAGCAATGTCTCCCAGCGCGGTTTCCTGGGGCGCCATCTTTGCCGGTGCAGCGGCCGCAGCAGGTTTGTCATTAATCCTGTTAATTCTCGGTGCTGGTTTGGGGTTTGCCACGACCTCGCCTTGGTCTGGCGAGGGCATCAGTGCAACGACCTTCGGTGTTTCCACCATTATCTGGGTGATATTTATGGCGTTTGCCGCCTCGGCAATTGGCGGTTATATCGCGGGGCGACTCAGAACCAAATGGGTCGGTGTGCATACGCACGAAGTCTATTTTCGCGATACCGCCCATGGCTTTCTGGCGTGGTCAGTAGCGACATTAGCTACGGCGGCTTTTTTAAGTTCGGTGACCGGGGCCATCGTCAGCGGCGGTATAAAAGCCGGTTCTTCTATGGTCGGTGGTCTGGCTTCTACCGCCAGCGCTACAGCCGGGCAAATGGAACTTGATGGCGGTCAACTGGAAGAGAGTGTGGATTATTTTGTGGATTCACTTTTCCGTCGCCAACCGACTAACGACACCGCCAGTCCCGCGCCGGCAATGGACACCACCAATCCGGACATGAATCCCAACGCCTCTGAACCTGCTGCAGTTGCCACGAGCGATGTGCCAACGCAAACGAATGCGGTTGAAGATAACGCTGCAGAAAACACGGCGGAAGTCGTGCGCATTTTTATGCGTGGCTTGCGCGATGAGGGTGGTTTACCGCAAGAGGATGTACGTTATGTTGCGCAATTAATTGCACAGGAAACGGAGCTGTCCCAGGCAGAGGCGGAGCAACGGGTTAACGAGGTTTACGAGCGTGTCCAAAGCGGTTGGCAAGAAGCGCAAACCACCGCAAAAGAGGCAGCGGATAAAGCACGCGAAGCCTCGGCGTATGCTTCCTTATGGTTCTTCGTCTCTTTGTTAATCGGCGCGTTTTCAGCGAGCCTGGCAGCAACCTTCGGCGGCCGCCAACGCGATCTGTAAACCTACATTTGTAAAAGGAGAACAACGATGCACGCGATTCTTTTATGGCTACTCGGTGTACCAATCCCCATCATTATTTTGCTGATTTTATTGTTGTGATGGGTTGTAAAAAAACGCTGTGCGATGCACGGCCACATTATCAACATTAAGGAGAACACCTATGTCTGTCGGAACTATCCTGATCATCATTTTGATCCTGTTATTAATCGGGGCGCTTCCCGCCTGGCCTCACAGCCGCAGTTGGGGTTACGGCCCTACCGGTGGTTTAGGTTTGGTATTGGTTATCTTGCTGGTGTTGGTGCTACTGGGCGTCATCTAGTGAAGTCGGCAGTAATGTTTCAACGGATGGCCGGTGCGGCGTTACTGGTGTCCGTGCTGGCAGGGTGTGGGGAGCACGCGCGTTTGCCGGTGGAAGCCGGTACCGGCGTGAATCCCCAGTTGCCGGAGCCGAATGAAACCTTGCTGCCGACCGTCAATATTGCACCGGCGGAAGGTTGGCCGGATGACGCCGAGCCGACCGCCGCACCCGGGATACAGGTTAACGCCTTCGCCCGCAATCTCGATCATCCGCGCTGGCTTTACGTCTTACCGAATGGCGATGTATTGGTAGCGGAAACCAATGCGCCGGAACGCGCAGAAGGCAGGCCGGGCATTAAGGGCTGGGTTATGGGCAAGGTGATGGCCAAAGCCGGCGCCGCCGTGCCGAGTGCTAACCGTATCACCCTGCTGCGCGATGCCGACAACGATGGCGTGGCTGAAGTGCGCACTGCCTTTCTTGAAGACCTGAACTCACCCTTCGGAATGGCATTGGTTAAGGATCGGCTTTACGTCGCCAACACAGATGCCGTGGTCAGTTTTCCCTACACATCGGATGCGACAGAAATCACCGAACCACCCACCAAACTGGTGGATTTACCGGCGGGACAACTGAACCACCACTGGACGAAAAATCTGCTTCCCAACACCGAAGGTACCAGGCTCTATGTCACCACCGGTTCTAACAGCAACGCGGCAGAGCAGGGCATGGATGTGGAAAAAGGGCGCGCGGCGATCTGGGAAGTGGACATTGCCAGCGGCGAGCATCGTCTCTTCGCCACCGGCTTGCGCAATCCTAACGGCATGGCTTGGGAGCCGAGCACGGGTATGCTATGGACCGTCGTGAACGAGCGCGATGAACTGGGCAATGACCTTGTGCCCGACTATCTGACTTCTGTACAGGACGGCGGCTTTTATGGCTGGCCCTACAGTTATTTTGGCCAACATGTCGATGAACGGGTAGAACCCCAACGCCCGGATCTGGTGGCCAACGCCATCGTGCCCGACTACGCCCTGGGCGCCCACACTGCTGCATTGGGCCTGGCGCATTCGGCGGGAAATCAATTACCACCGCAATTTGCCGAGGGCATGTTTATCGGCCTTCACGGCTCCTGGAATCGCAAACCCCACAGCGGTTACAAAGTCATCTTTGTCCCCTTCGCTAACGGCAAACCCTCGGGCCAGCCGTTAGACGTGCTCACCGGGTTCCTCAGTGACGAAGGCAATGCCTACGGCCGGCCGGTTGGTGTTGCGATTGATAAACGCGGCGCTTTGTTAACGGCGGACGATGTCGGGAATGTTATCTGGCGCGTAACCGCAGCGGATTAATGTAAGCACGCGTTAAAGCCATTGTGTTTTGTCACCTGCACGGGCAGACTGATTTTTATAAATCTGATAAATAAGCCTAATAATGTGACAGGAGATCCTATGGCCCTCATCTTTGCCTCCCGCAAACGGTTCAATCTGCAATGTGCACTGATTTTCTTATTAAACGGGCTCGCGTCGTTTTCCGCGATGGCCGAGACCTTCACCCTGTCGTCCCCGGACGGCGCTCTGGAGATGACGGTGGTGACAGACAATCAATTGCAATGGTCGGTGAGTCATCGCGGTAAAAAAGTGATTACGCCCAGTGAACTGGGTATGGTGGTAGACGGCAAATCCATCACCCGCAAATTCGCCGTTGCCGAACATCGAACCCATGAAGTCGACCAGGTTGTAACGCCCGCCGTTGCCCAAAAATCCTCTCGCATTCGCGATCATTACCGCGACCTGCACCTCGAGTTTAACAATCAATTCGGTATTGAATTTCGCGCGTACAACGATGGTGTTGCCTATCGGTTTTTCAGCCAACGTGAAGGCGATATGCAGATCGACAGTGAATTGATGGAATTAAATTTCCCCAAGGGCGCGACCACTTTATTTCCGGAAGAAGAAACGCTGATCTCCCACTTCGAGCGCCATTACATTCCTGAAACCATTGCCGATATCAACAAAAAACGGTTTGCATCCTTGCCGGCGTATATGGCGGTGGATGACATCAATGTCGTATTTACTGAAAGCGATGTCTGGGATTACCCCGGCATGTTTTTGTACGGCACCGGCAAGAGCGGATTTCGTGCGGGTTTCCCCGGCGTAGTGACTCGCGCAACACCCATGCGCGGCTCGGAAGACCGCAACCAGGACCTGACCTTTGCCAAACACATCGCCGAAACACGCGGTACACGCAGTTTCCCCTGGCGCCTCGCGATTATCACTGCAGATGATCGCAAAATTATCGAAAGTGAACTGGTGTATTTACTCGCCCGCGACAACCAGATTGGTGATACCAGCTGGATAAAACCCGGCAAGGTCGCCTGGGATTGGTACAACGCCAATAATATTTACGACGTGGATTTTAAGTCCGGTTTGAACACGGAAACCTACAAATACTACATCGACTTTGCGTCCCGATACGGCCTGGAATATGTGATCCTCGATGAAGGCTGGTCCAAGTCCACCACTGACATACTCGCACCCAATCCTGACCTGGATGTGAAAGCTCTGATCGCCTACGGCCGCGAAAAAAACGTGCGCATTATTCTATGGACCCTCTGGGGACCGCTGGACAAAGACTACGAAAATATCCTCGCCACCTGGGCCTCCTGGGGCGTCGCGGGAATCAAAGTCGACTTTATGCAACGCGCCGACCAATACATGGTGAACTTCTACGAAAAAATCGCTCGCGAAGCCGCCAAACACAAACTACTGGTGGACTACCACGGCGGCTTCAAACCCAGCGGCCACGGACGCACCTACCCCAACGTGCTCTCACACGAAGGCGTCAAAGGCAATGAAAACAACAAATGGAGCCGCGACGTCTCACCCAAACACACCGTCACACTCCCCTTCATCCGCATGGCTGCCGGCCCGATGGACTTCACCCCCGGCGCATTACGCAATGCACACATCGAAAATCACCACATCAACCACTACCGCCCCATGAGCATCGGCACCCGCGCGCACCAGGTCGCCATGTACGCCATCTACGAAAGCCCCTTACAGATGCTGTGCGAATCACCCTCAAGCTACTACCGCGAACCCAAAACCACCGAATTCATCGCCCGCTTCCCCACCACCTGGGACGAAACCCGCGTACTCCACGCCAGCGTCGGCCAATACGTCGTCATCGCCCGCCGCCACGGCGACAACTGGTACATCGGCGCAATGACCGACGAACAACCACGGGAATTTACAATTGATTTCTCTTTCCTGGGTGAAGGGAACTACCAACTGGATTTATATCGCGATGGTGTTAATACAGAAAATTTTGCAGAAGATTACCAACGTGAACAGCGCAGTGTTACGAAGAAAGAAAAGCTGAAAATTAAACTTGCGTCCGGTGGTGGTTGGGCGGGGATTGTTTCGCGGAATTGATTTTT
>CAMLOU010000220.1 GCA_946481735.1 uncultured Cellvibrio sp.
GGCGTTATCCATGGAAAAAGCGCAACAGGATATGCAAGCCTATATTGACCAATCCACTGAAGACCTGCGCGAAACACTGGAAACTATCGAGATTCAGAATATTGATCTGGATATTGCGCGCAAGGAAGCACTGGAAGCCAGCCGTATCAAATCGGAATTTTTAGCGAATACCAGCCATGAAATCCGCACGCCGCTCAATGGGATTCTTGGTTTTACTAACCTGGCTTTGAAAACCGATCTGGATGAACAGCAACGGGAATACCTCAACACCATTCGTGATTCATCGCAACACCTGCTCACGGTGATCAACAGTATTCTCGACTTCTCCAAGATTGAAGCCGGTAAACTCACACTGGATTATGTACCGCTACCACTGCGCCGTTCTATTGATGAAGCCATTCATATACTGGCCCCCGATGCGCATGAAAAAAACCTGCAAATCATTACCTACATTGATCCGGAAATACCGGCCAACTTATTGGGCGACCCCTTGCGTTTTAAACAGGTGATTACCAACCTGGTTAGCAACGCCATTAAATTCAGCAACAAAGGCAACATCATTGTTGATGTGGTGTTACTCACCCGGCAGGAATCCCAGGCCACCATTAAAGTGACGGTCAGTGATGAAGGTATAGGCCTCGCCCGCAGTCAAAAAGACAGCCTGTTTAATGCCTTTGCCCAGGTCGATACATCCAGTGCGCGGGAACACGGCGGCACCGGGCTCGGCCTTGCCATCAGCAAAGGTCTGGTGGAGCGTATGGGCGGTGATATCGGTGTGGAAAGCGAGCCGGAAAAAGGATCGAGCTTCTGGTTTACCGCCCGGCTCGGCATCGATAAAAAACAACCGACAACCAACTTCAAACCCAATTTCAATAAACGGAAAATTTTAGTCTGTGGCGAAAATTCGGCGTCCGCTGCACAAATCAATCGCCTGCTACAGGAATGGGATACGGATACCCAGGTGATCAGTGCGGTGCACGATATTTTTCCGACCCTGCGCCAGGCGCGCGATGCAGGTCAGTCGTTTGATGTGGTAATCCTCGATATTGCACCGGCAGAACGCAAGATCCAGCCGATCCTGCTGCATAACCTTACCGAGCAATTGACCGAGGAATTTAATTGTAAAGTCATCGCCTGCTGCACTGCCGCACATCAACGCCTGCTGCGCAACCAGGCAGATAAATTGCAAACCACCTTTGTCAATAAACCCATTACCTATGACTCGCTGTTACAAACCTTAGGCCGCCAGCTAAACATCACCGTCAAGGACAGCCGCGCGCAGGAAGCAGAAAGTGAGGAACACCGTAACCGTCCGAGTGCATCGGTATTAGTGGTGGATGACAACCCGGCCAACCTGCAATTGGCTTCCGAATTATTGCGCGGGTTAAATACCAATGTTGTCCAGGCAAGCAGCGGCAAAGAGGCACTGGACATTTGCGCCAAACAAAATTTTGATGTGATATTTATGGACATTCAAATGCCGGGCATGGACGGCATCGAAACCACCCGCCGCCTGCGGGCTACCGAAACCAGCGGACGCCGTACCCCCATCATCGCCTTGACCGCGCATTCCATGACGGAGCAAAAATATGAGCTCTTGGTGGCGGGGATGGATGACTGCGTCAGCAAACCGGTAAGCGAAGCCCAGCTGGCGCATATTGTGAATCGCTGGGTGTCACAAACCGGCAAGAAAGAAGTCGTGGTAACGCCCCAGGAATTACAAAATTCCGTCACCCAGCCGCGTATGCCGGCTATCGCTGACCTGACAGAAGATGTGACCTCGGTGGATATTCTGATGTCTCTGCGTCTGGCCAATAACAAACCGACACTCGCGCGCGATATGCTGGTCATGCTGCTGCAAAATCTGGAAGCAGAACGCACAGATATCAACGCCGCATTTGAGCAGGAAGATTTTTCCAAACTGGAAGAATTGGTGCACCGCCTGTATGGCAGTTGCTGCTATTGCGGCGTTCCGCGCTTGAAAAAAATCAGTGGCTTGCTGGATAAATTATTGCAAGCCAAACAGTATGAACAGGCACCGGGTGCCATGGTGTCATTGAACAAGGCCATTGATGATGTGCTGAGCTGGGGCCACAACCGCGACATCAATGCCATCTTTTCTTTGGATGAGTAGCTGATTATTCGGAACGCAGGGAAGCGAATAGCTCACGACTGCGCAGCGGACGATTGCCCAGCAAGGGTTGCAACATCATTCGGCTCAACCGCTTCGCCGCCTGGCGAGTTTCCGGTGTCACAAAATCTCGTTGCGCCATGGCGATGATGTCTTTGCCCTGAAACAGCGGCATGCTGGCGCTAGCCTGTTGAGGGTTATCGGCCAGATAAAAGCCAGCCTGGGTATCAAACCAATAACAGGACCCCGCCGCAATTCCAGCGCCGCTGTGAGCATCTGCAAAAAAATCAATGGCGTAACCCAATTCCTGCAAAAAAGCGAATTCGAAATCACGCAACAAGGGTTCCACATCAGTGTGATCACGCAGTTGTTGCAAACTCTGCTGATAGCGGTAATACAAGGGTGGGTGAGCGTCCATCTCCGGTAACAGGCGCACCAGCAATTCATTTAGATAAAACCCGCTGTATAACTGGGCACCGCTCAAATGGCAGGCGGGGCCGTCGGCCTCAATGGCCGTCAACAATTTCAGATCCGTTTTGCCCTGCAAGGAAATCAGTAACCGCACAAAGGGATTAAAGAGGACGCGCTTATTACCCTTGCCCTGTCGAACGCCGCGTGCGACGGCGCCGATACGACCAAACTCAGGTGTGAAAAAATCCACCAGCAAACTGGTATCGCGGTAAGGGCGTGTGTGGAGGATGTAAGCGGGTTGGAGTTCAATGCGCATAGCAAGGCTCGCAAATGAGAAAGTCGCTGAAAACGGGCGCCGTTTTTCCCAGCTTGCGTCGTTGTTCAGCGTTTCTTTAGATGTCGTTGTACCCCAGGCTGCGCAATGCACGTTCGTCATCGGACCAGCCGGATTTCACCTTGACCCACAGGTTGAGCATGATCTTGCTTTCAAACAGTTTTTCCATATCGAGACGTGCTTGCTGACCGATCTGTTTGATGCGCTCGCCTTTTTCTCCGATCAGGATTCTTTTTTGTCCGTCGCGCTCCACCAGGATCAAGGCCGAAATCGTTAACAGCGCCCCTTCCTGTTTAAATTCCTCGATCTCAACCGCCATCTGATAGGGCAGTTCATCACCCAATTGGCGAGTAATCTTTTCACGCACAATTTCCGCTGCCATAAAGCGCGAACTGCGGTCGGTGATCTGGTCTTCCGGGTACAGATGAATGCCTTCTGGCAAACGTTCAACCAGCAACGACTCCAGGCGCTCGAGGTTAATGTTGCGCAGTGCCGAAACGGGAATGACTTCATCGACTTTTAGTTTTTCGGCGAGTTTTTGCAGATGAGGCAAAAGCGTTTCCTTGTCTTCCACCTTGTCCACTTTATTCACGGCGAGGATGATCGGGCATTGCACGCGGCTGAGTTGTGCAGCCACCGCCTCGTCTTCATCATTCCAGATAAACCGATCCACCAGGAACACCACGACGTCCACGTCTTTCATCGCGGTACTGGCAGCGCGGTTCATATAGCGATTGATTGCACGGGTTTCATTGAGATGCAAACCGGGGGTATCGACAAAGATAATCTGCACATCGCCTTCGGTTTTAATACCTACCACCGCATTGCGGGTGGTTTGGGGTTTACGCGAAGTGATGCTGATTTTTTGTCCGAGCAGGTGATTCAGCAAGGTGGATTTGCCCACGTTGGGCCGGCCCACGATTGCTACGTAGCCACACCGTGTACCAAGCGGTGCATCGTCATTGCTCGACATAAGCATCTGCCTTTGTAGATAAAAATGTGTACATCAGATTTTGAGTAGCCGCAACGCTTCGGCGGCTGCCTGCTTTTCCGCCTCGCGGCGGTTTGACGCCCGCGCGCGCGTGGCTTTTTTCAGCAGCGACACCCGACACTCAATGGTAAACATATGTTCATGGGCTTCGCCTTCCACTTCTACCACAGCATATTCCGGCAAGGGTTGCTGAACCGATTGCAGGTATTCCTGAAGCCGGGTTTTGGCGTCCTTCACTGGCGAATCCAGTGTCAGTGCCGCGAGGCGGGCGGCATACCAGGTGGTCACACGCTCACGGCACGCGGCAAAACCTTTCTCGACGTAAATTGCACCGATCAAAGCCTCCAGCGTGTCCGCCAGGATGGAGTCGCGCCGATGTCCGCCGCTCTTCATCTCACCTTCGCCGAGGATCAGGCATTCACCCAATTGAAATTCGCGGGCGATTTTAGCCAGGGTTTCACCTTTGACCATTTGTGAACGCAAACGGCTGAGCTGCCCTTCACGTCCGTCGGGAAAGCGTTGAAACAGGGATTCGCCGATGATGAAGTTAAGGATTGAGTCGCCGAGGAATTCCAGCCGTTCATTGTTTCGCGCACCGCAACTGCGGTGCGTCAACGCCAATTCCAGTAATGCCTGGGTTTCAAATTGGTAGCCAAGGCGATCTTGCAGATGTTGGTATTTAAGATTTAACACTATTACTCGGTCACGGGTTTGCAGCACTGATGGGGCGCAGTGCTGTCGAGGTGGTTTTTAAAATCAACAACCACATCCAGGTTGTAAAACAGATTGACGCGGGCCTCATAATCAATCTTGACTACCACGCGGCGTGCGTCGCGTTCCACAACAATGTTTTGTGCGTCTTTTGAGCGAACATTGTTGATCATGTAGAAGTTGCCCATCTTTTTCTTGATCTCGGCAGTGGTCATGTCTTCCAGCTTGGTACCAGGCTCAACCAGCGATTTCAGGCCGGAGATGA
>CAMLOU010000221.1 GCA_946481735.1 uncultured Cellvibrio sp.
TCGGGCAACGGCTGATTCACCCTGGCGCCTTCGCGCAACGCCTGTTGCGCTTTTATTGCATCACCCGCGTGTATAGCGCGCATTAATGCGTCGTCCGCGGGGCCAGCCATTGCGGCCGTCGACAACAATAAAAACGCACAGGCCAGCGCCATCGATAATGTCATGGCGAACTCCTAAGCGCTGAGCGCATTGATCACACCGGTGCTATCACCGAAGCTGTCAACCGGTACGCCCATCTCGTGCATGAGTGACAACATTAAATTACTCATGGGTGTATGTTTGGGCTCGACGATATGGCGATTTCCGCGCAAACCACCACCCGCTACAATCGCGGGCAGATTCATGTTGTCGTGATCGTTAGGTTCACCGAGGCTCGCACCACCCATCACCAATGTGCTATCCAACAGCGTGCGCTCACCATCGGCGGTGGCACTCAAGCGGTCGAGCAAATAACCGAACTGTTCCATATGCAGGCGATTAATTTTTACCAGCTTGGCAATTTTTTCTTCGTCGCCGCCGTGGTGGCTGAGACTGTGGTGCGCGTCGGGTACGCCGATCTCGGCGTAAGCGCGATTACTTAATTCACGGCCCAACATAAAGGTACTGATGCGCGTCATGTCGCTTTGCAGTGCCAGCACTTGCAAATCGATCATCAACCGCACATGCTCTTCAAAGGATTCCGGAATGCCGACCGGTAATTGCACATGGCTGGTATCCACCTGGTGGGCTTGCTGGCTGGCTTTTTGAATACGCAATTCCACGGTGCGAATCGAATCAAGGTATTCCTCCATCTTGCGCCGGTCGTTCATGCCCAGACGCGGCGACAAACGCGATGCATCTTCCAACACAAAATCCAGAATACTGGCCTTAGTGGCCAGCTGTGCTTTGCGGGATTTTTCATCCAGCACCGTGGTATCGCCAAACAACCGTTCAAAGACATCGCTGGGTTTTACCACCACCGGCAAGGGCGACGTGGGGCTGCGCCAGGACAGCGTATTGGTGTAAGTGCAGCTGTAACCAATGTCGCAACTGCCGAGCAAACTGGGTGGCTCAATGCCGAGTTCCAAAGATGCCAATTGCGTGTGATGACCAAGATGATTCGCAAGCACCTGGTCCATTGAAATGCCACAAAAAATATCGGCACCCTCGGTGCGTTTGGGATGCGCACCGGTTAAATAGGCACCACAACTTCGCCCGTGGCTGCCAGGTCCATCGCCCAAGGCGTTCGCGTTGTAGTGCGCTAAACCGGAGATCACCGTAAATTTTTGTTTGTGGCGAGCGATGGGCTCCAGTATCGGCGTGAGCGCGTAATTCTCACCAGCCTCCGCCGGCGTAAACAGCGGCATACGCAGCCCGTTCGGAATATAAAAAACGCTCAGGCGTTTGGGCCGATTGTCCATAACGGTTGTGGCCAATGCCGATGGAATCATCGACTCCATCAAGGGCAAGGTAATGGTCGCACCCAATCCGCGCAACAGCGTGCGACGGTTTAGAACAGGTTGTTTACTCATGATGTGGCACCATTCGATAGTTAAAGGGTTCGCTGGTGAGAATGCCCCAGATGATGGTGTGAATGCGGTAATTGTCCTGCGCCGCCGCGCGCACAATCTGACGCACCTGCGGTTGATCATTCGCCTCCAGACCACGCCCCAATGCGTAAGTCATCAAGCGTTGCACAAACGCCCCGGCGAATTGTTCTTTGCGTTCCAGCAATACCGATTGCAAACCGTATAAGCCTTCAAATATTTTTCCATCGGGCATGTTGGTGGAAACATCAATGGGACGGCCCGCATCCGTTAACCGGAAGCGCCCTACCGCGTCGTATTTTTCCAGCGCCAGACCCAAGGGGTCCATGCGCACATGGCACGATGAACAGGCCGGATCCTGGCTGTGCAAGGCCATTTGTTCGCGCGCGTTTAACGCTTTGCCCGCTTGTTGGGTTTTGAGTGCGGGAATATCCGGCGGCGGTGGTGGTGGCGGTGCGGCTAATAAATTATCGAGAATCCATTTACCACGCCGTACCACCGAGGTGTGATTGCTGTAAGAAGTCACCGTTAAGATACTGCCCTGCCCTAACAAACCACCGCGCATGGATTCCGCGTCGATTGCCACTCGGCGAAACGCCGGACCCTGCACACCCTCAATGCCATAATGTTTAGCCAACCGCTCATTGAGGAAGGTGTAATCACTCTTGATAAAATCCAGGATGCTGGCATTTTCACGCACAATGGAACTGAAAAATAATTCGCTTTCGCGCTTCATGGCATCGCGCAGTGGAATATCAAAATCTGGAAACTCTTTCACGTCCGGGCGCTGAAATTCCAGGTTGCGCAAGTACAACCATTGGCCCGCAAAATTTTGTTCCAGTGCTAGCGCACGGTCATCGGCGAGCATGCGTTTTATTTGCTGCTGCAAGACTTCGGGTTTGCGCAACACATTTTTTTCAGCCAGGGTTAACAACTCTTCATCGGGCAAGCTGCTCCATAAAAATAAAGCCAGGCGTGAGGCGTATTCAAGATCAGTAACGGGATGAACAAAACCCGGCTCGCCGTGCGGCGGATCAGTTTCGTATAAAAATAAAAAGCTCGGCGAAACCAGTATGGCCTGAATAGCTGCCGCAATACCCTGCTCAAAATTCGCCGACTGCTGCGCTTGCGCATATACCGCCATCAAGCGGTCAACATCCGCATCGGTTACCGGCCGACGATACGCCTGCCGCGCCAGGCGCGCGATAATTTTTTTCGCACAATAATTTTCGGTAAACGGCCAGAACGACGGCTGGCAACTGAAGATTTTTTCACGGCTGGGTGTGGTGCCGGGGCCGCTCACTTCATAAGGGCCAGCCACGTTAATCTCCAGCACATCGCGGGGAAAATTTTTCTGCGCGAAGCGCGGCGACATGTAATACGACGGCACGCTGGTACTGCCCACCCGCGCACCATCAACAATAAAATCCAATGTCAGCGGTGTTGGGGGTTCCGTGGGCAGCGGCACTTCATCGGTGGTGTTACGCAGTGTTTGCACGCTTTCATCCAGCCGCAATTGTTTGCGAAACGTAATGCCCACCGTGTGCGAACCGGCGGTTAAGGGCACGCGCAGACTCACGCGATTTTCCTCCAGGCGATCCACTTCGTTGTTGGTGTTGGAATTCAAATAACCGTTGATTTCGTACACACCATCGTGGGGCGCATAGTATTTAAAGGCACCGCCGCCCCGGGAATCGAGCGGCAAATCATGGCTCATCCGCTCATCGTAAGAGGGAATGCCCTGATTCAGGATGGAGCCATCTTTGGGCAACATATAGGTGGTGGTAAAAGGTTGATCCGCGCCGAGCCCCACGGCCAGGCGACTCACTTTACCTGCGACGGCAATATAACGATCCATCAAGGTCGGCGAGACCGACAACACATCGGCAATATTGTCAAAGCCGTAGCCGGTATCGTCGGTCGGCAATGATTCGCTGACGTTCACATCGAGGTTCAACAAATCGCGCACCGCATTGCTGTATTCGGTGCGATTCAAACGGCGCAAGGTCGCGCGGCCAGGGTTGGGGTGCGCCGCCGCATAACCATCCAGCGAACCTTCGAGCCAACTCACAAAACTCTTTAATTCTTCATCGCCCGGCTTGGGTCGGCTCGGCGGGGGCATCTCGCCGCGCCCGGTCACGCGCAGAATACTTTCCCATTCCGCCAAACCTTTGCCCTGGCTAATATCCGCCACATTCACCATCGACAAGGACCAGTTACCGGACATGCGTTCGTCGTTATGGCAACGCGCACAATGCTTATCCAGAAACGCTTCAGGGTCATAACTGCCGTGACCATCCGGATTGGCCACCGCGACATCACACATCAGCGCGCTTAACACAAACAGCACTTTCCGGATTCTTACCGCCATCATAGGATTTCTTTCAGCTGGACAAAATTGACCCGCATAGCACGAGCGTTTGGAGGTAACGTTTCGAGGCAGCCAAGTGCGACAAACGAACACTGGCGTGAAAAAGCAAGAAGCAGTCCAATTACATGACCATATGGTCAGAATTTAACTGAAATAGAATTTTATCTTTGAAATACAGTGAGTTATAGCGGCAGGTTTCCTATCCCAGAAAACAGAAAACTGAAGAAGCGGTGAAATGAAAACATATAAATGCACAAGCCGGTAGCCAATTACTACAGGTGCCGAACCAAAACTGGGCAAGGTGAAAGGCTACCTGGAAGCAGCCTGGTGTTTTAACTCGATCCACACCGGCGCATGGTCACTGGTCTTTTCCCAACCGCGCACATGCTTATCGACACCGCAACTGCGCAGGCTTTTTTTCAAAGCTGGATTTAACAAAAAGTGATCGATCCGCAAGCCCGCGTTGCGCCCGTAGGCGTTACGAAAATAATCCCAAAAGGTATAAATCACCTCATCCGGATGCAGCGCACGGACCGCATCCGTCCACCCCTGCGCCAATATAGTGGTAAACGCTTCGCGCACCTCCGGCCGGAACAACGCATCATCCAGCCAGCGCTCCGGCTTATACACATCCAGGTCCGTCGGAATCACATTGTAATCGCCCACCAACACCACCGGCGCATCGGCCTTGACCAACTCCGCCGCATGGGCCGTTAACCGCTCAAGCCACTTTAATTTGTAGTCAAACTTCGGCCCCGGCGCCGGGTTGCCATTCGGCAAATACAAACACCCCACCACAATGCCCTGCACCGCCGCTTCAATGTAACGGCTGTGCACATCCTCCGCATCCCCCGGCAACGCACGACGAACCTCCACCGGCTCACCAACGCGCGACAAAATGGCTACACCATTCCAGCTTTTCTGCCCATGCCAGATGGC
>CAMLOU010000222.1 GCA_946481735.1 uncultured Cellvibrio sp.
AACACCATCTGATGAAGGTGGATAATCCTTACCTCAAGCAACAAACCTTTTGGGCGCCGCATCCGGAAAAACTCGGGTTGCGTAATGCCATCGTCAATAATCTGTAATTGAAGCCCGTTATGAACATGCAAGAACCCGATACATCCGTCCTGTTGCCGATCCGCGAAATCTCGCGGCTTACGGGCGTCAACACCGTTACGCTGCGTGCGTGGGAGCGGCGGTATGGATTGTTAAAACCCACCCGTACTGAAAAAGGCCATCGGTTGTACAGCCATGATGATGTGCAGCGCGTAAAGACCATTCAATCCTGGCTGGTGCGCGGGCTTGCCATTAGCAAGGTGAAAGGCATTCTGAACAGTGAAACAGCGGATGATGCCGAGGCCGGGATTGATAGTGTCTGGCTGGAGTACAGCGCGCGTATTGGAACTGCACTCACCCAGTTAAATCGTGCCGCGTTGGCCGGTTTGCTAAACGAATTGGTCGCGTTGTATCCCGCCGAAATTATTGCTGATCAATTGCTGGCCCCTGTACTGGAAAAATTGCAGATCGCCGCGGAATACGGTGCCCGCACCAAGCTGGCTTTTCTGCACAGCCTGGTGCTGGAGCACTTTTATTTTGGCCACTACCGGCAACGTCAGACGGCGAAGGGAAAACGTGTATTGGTGGTAAATCTCAATGCGGATGACAGCGATATTCTGCCGCTGATCCTGAATTACAGTTTGCTCGTAAACACCTTCCAGGCGGAGTACATCGGCTACTTGCCTTTAGCGGAGTTGGTGTTTGCGGTAGAGCAAACGGGTGCGGAAGGGGTGGTGCTTTACAGCGATTCGGCAACCCATCTCGGCAATCTCCGCCAGCAGTTACTGGAATGGCAGCAGATTCTGATGATCCCCGTTTTTGTCGCCGGCAAGATTACCCGCATGTTCATTGAGGAGCGCGATGCTATCCAACATCTTATGGCCGGCGACAATCTGCAGGCCGTCCTCGCCACTCTCACGCAAACATTCACTGAACAATAACCTTGGGATGCCTTGCCATGACTAGCCGTATCGTTCAACAAGTGCAGCAACTCTATAGTCGCTTTGACGAAAGCATTATTCCTGCGATGTCCGATGTCTATCGCGCGGATATTGTTTTCCAGGACCCCTTGCAGCGGGTCGAAGGGTTGGGCGAGGTTACCCGCTACTTTGCAGGTATGATGAAAAATTTGCAGGAATGCCGCTTTGAGTTTGGCCAGGTAATTGACATGGCATCTGATCAAAAACCCGGTGTGCATCAGGCCGTGCTGTTCTGGACGATGCATTATCGCCATCCCAAACTCGCTGGCGGAAAACGGTTGAGTGTGAGTGGCAACAGCCACATCAAATTTCAGGACAAGGTGTTTTACCACCGCGATTATTACGATGCGGGCGCCATGTTATACGAGCACCTGCCGGTCTTGGGGTGGGTGATTCGTCACATCAAAAAGCGCACGGAGGCTTAAGATGAAAACCCTGGTTTGGCTGCGCCACGATTTACGTCTGGAAGATAATCCGGCCCTCTACCGCGCCAGTGAATCGGGTGAAGGCGTGGTGGCGGTTTATCTGCTGTGTGCCGAGTACATCGAACGCCACACGATAGCACCGGTGAGACTGGATTTTATTCGTCGTCATTTACAGATTCTGGCTCCACAACTAGCGGCCTTGAATATACCGCTGGTGACCATAGCAGTTGATAGTGCGGCAGAAATTCCCGAGCGCTTGTTACAGCTTGCGCATGAGCACCATTGCGAACAACTTTTTTTTAACGCGGAATATCCGCTCGATGAGTTAAACCGGGATCGCGCGGTCGCCGCCCATTGCCGTGCGCAGGGCGTGACGGTCAAACGCTTTCATGATCGCGTGATTGTACCGCCGGGTATGTTGCGCAATGGCCAGGGCGAGCCCTATAAAGTGTTTACGGCGTTCAAAAAGAAATGGCTGCAAACCGTTATGCCGCTGACGTTGCAACCGCTACCTGCGCCACAGAAGCAGACGGACACCCAGGCGTTCACGCCGCCGGATATCAACGCATTATTCAAACCCTTTGCGCAACGTGACCTGCAGGCATTGTGGCCTGCAGGCGAAACAGAAGCGCGCCGCCGGCTGCATCAATTTGTCGAGCAAGACCTGCACGATTACCAGAAAGAACGCGATTTCCCTGCCCATGAAGGCACCTCAACCTTATCGCCTTATCTGGCGGTGGGCGCTATTTCACCACGCCAATGTGCCGCCGCTGTATTGGCGGCAAACAATGGTGAGTGGGATACCGGCAGTGAGGGTGCGCGTTGTTGGTTGGGCGAGATTATCTGGCGCGAGTTCTATCAGCATGTGGTAGTGGATTACCCCTGGGTGTGCAAACACCAGGCGTTACAACGGCATACCGAGGCGTTTCCCTGGCGTAAAGACCCGGAAGCTTTCCAGGCGTGGTGCGATGGCAAGACCGGTATACCCTTGGTGGATGCTGCCATGCTGCAATTAAAAACCACAGGCTGGATGCACAACCGTTTGCGCATGGTGGTGGCCATGTTTCTCACCAAAAACCTGCAAATTGATTGGCGCCTTGGCGAGCAATACTTTATGTCGCAGCTCATTGATGGCGACTTTGCTGCAAATAATGGCGGTTGGCAGTGGAGTGCATCCACGGGCACCGACGCCGCACCGTATTTCCGCATTTTTAATCCCATCAGCCAATCAGAACGTTTTGATCCCCAGGGTGAATTTATTCGTATTTACTTACCGGTATTGAAACACTTATCCAATAAACAGATTCACAGTCCGCCGCCCACATCAGGTTATCCCTTGCCCATTGTTGATCTGGCGGAAAGTCGTAAACACACCATTGCGTTGTTCAGCAACCTTGGCGCAGCGTAGATGGAGCAGGGTATGGCCATGACAGAATTGCCGTTAAAAATCTGGGTCACCGGTGCATCAACCGGCATCGGTGCCGCGCTGGCTCGCAAGCTCCTGCAGCAGGGGAATGAGGTGATTGTAACGGCGCGCAATCTGGCCAACCTGCAGCCCTTGTTGAAGGAATTTCCCGAGCGATGCAAGGCGGTGGTGGTTGACCTGAGTGATAAGGAAGCCCTGGTTGCTGCGGAAAAATCCTTAAATGACCAAGTAGGTTATCTGGATACTTTGATCATTAATGCCGGCACCTGCGAATACGTGGACGTGAAGCACTTTAATAGTGAATCCTTTGCTACCGTCATGGATATTAATTTTACCGGTGCAGTACACACGCTGGAGCTGGCCTTGCCGTTTCTGCGTCGCTCACCCAATCAGCCTTATATCCTTGGTGTATCGAGCATGGCCACTGTGTTGCCGATGCCGCGCAGCGAAGCCTACGGTGCATCCAAAGCCGCCCTGGAGTATTTGCTAGAATCCTTGCGTGTGGATTTGGCAGCGGAGGGAATAGATGTGTCTATTGTTCGTCCCGGTTTTGTCAAAACGCCGTTAACGGATCGCAATGATTTTGACATGCCATTTATCCAGTCGCCACAGCAAGCGGCAGATGACATCGTGTACGGAATGGCGCGGCGTAAATGGATTATTCAGTTTCCCTGGCAGTTGGTCAGTATTATGACGTTATGCAGTTGGTTGCCGATGCGTTGGCAAACCGCTTTGTTGAAAAAAATGTCCCGTAATAAGGTGTAAATCAGATGGTGCAAAACTCGGGTCATGTAAAACAGATTGCTGTGGTCGGCTCCGGCATCAGTGGATTATTGTGCGCGCATTTACTCAGTCGCCATCACAAGGTCACGGTGTTTGAAGCGGAGGCAGAAATTGGCGGTCACACGGCAACGCGTGAGGTGATGGTTGCAGGAAAATCCTATGCGATCGACACGGGTTTTATTGTCTTTAATGATCGAACTTATCCGAACTTTATAAAATTAATGTCCCGTTTGGGTGTCGTTAGCCAGCCGACGCAAATGGGTTTCAGTGTGAGTTGCCAGGCCAGCGGTTTTGAATACAGTGGTACATCCCTGAATGGCGTGTTTGCCCGGCGACGCAATTTATTCAATCCCAGGCATTGGCGGATGTTGCAGGAAATCCTCCGGTTCAATCGCGAATGCATCCGGTTGCATGAAGCTGGTGATATTGACAGCAATCAAACGCTGGGTGATTTTCTGCGTGCTGGTGGTTACAGTGAGTTTTTCCAGCGCTATTACATATTGCCGATGGTTTCTGCGATATGGTCTTCCGGTCTGGACACGGCGGCGGCCATGCCGTTGTTATTCTTTATCCGCTTTTTTCACAACCACGGCCTGCTGACGGTCACACAGCAACCACAGTGGTACACCATCAAAGGCGGATCAAAGACCTATCTTGAACCATTGACCAAAACCTTCAAGGGTTCTATCCATGTTAATGCACCGGTGCAGTGGGTAAAACGCCATGACGAGGGTGTTACCTTATACACCGCTGCCCACGGACAACAGCATTTTGATGAAGTGGTCTTTGCCTGCCACAGTGATCAGGCGCTGGCGATCTTGCTTGACCCGACGCAGGATGAAAGCGATATTCTTTCCGCGATTCCCTACAAGATGAACGATGTCTGCCTGCATACCGATACGCGACTGCTTCCCGGCTCGAAACGTGCCTGGGCCAGTTGGAATTATCTGTTGCTTAATGGCGCTGATGTCGACGCGGCCGCCTTGACCTACAACATGAATATCCTGCAACGCCTGGAAAGCGATATCACTTTTTGTGTCAGCGTGAATGCTAACGCCGTGATTAATCCTGACAAG
>CAMLOU010000223.1 GCA_946481735.1 uncultured Cellvibrio sp.
CGCTCATGGTTCGTCAACGACCGTCGTGCGGCCCTGATTGTAAGAGCAACGTTCTAACCTCGTTTGTGATAGCCTCTCCTTTGAGCGCGCCTTTAGGCGCGCTTTTTTTTGATAGAAAAAACTCATAGCCCTGTGCGTGATGGTTTGCTATTTTCTGGCTACAATAAACCCTGATAACAATAAATGGGGGCGGTATGCCAGGCCAACGAATTCAACAGGTTGTGATAGTCGGTGGTGGTACGGCCGGTTGGATGACAGCTGCGGCATTAGCGCGTTTCCTGCCTTCGGCGCTTTGCAACATCACGCTGGTTGAATCCGAGCAAATCGGTACTGTCGGTGTCGGTGAAGCGACTATTCCTCATATTCGTCACTTCAACCAGTTGCTGGGTATTGATGAGAACGAATTCGTCCGCGCGACCCAGGCGACCTACAAACTCGGTATCCAATTTACCGGCTGGGGTTCTCCGGGCACGTCTTACATTCATCCGTTTGGCCTTTATGGTCACGACATCAGCGGAATCGATTTTCATCACTATTGGTTGCGTCTGCGGGCTTTGGGCGACGATTCACCGCTGGAAAATTATTCGATTGCGGCGGTTGCGGCGCTTGCGGAAAAATTTTCCTATCCCGATGCAAACCCGGCATCCCCCCGCTCCGATTTTGGTTATGCATTTCATCTGGATGCTTCGCTCTACGCGCAATATTTGCGGGGCTACGCAGTACAAAAAGGTGTTGTGCGTATTGAAGGTAAGGTTGAGCAGGTCCAACTTTCTTCGGCAACGGGATTCATTGAGTCCCTGGTACTCGAGACGGGTGAGCGGCTGAACGGAGAATTATTTATCGATTGCTCCGGCTTCAGAGGATTATTGATTGAAGGTGCGCTTAACACCGGCTATGAAGATTGGCGACACTGGCTTCCCTGCGATCGCGCTGTTGCCATGCCGTGTGAGCGCACCCGTGAACCGCTTCCCTACACGCGTGCGATTGCGCAAAAAGTTGGCTGGCAATGGCGCATTCCCTTACAGCATCGCACCGGTAATGGTCAGGTCTATTGCAGTGAACATCTCAGTGATGATGAAGCCTTGCATCAATTACGCAGCCAGATAGAAGGCGCAGCCACTGGCGAGCCCAACTTCCTGCGTTTTGTAACAGGACGGCGCAAACAAAGCTGGAATCAAAACTGTGTTGCGATTGGTTTGGCCAGTGGATTTCTGGAACCGCTTGAATCCACCAGCATTTATTTAATCCAGGTAGGGATTTTGAAATTGTTGGAGTGTTTTCCTGACGCGGATTTTGTTGCAATCAATCAGTCAGAATTTAATCGTCATATTGATCTTGAATATCGCCGTGTGCGGGATTTTCTAATCCTGCATTACAAGGCTAACGCCAGAGACGGTGAAGCATTTTGGGATGCCTGTCGAGCGATGGCGGTTCCCGAGGAGCTGGAGCGTAAGATACATTTATTTCGCGAATCGGCCCATATCGAACATTACCAGCAGGGATTATTTATGTTGCCCAGTTGGCTGGCGGTCTATATCGGGCAGGGTATTATTCCTGGCGGGTACGATTCGCGTATCACGCGGCATACAAGGGAGGCCATAGCGGCTTACCTGCAAACAATACGTCAGGGCATTCGCACGGATGTTGATGCAATGCCCAGTCACAGCAGTGCGATTCAAGCGGCAGTGAATGCTATGCAGGCGCGATACCCGGAGGCCAGTATGAGCCTCTATGGTCTACAACAATGAGCAGTGGACCCATCAAAAAAATCGTCATCGTCGGTGGTGGTGTTATTGGCTGGACAGCGGCGGCAATTTTGGCGCGCGGTTTGAAAGCGGAAAATATCCATATCACCCTGCTTGATATCCCCGGATTACCGGCCGATGACATGGCAGAATCAAGTCTGCCCGGTGTGCGCCCTCTGCATCAGATGCTGGGCTTTGATGAACGGCAATTGATGAGCATTACCGGTGCGAGTTTTAAGCTGGGCACAGAATACCGTGGCAATGACATCAGTTCCTTCATCCATCCATTGGGAAAACTTTCCACCACAACGGCGGCCTTTGAGCAACAGGTGATCAGGTTGCATCACGCTGGTGATGCTACGCCCTACGAAGATTTTTTCCTGGCGGCCGTTGCGGCGCGACATGGAAAGTTTGCCTTCTCGGAACCGGATAAAAAATCCATTCTGTCGACCTTGTCATGCGGTCTGCACTTTGACACCTACGCGTATAAAAAATACTTGCAGGATTATGCCCACTACTTGCAGGTAACCACACGTAAGGTGGCTGTGTGCGGTCTGGAACTTTGTCCTGAATCGGGATTTATCAGATCACTGGTACTTGACGATAACAGTAAGGTCGAGGGCGATTTGTTTATTGACTGTTCCGGCGAACTGTCGGTGCTGATTGGTGATCCGGCGTTAGCTGTTGAGTATGAGTCCTGGGCGGAAGAATTACCTGCTGACCAGGTGATGAATCTTGCCCTCCCTCACACCGCAACACCGACAACATTGCTTCCGCTAACCCAGGTCCAGACCATGCCGTGGGGATGGCATAGAATAATTCCCTTGCAGAAACGGAATATTCATCAATTTATTTATTGTTCTGATGTGTTGCGTGAAGCATCGCTGCCTGACGCAATGCAGCGCTTTGGTTTTCCGTCAGATGTGAGCTGCACATCCAGGCGAATCAGACCGGGTCGCCGGGCTGTTTGGTGGAAAGCTAACTGCGTGGCGGTTGGTGCGGCGGCAGGCAACATAACGTCCCTGGCTGTTTCGGAACTGCAATGGGCGCAGTCGGCGCTGGTACGTTTGTTGGATTACTTTCCGGATAAAACCTGTAAGCCCTGCAATACCGCCGAATACAATCGTTTAAGCCTGGCTGAATTTGAGCGGCTGCGGGATTTTCATATTGCCCATCAACACCTGATGCATATCCATTCCGCTTTTGGTTCTCTGTGCCAGCAAAAGCCAATCCCTGTATCATTACAGCACCGTCTCGAATTATTCCGCCACCGTGGCCGCATTGCGGCCTACGAATATGATGTAATATCGGATGCGCTGTGGGCTGCCTTTTTCTTCGGCTTGCAGATATGGCCGGAACGCTATGACGTAATGACAGATGCCCTGACAGAAAAAGAATTGCGGCAACAACACCAACACATCAAGGCGGCAATTCAAAAAACCGTTGTGGCTATGCCCAGCCATCAGCAAGTGCTTACCCGTTATTGTCCTGCTCGTTAGTCCTGGAGACATTTATGCCTGATAATCGCATTGAACGTATTGTTATCGTCGGTGGTGGTACAGCCGGTTGGATGACTGCTGCGGCCATGGCCAAGGTACTTAAAAATCAATACTGCAACATTCAGGTAATTGAGTCCGAGGACATCGGCACCGTCGGTGTCGGTGAGGCGACGATTCCGCAAATCCAGTTATACAATCGCTTGTTGGGGCTGAACGAAGACGACTTTGTTCGGCGCACCCAGGGCACATTTAAACTGGGTATTGAATTTGTTAACTGGAGCCATATCGGCAGCTCATATATTCATGCCTTTGGCGAAGTAGGCAAGGATATGGATGCAATCCAGTTTTACCATTACTGGTTAAAGCTGTATCAGGCAGGTGAGGTGCCGGACATCGGCGAATACACCCTCACGGCTATCGCGGCGCGTAAAGGAAAATTTATGCGCTCTATCGATGCAGGTAATTCGCCCTTGTCCAACATTGCCTACGCATTTCATTTTGATGCCGGGCTATACGCGCGCTATTTGCGCGAATTCGCGGAGCAGTTAGGGGTTGTTCGGACGGAAGGAAAAATTACCCATGCCAACCTGAACCCTGACAATGGCTTTATTGAATCCGTTGCCTTGGAGAACGGAGCGCTGATTCATGGTGATTTATTTATTGATTGTTCGGGCTTTCGCGGTTTGCTGATAGAGCAGGCATTAAAAACCGGCTATGAAGATTGGACCCATTGGTTGCCCTGTGATCGCGCCTGGGCAGTGCCATGCGAAAGCGCGGGTGACCCTACGCCTTACACACGCTCCACCGCACACGCGGCGGGTTGGCAATGGCGTATCCCGTTGCAGCACCGCATTGGCAATGGCCATGTGTATAGCAGTCATTACATGAGTGACGATGAGGCGGTGAACATTCTCCTCAACAATCTCGACGGAGCACCGCTGGCTGAACCGCGCATGCTTAAATTTACCACGGGTAAACGCCATAAATTCTGGAATAAAAATTGTGTGGCTATCGGTTTGGCCAGTGGTTTCATGGAACCACTTGAATCCACCAGTATCCACCTGGTGCAATCCAGTATCGCGCGGCTGATGAGTTTATTTCCTAACAAATATTTTGATCAGGAAGATATCGATGAATTTAATCGCCAGGCGCATTTTGAGTACGACCGTGTTCGCGATTTCCTGATTCTGCACTATCACGCAACCACGCGCGATGATTCACCTTTCTGGAATTATTGCCGGACCATGGCAATTCCGGAGGAACTGCAACAAAAGATCAATCAGTTTAAAAAGAATGGTCGGATTTACCGCAACAGTGTGGAGATGTTCAATGACCTGAGTTGGTTGGAGGTGATGCATGGCCAGGGCATCCGGCCACGCGCCTACCATCCGATTGTGGATGTAATGCCGAAGGACGAACTGGTAAAACGTATGGCGGGGATTAAATCAGTGATTGATCGATCCGTTGAAGTCATGCCATCCCACGCGGCGTTTATCGC
>CAMLOU010000224.1 GCA_946481735.1 uncultured Cellvibrio sp.
GGTGTATGGGAAGAAATGGCCGGTGAAGTCGAAGCGGTTGCCATTGATCACGACTACGATGAAGTACTGCCAAGCCTCAATATGACGTTGGCGGTCACCGATGAACAACAAGTGCGCTTTGGTTTAGCGAAAACCATCGCGCGCGCACCGGTGGATTTAATGAGCCCGAGTTTAAATCTGAATGATGATTTGTTCGGCGCGAACCCCGGTGAATCTTCATCGGGCAATCCGAAACTTGATCCCTTCCGCGCGACCCAGGTGGATTTGGGTTATGAATGGTATTTCAACGATGAGTCCTCTGTGGCAGCAACGGTTTACTACAAGGATCTGGACACCTACATCGCACGCGCGGCGGATGCGGAGCAAATTGTTTACAACGGCACGACTTACAATGTGTCGCGTCCGATCAATGGCGAGGGCGGTTACATTCGCGGTTACGAAGTGCTATACCAACAAGCGTTCAGCTTTTTGCCGGAGCCGTTTAATGGTTTAGGGGTTTACGCTAACTATGCGTTTACGGAATCCAACGTTGAGCAGTTTGTGCCCCTGTACTCCACTAAATCTGCGCTGACCGGTTTGTCTGAACATGTGGGCAACCTGACCTTGTGGTATTACAAGGATGGCTTTGAAGCGCGCACGTCTTACAGTTACCGCAGCGAGTTCCAGCGCGATATTAATGCGGTGCAGGGGGAGGAAGGGATTAATGATAGCGAAGGTTATATTGATCTGAGTTTGTCTTATGAGCTGGATGATCATTACAAGTTTTACTTCCAGGTGCAAAACCTGACGAACGAACCTTATCGTGTGTACGGTTTGGAATCGAATAATCCGAATCATGTGAACAAGTATGAGGAGTTTGGGCGTCGTTATATGGTTGGGGTGAGTTGGAAGCTGTAAGCTGACCCAAGTGCAGACATGCATTCGGCAGTAGTTGCAGTGATACGCTGTGAATACATCCCTGTAGGCTCGTCGTCGGCATCCATGCCGGCGACGGTCACCGCAACTACCACCGAACCCATGTTGGCAAGTTGGGAGTAACACCTTGAAAAACACAAAATACTTACCACGCCTGGCTTGGTTCCTGGCTTTTATTTTTGTTATACATTCAAACGCAAGCAGCTCAGATAATTTTTATCTCGGCGCCGATTTATCCTACGTTAACGAAATGGAAGATTGCGGCGCGGTGTATCGTGACAAAGGAAAACCGCAGGATCCATTTGAGCTTTTTGCACGAAAAGGCGCAAACCTGATTCGCGTGCGCTTATGGCATAACCCGGATTGGACCCGGTATTCAACATTAGCTGACGCCACCAAAACCATTCGCCGCGCGAAGCAACAAGGGTTGCCAGTGTTGCTGGATTTTCATTATTCCGACGACTGGGCCGATCCCGAGCGGCAGGAGATTCCCACGGCGTGGAGCACGATCCAGGATACAACCGCGCTTGGTAAAGCGCTGTATGACTATACCTTCGCGACACTGCAATCCTTGGCAGAAAAAGATCTGTTGCCGGAGATGGTGCAAATCGGCAACGAAACCAACGCGGAGATTTTGCAACCTGAAGGAAAAACCGATCACGAAAATATTAACTGGCCACGCAATGCATATTTGTTGAATCAGGGCATAAAAGCCGTGCGGGATTTTTCAGCGACGCAGGATAAAAAAATTCTTATCGTTTTACATATCGCACAACCGGAAAACGCGTTGCGCTGGTTTCCGCAGGCGCAGCAACATGGTGTAATCGACTACGACATCATCGGTTTATCTTATTACCCGCAGTGGTCACAATATCCCATTCAGCAACTGCCCGACGCCATTCAGTCTTTGAAGAAAAACATTGCTAAAGACGTTTTAATTGTCGAAACCGCATACCCCTGGACACTGAAAAATTTTGACCGGGCGGGCAACGTGCTCGGCAAGAAAGCGGTCTTGCCCGAGTTTGAGCCTAGTCCTGAAGGGCAACTACTTTACTTGCTGGGCCTCGCGCAAACGGTTAAATCTGCGGGTGGCCTGGGTGTTATTTATTGGGAACCTGCGTGGGTTAGCACTCGTTGCAAAACCCGTTGGGGCACAGGTTCCCATTGGGAAAATGCGAGTTTCTTTAATGCCGCCAAAGGCAATAGTACCTTACCGGCGTTTTTATTTTTCTCTGCCGACTATCAACACACTCACTCCGACGACAAGGACAACTAACCTATGCGTGGAAAAATATTCTGTCTCGCAGCCCTTCTTTGTAGCGGCTGGCTGCTTGCCGCCTGCACACCGACATTCCAAGACACAACGGATTCCCGGAGCGTCGCGCGTGAACAGTTGTATAACCGGGACTGGCAATTTTTGCGCAGTGACGATTCACTCAGCCTGGCGCAAGTGCAAGCACGCACAGATTGGCAAGCAGTGACATTGCCGCACACACCCAGGATCGAACCGCTGATTGTGAACGATCAATTTCAGGGTGATGCCTGGTATCGAAAAATGATTAACGGTAATTCCATCGATGATCAAAAGCCGGTGTGGTTACGTTTTGAAGCGGCCATGAATGTGGCAGAGGTCTGGCTTAACGGTGAAAAACTGACAACGCATGTGGGTGGTTATTTACCTTTTATAGTAGAACTCACGGGCAAGTTAACGCGCGATCAAAACGAATTACTGGTGCGCCTTGATAATCGTGACAACCCCGTCACCGGCCCCAAACCCCTGGCTACGCTCGACTTCAACACTTACGGCGGCTTGTATCGCGATGTGTATCTCGTTACCAAAGATGAACTCTATATCACCGATCCTATCGCCGCCGACAAAACGGCCAGTGGCGGCATCTTTGTCACCTATCCGAAGGTATCACCAACCGAGGCCCATATAGCGATTCAAACGCATGTGCATAATGCCGCTGATGCAGAAAAGACATTTCAAATAAAACATGTTTTGCTCGATGGACAAAAAACCGTTACTCAGACGGAGAGCAAAAAACTCAATGTTTCAGCCAATAGCGATCATGAATCACAACTGCACCTAACCCTTAAGAATCCAGATTTATGGTCACCCAAACAGCCACATCTCTACACCTTGGTGACGCAAGTGTTCGATGGCCAGAAAATGGTAGATGAACAACATACCCGTATCGGTATCCGCGAATTTCGTTTTGCCAATGATGGAAGTTTGTTGATCAACGGTGAAAAAACCTTTCTGCGCGGTGTAAACCGCCATCAGGAGTATCCCTACGTCGGTTATGCCACGTCCGCCGCGGCCGATTATCGCGATGCAGCAAAAATAAAATCTGCCGGCTTTGATTATGTACGCCTGTCGCACTACCCACACTCCCGCGCATTTATGGCTGCTGCCGATGAACTGGGCCTGGTTTTAATCGATGCTATTTTAGGCTGGCAATATTTTTCTGAAGACCCGGCATTTCAGGCACAGGTTCAACAAACCTGCCGCGATCTGATCCGTCGTGACCGCAACCATCCCTCCGTGCTCGCGTGGGAATGTTCGCTGAACGAATCCTGGATGAGCGAACCCTTTATTGATTCCCTGCAAAAGATTGTGCACGAAGAATATCCCGGCAATACCACCTACTCGGCGGGCTGGCAGGAATACGGCTACGACATTTATCTGCAAGCGCGCCAACACCGCCTGGAACATTACAAAACACCCACCAAACCTTACGTCGTTTCGGAGTATGGCGATTGGGAATATTATGCAATGAACGCCGGCCTGAACCAGGACGCCTGGGGTGATTTGTTGCAAGCCGATCGTTCCAGTCGACAATTATTGGGCGATGGCGAAAAACGTTTATTGCAACAAGCCACCAATATCCAGGAGGCTCACAACGACAACTTTACCACCCCCGCCTTTGCCGACGGCTATTGGGTTATGTTTGACTACAACCGCGGCTACGCCGACGACCTGGAAGCCTCCGGCATCATGAGCATCCATCGCCGCCCCAAATACAGCTACTACTTCTTCCAAAGCCAACGCGACCCGCAGGACATTTCTGACCGCTATGAATCCGGTCCCATGGTACATATCGCCAGCCGCTGGCAAGCTGACTCACCACTGGATGTGCGCGTCTTCAGCAACGCTGAAGAAGTCGAACTGCTACTCAATGGTAAAAGCGTCGGCAAACAAACACCGGACAAGAATGCCAATACCAAAAACCTGAAGCACCCGCCATTTACGTTCGCGCTGGATAAATTCGACGCGGGCGAATTAATGGCAAAAGCCTTTATCGACGGAAAACCGGTGGCAGAACACAAAGTGGTAACACCGGGAAAAACCACGCAGATCAGTTTGCGTCTCGATGCCAGCGGCAAAGCTCCACAAACTGGTGTGAAGGATCTGGTTTTTGTTTACGCACAATTGTTGGACGAAAAAGGCAACCCGACTTATGACAATGATGTTGAGGTGACTTTCAGCACCCAAGGCGATATTAGGTTGGTTAGTCCGGATAAAATAAAAACAGAGGCGGGTGTTGCCAGTGCATTGATTGAAATTGGCGATGATTTGGATGAGGCCAGTGTTGGTGCCGTTGCTGGAGACGCTGAGGTTAACCTTAGACTCAATTAATGAAACATTTCACCTCGCACACCGTTTGGCATGACTAGGAGTATTTCGAAAACGCATGAATACTTCCCTGTAGCTCCCTCAAGTCGTCCCTGACTTGAGGGT
>CAMLOU010000225.1 GCA_946481735.1 uncultured Cellvibrio sp.
TGGCCGACATTGATATACAACCCCGGATAATAACAGCCGGGCCGGTCAATTCGCGCCTTGGCGTTTTTACGCAGCGGCGCAAAATCCGCGAGGAATCTTTCCCGCTCGGGTACCGGGCCAATCAGCGGCAAATAATCCGGTGTAGTACAACGAAAAGCCACGCGGCCATTCAGTGTTTGCTCATCGAGCTCGGCAAAGGCGTCTGCCAGGGCAGGCGTTGTTTTGCGCAAGTTGTGCATATTGGTGAGATGATCTTCTGCGCGCAGTGCCGAGGATTTTTCCTTTAAATTAAAAGTCGCACCCGTGCAATGAAACCAACCCTGTTCGGTTGCGTAAGCCGGGCCGATATAACCTTCTCCGCACAGGACGGTTTTCAGTGATTGACTCGCATCGGTAGCGGGCAGATAACTGACTTGCCCGCGAATGGATTTGATCGGCAGGTGGGCAGCCTGCTCAAATGCGCGCGCATCCCGCGCGTTGGCAATAATGACGGTGGATGCCGATAGGATCGTCTGGCCGGACACATCGCACAGGGACCAGCCGTCGAGTTGCTGCTGGAGTGACATCACCAGCGTGTTGCACGTCACCTGGATATTGGGATGCTGAACCAACGCTTTGCACAGTAGATGCGGATTGATCCAGCCGGCAGAGGGAAAATAAAGTCCGCCACAAGCGACTGGCACACCGGCCAGTTCGCTCGCCTGCTGTGCATCCACAAAACGAACCAGATCGTTTGCGTGGCCAAACTGTTCCCGCAATAACTGATGCAGTTTTTCTTCTGCCGCATCGTGAGCTAATTGCAGCACGCCGGATGCCTGCGCGATTAATCCTTGCGCTTTATCAGTTTGATTCCAGAACGTACGGTAGTGGTTTAACGCAAATTGCAAACTGGTGAGATTAAAATGCGCGAGTGATTCCTGTTTGGGCGATAGCTTGGCATAGAGCACCCCTTGCGGATTGCCCGACGCTTCCTCTGCCAATTGTTCATGGCGTTCCAGCAAATGCACTTGCCAGCCTCGTTCTGCCAGAGCGCGCGCCGTATGGCAACCAGCCAGGCCGCCGCCGATGACAAGTGCATGGCGTTGCAAGGGCAGCGGGTTCAGATTAACGGCCCAAGGTGCAGGGGCGTAGCGGAGTGGTTTAATAGCATCATTGGCGGATTGCGCGAGCGCGGCTGCCTCTTCAACGCGCGCTGCAACCATCTCCCGCTTGCGGCCAAAGCCTGGCACTTTTTTTACAGTGAAACCCGCCCGCCGCAAACCCTGCTTAACAATTCCCGCTGCACTAAACGTCGCTGCCGTTGTGCCGGGGTGACTTAACTGACCGATCACATCAAACAGTACATCGCTCCACATCTGCGGATTTTTTGCCGGCGCGAAACCGTCCAGAAACCAGGCATCAATTTTTGCGCAGGCGCGGGAGAATAACGGATGAGGACTGCCAAGCAATTGTGTAAAACCGGTCGCCGCATCATCAATGATCAGCGTGAGATGGATACGACCGTGTTGGAACCTCAGGCGATGAAAACCGGTGCCGATAAATTCAGGGTATTGGGTGAGTAATTGCTGAGAGAAATCATCCAGCTCAGGCCACAACGCCAGCGCGCGTGCTAAATCCATCTTGTTCAGCGGAAATTTTTCCACACTGACAATATGCAACTGCGCATCGGACGGCGCCAGCTGATTCCAGAGTTGCCAGGCGGCTAGAAAATTTAACCCGGAACCAAAACCGGTTTCGCCAATAACAAAGGTGTCCGCCGCGCCCAAGGCTGGCCAGCGTTCTGTTAGATGGTTATGCAGTAAAAATACATGTCGGGTTTCTTGCAAGCCGTTAGCACGGGAAAAATACACATCCCCAAATTCCCGCGATAAGGGTTGCCCTTCGGCATCCCAATCCAATTGGGCGTGATGAACGCGCTCTGATCCTGTCACAAACCAAACTCATCAAGGATTTGTTCGCACCATTGTTGGATGCGCGCTTCAGATAAGGTGAACTCATTTTCTTCATCCAAAGCCAGCCCGACAAAGTACTGGCCATCCGGCGTTAATGCCTTGGACGCTTCAAATTCATAACTCGCGCGGGGCCAGTAACCGCAGGGCGTCGCACCGCGCGCAACCACTTTGCTATGCAGATAACCCATGGCATCCAGAAACCATTCGGGGTAACCCACCTGATCACCCAAGCCGTAGAGCGCGACTTTTTTTCCGGAAAAATCCACCTCGTCAATGTCATCCCAGATATCTTCCCAATCTTCCTGTAACTCGCCGTAATCCCAGGTAGGAATGCCGAGAATAATAAAATCGTAAAACTGCGCGGTGATGATCGGTGTTGTACTGATATTAAATATATCCACGCGTGCTTCACCAAGCACCGCGCGAATTTTTTCACCGGCCATCTCGGTGTAGCAGGTTGAACTTCCGTAGAACAAACCAATGGGAGCACGACTCATAATTGCTTCGCCCAGTCTCTTATCCAGTCGATACTTTCTTCTTCAGCGTCCAGCCCTTCGCAGGCATCCAGCACCAACGGCTCGCCGATGCGCTGCGCACCCAGATCGGCAAAGGCTTCATCCAGCGCACGACCGCCTTCATTAAACGTGGTGTAACTGCTGTCGCCCAGATTGATCACGCCATAACGGCGGCCCGCAATACGCGGAAAATCCCGCGTCAGTTGTAAATAAAGTGGCTGGATATTATCCGGCAGGTCGCCCGAGCCGGTATTGGAGGTGCAGACCAGCAAAATCTCATTCTCATCGCGCAGAATGTCACTGACATCCGCCTGGAAATTTACCGTCACCGTGTGCTGTAACTGGCGCAATTCAGCCGCCACCGCCTCGGCTACCGTCTCCGCAGTACCCATGACGCTACCGACCAGAACCTGGATGGAAGCCATACGAAAAGCCTTTAACAAAAATCGGATGGGGCATGATAGTGGGTTTTGGTGGGATCGCAAACCGAAGGGCATTCAGGACCGAGCCGCATTCAAACGGCGCCACCATACCCCAACTGCCGCCACGCCTCATACACCATTACTGCCACCGCATTGGACAAATTCATGCTGCGGCTGTTGGCCTGCATGGGGATGCGCAAGACCTGCTCTGGTGGTAATGACTCGCGGATGCTGGCGGGCAGGCCGCGTGTCTCTGGGCCGAACACCAAATAGTCGTTGTCGCGAAAGCGGGCGTCGCTGTGGGTCTGTGTACCTTTGGTGCTGAGCGCGAACAGGCGCTCCGGTTGGGCGCGGTCGAGGAAGTCCTGCCAGTGGCGGTAGCGCTTTACATCTTGCCATTCCGCGTAGTCCAGGCCGGCGCGGGTCAGGCGTTTGTCGTCCAGCTCAAACCCCAGCGGTTCGATTAAATGCAGGCCGCAGCCGGTATTCGCTGCTAATCTGATGATATTACCGGTGTTTGGTGGGATCTCAGGTTCAAATAAAACAATGTGGAGCATTTGGCAAAATTACCTATTCTGGTCTAAGGTTGTGTTAAGAGTTATTTTCGTGGCATTAATTATAACTAAAGGTTATTAGTCGAAGGATTCATTAAAAACATTCGGAAGTGGCGCATTATTCAACAATAAGCTATACATACCTTACCTAAAATAAACTTTGCCAGTGAGGCAATCTTGTTGAAGCTGTTCGGTGCAAAAACGCGTCAGAATGAGGTAATGGGTGTTGAGTTCGGCGCTGAAGGCGTAGCCTTCGCGCATATCCAGCGCTTCGCTACCCAGCAACCTCGGCTGGCCCATTGTGAATTTCTCCCCTGCAATGCTGATGATGACCGGGCGGAGATCCTTAAGAACCGCTTGGCTAAATTGGGACTGTCGCGCCTGCCGTGTCATCTCGTCCTGCCGCCAGCGGAATATAACCTTCTCTTGGGTGAAGCGCCAAAAGTGCCTGCTGAAGAACTGGCGGAGGCGTTACGTTGGCGCGTTAAAGACCTCATCACTTTTCCTGTTGCCGAGGCTGTTATCGATGCTTTCCTGTTGCCGGAAGACAGCGCGCGCGGCAATAACCGCATGGCGTATGCGGTGGTTACCCAGCGCAAACACATCGAAGCCCTGGTGGCCCAGGCACGCGCGGCGCAATTATCGCTGAAGGTGATTGATATTGCCGAGCTGGCGCTGCGTAATCTGGCGGAAGCCTGTTGCGATACACAGCGCGGCGTTGCGCTGGTGAAGTTGGGGCAGGGCGGCGGCAGCTTGCAGATTTTACGCAACGGTAATTTGTATCTCTCGCGTCAGTTTGCTTTAGCCTACAACGCCGGCTTGCTCGATGATTTGCCAGCCGAGGCACTGGTGTTGGAATTGCAGCGTTCGCTGGATTATTTCGAGCGACAATTACGCCAGTCACCACCGAGTCATGTGTTTATCTGCGGTGAAAATGTCACAGAAGATAAATTGACAGCGGACATTAAAAACAGCTTACCCATCTCCATTCGCTTACTGTCTTTGAACGAAGGTTTGCAGGTTGATGACGCTGTGGCAGAGCATAACCTGTCGCTGTGCTTGTCTGCTGTGGGTGCAGCCTTGCGTCAGGATCGGGTAGGGGAGGTTTGATGCAGCAGATCAATCTCTATCGCCCTGAATTTCGTCCCAGCCGTGAGCCGCTGCGTGCGGT
>CAMLOU010000226.1 GCA_946481735.1 uncultured Cellvibrio sp.
AACCAGGTTTTAAAGATGGGCTGCCACAGCTTTTTAATTTTGCTTTCATCGCGCGATGCGCTGGCGACACCTTTTAACACCAGAAAATCAGAATGCGCTGATCCTTGAAAATACAAGGTCACATTCGGATTAACAGCAATTTCCTGATCTTTATGGCTGTCATTCGCGCTCAGAAACCATAGGTTGCCTTCGTCGTCCACTTCTTGTGCGCCCATCGGGCGCGTACCGCTGGAGCCGGCAACTTGAAACGCCGTGGTAAAGAAACAGCTCTCTGCCTTGTCGACAATGTGCCGGATTTTTTCTACAGCCGCCGTTCCGCTTAAATCTTCGTGATTGTGTTCTGGTTGGTTTTTGTTGATGGAATCCATAATGACCTCGCACGTCGTCGCATGAAAAGGGCAGGCATAAAGCCCGCAGTAGCGGTCACCCTATAACAACTTTCAGCCGTAAACCGTGTGATAAATAACCTAGGGGAAAGTGCGTGTGCGATGTGTGGTGCGGTGTCAATTACTAACGCAACGGCGGGCTGGCCAATAATGTCATTAATTTGCCAAGGTCCACCGGCTTTACCAGGTGGCGATCGAAGCCGGCTTCGGCGGATTTGCGGCGGTATTCTTCCTGGCCCCAGCCGGTCAGGGCGATAATCAACACCCTGTCAGCCCAAGGGTTTTCGCGGATGCGTCGGCAGGCGTCGAAGCCATTTAATTTGGGTAAACCAATATCCAGCAGGATCACATCCGGCCGCTGCTGTTCTGCTGCCGCGACAGCTTCTTCACCGTCATGAACGACAAAAGTTTCATTGCCCGATAGCGTTAATACTTCGGCCAGGCTTTTTGCGCTGTCCCGGTTATCGTCGACGATCAGGATGCGCGCGCCGGTGCTGGTTTCTTTTGCGCTGCTCATTGTAATTGGTGGTGCTATTTGATCGATGGTGATCGGCAAGCGAACAATAAATTCGCTTCCTTTGCCGAGCCCTTCGCTCAGGGCTTTAATGTTACCGCCATGCAGTTCGACTAATCGTTTTGCCAGGGTAAGGCCGATTCCTAAACCGCTTTGCGAGCGCTCCAGTGATTGATCGACTTGCAAAAACATATCGAAGATCGGCTCCAGCATATGCGGCGGAATACCGATGCCATTGTCCTTGACGGTTATGGCGACTTGCTTATCCTGCCGTTCAACCGTTAACTGGATGTGACCGTGCTGCCCGGCAAATTTGCACGCGTTGTTCAGCAGGTTGCTCACCACTTGCGTTAACCGAACCGGATCGCCGTCCAGATAAATGGGGTGGGGCGGCAGTGTTACGCTCAGCAATTGATGAGCAGCTTCAGCCAACGGGCGCGCAGTTTCCACCGCCTGATGGATGACGGAAGCTAATTCAATAGGCGCGCGGCGCAGTTCCAGTTTGCCGCGGCTGATGCGGCTCATATCGAGCAGGTCATCAACCAGCCGCACCAAATGCACCAATTGTCGGTCGATGGTGCCGGTGGCTCGCTCCAGCATATCGCGGTTGCCATTGGCAATTTTTAATACGGCGGCAGCATTGCTGATAGGGGCAAGAGGGTTGCGCAACTCGTGTGCCAGGGTGGCGAGGAATTCGTCCTTGCGTTGATCTGTTTCGCGCTCGCGTTGTTCGCGGCGGCGCAATGCCAGCAGCGCGATCCACATCAGCGCCACCACCGCAATGATCAACATGGCTGCGCCCAAGGCGCGGCTGGTGCCCTGGTCAAAGAGGCCAAGTTCATGGCCCTCGGCGCGCAGCCAGATAAACAGCGGAATGATGATGATCAGAATGGGCAATACCGTTCGCGCCATGGTGCCGGCACTGGAACGCTCACACAACAACAGCATGGGGTGATACTGGGGCACATGCATAATCAAACTGACCGCCAGAGCCAGCAACATGGTTGCGCTGGGCAGCGCAATCGCAGAAAGCCACGGGATTGCATAAAAGTTGCGTGCGCCGAACAGGTAACCCAGGAGCGAAAACAGCATCAGCAGCACAACCACCAGCGACAGGGCAGGAACATAGCGGCGCGGTGCTTCGTTGCGCATACTGAGCAACATGAGCGAGAGCCCGATAAACATAAAAGAGATGGAAGCAGGCAAGCCGAAACGGCCCGGCTTCAAGGTAGCCATGTGGCCCCACTCGCGCCCGAACAGCAATTGATGATTAAACCCAAAATCGGCGCCGGTTATATATTGCAACAGGTTCAGCGCCCCACTCAGGGCCACAAACCCGCCAAGCACCAGCGGTAACATGTTGTAACCAGATTGAAACAAGAGTATGGCCGCACCGGCCAACGCAATTAACACAGCGGTGTTGGGCTGTGTGGAAATATTATCGCCTAGCCAATCCGTAAGGCGCGGAACATCAAACACCCAACCGCTCAAACAGGCGATACCGCCAATAAGCGCATAAAGCCCCAACAGGGTAGTAACCCTTTTCAGGGTGCGCGGGTCGACGGTTGTAAAGGGTGTGGGCATGGCGGTCTCTTACAAATACCTGGGTAGAGCCATGCACAACGCGGAGGGCAATTTCACTTCTCAAGACATGCACGGATTGAATATGGCGCGCCCAAATATACATTGAAGTCTTAACTTTATTCAATTCTGTGGGTTTTGGGGGCGTTGTTCTGTACGGCGGGTAACTGTTGTTAAGAAGTTGTTGCGCCCCATTTCATCGGGATATCGCGGGCGGCAGCTTGATAGTTACTGATCTGAAATCCTCATTCTCTTGACCTAAACTTAACTTGAGGTTTTATAGTGCCGCGAACTCTCTTCCATTAGTTATAGGGGAACACCAATGGAACGCCAATTGAAGAATATCGCCGCTTACCTCAACCACATTCAATATGACGGTGCGCTCGCACCTACCTTCGATACGCTTTACCAGTTGCACCTTAAACATACCCAATCTATTCCTTTTGAAAATCTATCTTCCTTTACGGGAGCGGCAGTGCCCTTGAGTATTCCTGCCTTGCTTAAAAAGTTCACTCTCGCCAGGCGCGGTGGTTATTGTTATGAACAAAACGCCGTGTTCCAGTATGTAGTGGAGCAGATTGGCTTCAAGACCACTGGCCTGGCGGCGCGTGTGCGATTAAATGTAGCGGAGGACGTGATAACGCCGCGCAGCCATATGCTACTGCTCGTGGAAGCCAACGGCGAACAGTGGATTGCCGATACCGGTTTCGGCGGCATGACCCTGACAGTGCCGATACGGTTCGCGATCAATGACATTCAACACACACCGCATGGGCAGTATCGCCTCACGCGTGAACACGCGCTCTACCGCCTTGAGGCGCGCATCAAAAACCTGTGGACAGTCCTTTATGTATTCGATTTGACCCCGCACGTCGCGGCAGACTATGAGGTATGCAACTGGTACGTGGCGACGCATCCCAGCTCCCATTTCGTTACCAGTCTGGTCGCCGCCCGCCCGGAAAAGGCAGGGCGGCATGTACTGCACGGCACTCAGTATTCTTTCTATTCCTTAACGGGCGAAGCGGACAAGCGGCAACTCAATTCTGTTGATGAAATCAAGGGTGTGCTTGAAGACATATTCCGCATTCGCACAGCCGGGGTGGTGGGGCTGGATGAGCGTTTGGAACGACTGGTTTCAGACGCGGGGTCTGAAACCAGTTTGCGTTGAAATAAGCAGGTTCGATTAATATAAAACTCAGGGCATATTCTTTTTGTCGACAGTCCAGCCCGGGAATTTTGAAAGCCCCGGTGGATTGCCGGTAAATAATTCGCCTGCTTTCTTATCGCCTTTCAGTTGCCAGTTAAACCAGGCTGTTGCCACCTTGGCATAGTCGCCGCCGAAGGGCTGAGCATAGGTTCCACCGTGACCGACATCGATGTTGCCGACAAAAACGGGCACGTGGTTAATTTGCTCAACATCATTCATGCCATTGTTATACGCAATATCTGAGGGGCCGCCGAGTAAATATAAAGTGGGCGTGTGAATTTTTTTCAATTGCGTTTTGTCCAGTTGCGGCATCATCGGCATGGCATTGCCACGAATCGGATCGTTGAATATACCGCTGTTACACACCACTAATGAAGAAACCCGTGGATCGCCGGCAACCTCCAGCGCCTGCAATCCGCCGCATGACATACCGGCAACGGCGATATGCTTCGTATCAATCCTTTTAAAATAAATACTTTTCTTATCCTTATTTTGTGCAATAGCCCAATCAATTGCATCCAGTAATTTGGATGATGTAGAACGCTCGGTCACCTGCTCGCCCTTTTCGGTTGGCATGGTGCCAATGGCAATAACCAGAAAGCCATGCGAGGCAATTTCGTTCAAAAAATTCACGTGCTCCCATGGCGAGTCATAACATGCACCGTTACCCCAGACTATCAAGGGTAAGGCCTCTTTTCCCTTGAATTTATCGATGTTGGCTGGCCGAAATAGCGTATGGGTCGGCAAGGAAGCCTCGGTCATCATGACGGCTGGATATTGTCCTGTGCCGCCGTTTTCAATAATCCTGGATGCAGCCTCTTCAGACCACGCAGGGAATGCCATCGCCATGATAAAGAGTAGAAAAACGGCTCTGATTGTTTGCATGAAATTGTTTCCTTTAATGTGTCGTGGGGACGAGA
>CAMLOU010000227.1 GCA_946481735.1 uncultured Cellvibrio sp.
GTGATTGGCTGTCATCACGACATGCACCTCGGGCTTTGTTACCGGCGTCGAATCCTAATCGCCCCCGTTCGTTGTGTTCGTGCATATGACCTTTGCGGTCATATTTTGTTCACAACGAAGTGGCGGGCATTTTAGGGGGTTGAGGGAGAGATTGCCAGTGGAATTTGCGATGAATGGCGCGCCACTACCCCACCACCGCCTCACACATCGCCTTCACATGCCGATGATCTGTCCCGCAACAGCCACCGATAATGGATAGCTGGCGCAGCTGTCTGGTCATTGCCTTATAACTCTGCCCCAACTCCTGCGGGTTGCCATCATCCAGTTCTGTACACTCATCGAGCTCCGCGTGACTTTTGCGCGAGGCATTGGCACGCAGGCCGCGGATGCGGTCAAGCCAGGGGCCTTCGTCGTTGAGAATATTTTCGAAGTGCGTGGGGTGCGCGCAATTGATTTGATAATAAACCGGATAGCCACCCGTCTCTCGATCGACGGTTTCGATGGCCTCGCGTAACGGCTGCCCAGATGGCAATGCACCGTCGGTTTCAACCGTAAACGAAATCGCAACAGGCATACCGTGAATTTTGGCGGCCAGTGTAATGCCGATGGCTTCTTCAACGTAATTTAAGGTATAGGCCGTAACAATGTCCGCTTCGCTATTGGCGAAGGTACGCATTTGCGCGCTGTGGTAATTGGCCGCTTCGTTAATCGTCATGCGCGTGTCCGCGATATAGCCGTCGCCACGCGGGCCGATCACGCCACCAATGACAATCGGTTGAATCTCGGCTTGCCATTCATCGCGCAATGTTGTCAGCAGGCTAATTGCCTGACGGTTAATTTCTTCAAGCTCAGTATTGCTGTAACCCAGGTGCGCGCCCCAATCTGCATTAGCTCGCCAGGTGGCGGTCTCAAGAATCAAGCCGGTACTGTGTTGACGCGCAATATCTGCATAGCGCGCGTAATAATTTTTCAGCGAGGCGATCCCACTCTCGTTGTTCAATAAGGTGAACGAGGCAAAGGCGGGCAGTTCGATGCCTTCGTGAAAAATAAATGTGGTTTCCATTCCGCCGTCGCATACCAGTAATGTGTTGTTTAGCTGTGGTAAGTTGTGTCGGTAACGTGCCATGATTTTCTCCTTAACGTACTGCAAAAATTATTCAGTGATTAATTGACTAGTCGTCGGCTCTTTGGGCTTGGTGACATCGCGCCCGAGTAGCAGGTCGCCGAGCCTCCGTGATGCGCCGTCATAAAAGCCATTCTCAGTAACAAATTCTTTCGGGTTCACAAAGGTGTCGAACAGCAAATCAAACATCGGCAGGTCGGAATAATTGTGCGAGTGAATGCCGCGTCCGTGGTGATACGAATGGCTTTCCGGGCGTTGCACAATGTAGCCAAGCCAGCGCGGCGTGCGCAGGTTGCTGTGCTGGAACACCGAGAGAAACATCGTGATATAAAGCACCATCACGGTTGCTTCGGGGGTGATGCCGACAATCACGGTCAGGCACAAACTGTTCAGGACGGTCCAGCCCAACATATCCAGTGGGCTAAACCAGAGTGCACCGTAGGTATCGAGTCGCTCGGCGCTGTGGTGCATCTGATGAAAATATTTCCATAAAAAATCATGGCGATGCATCGCCCGGTGCCACACGTAAACGCCTGCTTCATAAACCAGCAGCCCCACCAGTGCGCCGGCCCATGTGCCCAGCCAGGTCAAGTCGAACACTTGCCATTGGACAATGGTTTCGCCCCATACCAATGGCAAATAAGATGAGATAAAAAAGAACACCAGGAATGCGCTTAAGCCGCGCACACGCCACCAGGGGCTGTGGGGTAATCGCCGCGCCGGAAAAAGCGCTTCCACCGCGATTAAAAGGGCGTAAAGTATGAACACCGTGATCGATATCGGATCACGTAAAAGGTCGAGGGGCGTAGGCATGTTTATGCTCCATCTTGGTCAGTTTATCCCTGGCTCCGAAGAGCCAAAGCCGACAATAACGCTACCGCCTACATATCAGTGGGTCGGCGCTATTGATGTTAGTAATCTACTGCCAAACCCGTAACGACAATAAAGCCGTTTACGCAACAAACCGGACATTTCTGCCATGAACGAGCCCGCCAGACAGATTCGTATTGCTATCCTCGCCTTTCCCGATGCGACCGTCTCAACCATTTATGGCATGTACGATTTGTTTATGAGCGTGGGCCGCGACTGGGGTTTTCTGACATCGGGAGCGCCGGGGCAATCGCTGATTCAACCGGTCATTGTCGGCGCGCGCGACGGGAGTTTTATTACCGCTAACGGGATTGCACTCGATCCGCAATGTCATGCCGACGATTTCCCGCAGCCGGATGTCGTGTGCGTGCCCGATGCCTTTGTGCCGCCCGGTGCTGAATTGGCCGGCCGGTTTGAACCGGAGCTGCACTATCTGCGCACCCGGTATAACCAGGGCAGCATTATCGCGACGGCCTGTTCAGGCGCTTTATTGTTGGCAGAGGCGGGGCTGCTGGACGGATACGAAGCCACAACGCACTGGGGCTATTGCGATTATGTGCGTGAGCGATATCCCGCCATTCATTTATACCCGGAGCGTGCGCTGGTGGCGTCCGGGCAGGAGCAGCGTTTGATCATGGCGGGCGGTGGTACCAGCTGGCTTGATCTTGCGTTATTGCTGACGGCGCGATTGTGTGGGGTTGAAGAAGCCATGCGGGTCGCGCGGATTCATTTGATCGATTGGCACAGCGTGGGGCAGCAACCCTTCGCCCATCTTGCGCGTTCACGCCAGGCGGGTGACGCCGTCATTGCCGATTGCCAGGTGTGGATCGCGCAGAATTATCAACAGCCTGGACCCGTCGCCCGCATGGCACAGCGCAGTGGTTTAGCCGAGCGCTCTTTTAAACGACGTTTCCAACAAGCTACCGGCATGGCGCCTTTGGAATATGTGCATACCTTGCGTTTGGAGGAAGCAAAGCAAATGTTGGAAACCAGCGATTTGCCTGTTGAGGCGGTGGCCAACGAAGTGGGGTATGAAGATGCGGGTTTTTTCAGCCGCTTGTTTCGTCGGCAAGTCGGCATTACACCCTCGGCCTACCGCAAACGTTTTGGGGGTATGCGACAGGCGTTGGCAGAAGGTCGGGGTGTGAGATAAGTCGCTGGCTAAAGCAGAAAACTGACGCATACTTATATGGCGTGTGGCGAAACACACACATACACAGCTATCGCGCATATAACAAAATTTACAGCTTACCAGTGAAGCACGTCAGGAGCAGTTATGCTCGAACAAAAATCGCTGTTGTTGTTGATTAAACGCTATAAAAATCGTCACATTGATGATCGCACCTTCTATCAATCGCTCACGGAAATATTGACGGAGGAGATCGGTTGTAGCCGCGCCAGTTTATGGCTCTATTCGGATTTACTCCTGAACGAGATTGAAGCCATTGATCTTTATGATCGCGATAGAAATATCCATAGTGCGGGTGTGCGGTTATACGAAGAAAGCTTCCAGCCATACTTCGCGGCTATGCGGAGCGCGGGTTGTATAGATGCACCTGATGCACGGGAACATCCTGCTACGCGTTGTTTCAACGAGCGCTATTTCCTGCCTAACGATATTTATTCCTTGCTCGATATCGGCATCGTCTTTAATGGCCAATTGGTCGGTGTGTTTTGCTGTGAGCAGGTGGGCGAGGTTATGATCTGGCGCGCCGAACAAAAAGCCTACCTTGAAAAAGCCGGTAAGCTGATTGCCTTTGCCTTAAAACCATTGCTGGTGCATAAATTTTCAGAATTGTTTTAAAGGCGTTGCTACACACTCAAATACTGTTGTACCAATCCTTCATTTAAGTCGGCGATGGGCCCGGTTGCCACCACGTTACCTTTTTCCATAATAAAAAAGTCATCGGCCACGCGGCGGGCAAATGGCAATTTTTGTTCAACCAATAAAACCGTTAAATTCAACTCACGATTCAGGCGCCGGATAACATCGCCGATATCGCGCACGATATTTGGCTGAATACCTTCGGTGGGTTCGTCGAGGATCAATAGTTTCGGGTCGAGCACCAGCGCGCGCCCAATCGCCAATTGTTGTTGCTGACCACCGGACAGGTCGCCACCGCGCCGGTATTTCATTTCCTTGAGTACGGGAAATAATTCGTAAATATGGGTGGGAATAAAGCGCGCGTTGTCTTTGCGGGCGCCGAGGGAAATCTTCAGGTTTTCTTCCACGGTCAGCAGCGGGAAAATTTCCCGCCCTTGGGGCACGTAACCGATACCGGCGCGGGCGCGCGCTTCGGTGGAGAGTTTGCTGATGTCCTGGTTGTCGAATTGCAGTTGGCCGTCGCGTATAGGCAGTAAACCGGTTATGCATTTCAGCAGGGTAGTTTTACCCACACCGTTGCGCCCGATCAGGCAGCCGCAGGTGCCTTGTTTCAGGTTGAGCGACAAATCCCACAGGATGTGGCTTTGGCCGTAGTATTGATTAATGTGTTGGATGTGCAGCACGGCGTTCTCCACTTGCATGATTTTTTTCAAATACTTGTCGGATTACGAGGCTGCGCCTCTAAT
>CAMLOU010000228.1 GCA_946481735.1 uncultured Cellvibrio sp.
GTTTGAGTGTACAACTGGAAGCACAAGCCAACTGGAAAGTGTTATTGGATCGTGTAATTACCGGTGAACTCGACGGTGCCCACATGCTCGCCGGGCAACCGTTAGGTGCCACCATTGGTTTCGGTACCGAGGCGCATGTCGTGACCGCATTTGCAATGGATTTGCATGGCAACGCCTGCACTGTGTCCAATGATGTCTGGAAAGCAATGAAACCTCATGTAAAGGTAAAAGATGGAAAACCGGTACACCCGATTACTGCCGATGCACTTAAGCCGGTGATCAAAAGTTTTCACGACAACGGAAAACCCTTCAACATGGGCATGGTTTTTCCGGTATCGACCCACAATTATGAATTGCGTTACTGGCTGGCTGCCGCCGGTATCAAACCGGGATTTTATGCACCGCATAAAGGTGATATCACCGGCCAGTTGAATGCAGATGTGCTGATCTCTGTTACACCTCCACCGCAAATGCCTGCAACACTTGAGGCCGGTACGATCAACGGTTATTGCGTTGGTGAACCCTGGAACCAACAAGCCGTGTTTCGCAATATCGGTGTTCCTGTGGTTACCAACCGCGACCTGCGCAACAACATTGTGGAAAAAGTGTTTGGGGTAACCAAAGCCTGGGCCGATGAAAATCCCAATACCCATATTCGCGTCGTGAAAGCACTGATCCGTGCAGGCAAATGGCTTGACGATAAAGACAATGCCAATCGTGCCGAAGCGGCGAAGATGATTTCACAATCACATTATGTCGGCGCCGATTATAAAGTTATTGCCAACAGCATGACCGGTGTCTTCGAATACGAGCGCGGCGATGTGCGTAAGGAACCGGACTTTAATGTGTTCTTTCGTTATCACGCCACCTATCCCTACTATTCCGATGCGGTGTGGTTCCTGACCCAAATGCGCCGCTGGGGCCAGATTCCCGAAGAAAAACCGGATGCCTGGTATATGGACACCGCTAAAAAAGTTTTCCTGCCGGAAATCTATCAACAAGCCGCAAAAGAACTGATTGCAGAGGGCAAATTGAAGGCCAGCGATTTTCCTGACTTTGCCAGCGAAACCGGTTATCGCACCACGGATGCACACACCTTTATTGATGGCATCGTGTTTGATGGCACCAAACCCAATGATTACCTGAGCAAGTTCGCCATTGGCTTGAAAGGTAAGGAAAAACTGTAAATCGTTTGCCGGCGCGATTGAAAGCGCCGGCTCATCAGCCAGCTATTGATAAGTAAAAACCAATGTTGTGCCGCTCAGTACAACAGGAGAAGATGCCATGAATACCGCGATCCTTAATTTAAAAAAAATCAGCCCCGTTAAGTTATCACCGCAGCAACTGCGCGATGCTGTACTTGGCGTACTGATTCCGGTCATCGGCCTGCTGTTGTTTTTATTGTTCTGGCACATCGGTTCCCAACATATCCATACCTCACTCGGTACTTTTCCGGGGCCGAAAGAAGTCGCGCAACAATGGTCCGGCCTGGTGGATGAATATCGTGCAGAGAATGAGCGGGAGCGGAAATTCTATGAGCGCCAGGAGCAACGTAACGCCGAGATTTTAGCTGAAGATCCTACAGCGGAGATTCGCGTGCGGGAGTTTAATGGCCGGCCGACATTTTTTGACAAAATTCTCACCAGCCTGATTACTGTTTTATGCGGTTTTTTTCTGGCGACTTTGATCGCTATTCCGGTGGGGATTGTGATCGGTTTGAGTCAGTCACTGTATCGTGCGTTTAATCCACTGATCCAGTTATTCAAACCTGTGTCGCCGCTCGCCTGGTTGCCGTTAGTGACCCTGGTGGTGAGCGCAACCTATGTCACTGACAGCCCGATGTTTTCCAAATCCTTTGTGATCTCCATGTTCACGGTAACGCTCTGTTCGCTCTGGCCAACCATGATTAACACGGCAGTAGGCGTAGCCGGCGTCAGCAAGGATTTGATCAACGTGAGCCGCGTGCTGCGCTTGAGTTGGTTTACCCATGTGCGCACCATCGTGTTGCCCTCGGCGATTCCGATGATGTTTACCGGTTTGCGTTTATCCCTGGGCATCGCCTGGATGGTACTGATTGCTGCCGAGATGCTCGCCCAAAATCCCGGGCTGGGAAAATTTGTGTGGGATGAATTTCAGAACGGTTCATCGGATTCACTCGGGCGCATTTGTGTGGCCGTGTTAATTATTGGTTTTATCGGTTTTATTCTGGATCGCAGTTTGCTGGCGTTACAAAGCTGGATTAACTGGGACAAGTCTGCCGTTATCCGCTAGGAGGATAGAGTGATGAGTCAGGTACAGCTGGAATTATCTAAAGTAGGCATCGAATTTCCCACACCCAAGGGGCCATTTTGTGCGCTGCAAAACGTCAACCTGAAGATTGCCAAGGGCGAGATTGTGTCGCTGATCGGCCACTCAGGTTGCGGCAAGTCCACCGTGTTAAATATTGTTGCCGGTTTGTATCAGGCCACGACCGGCGGTGTGGTATTGAATGGCAAGGAAGTGAACGAGCCGGGACCGGAACGCGCCGTGGTCTTTCAAAACCATTCGCTGCTACCGTGGCTGACCGCGTACCAGAATGTGGAGCTGGGCGTAAAGCGCGTCTTCAAAGGCAAAAAATCCCGCGCTGAGATGCGTGATTGGATTGAACACAATCTCGAACTGGTGCAGATGACCCACGCCATGCACAAACGCCCGGACGAAATATCCGGGGGTATGAAACAGCGTGTTGGCATTGCCCGCGCACTGGCGATGGAACCGCAGATTTTATTGATGGATGAACCCTTTGGCGCGCTGGACGCATTAACCCGCGCGCACCTGCAAGACTCACTGATGGAGATTCAAAACCAGTTAGGTAATACCGTCATTATGATTACTCATGACGTCGATGAAGCCGTGCTTTTGTCTGACCGCATCGTAATGATGACCAACGGCCCGGCAGCAACGGTCGGCGAAATTCTCGATGTAAAATTACCGCGCCCACGTGATCGCCTGGCACTGGCCGACAATGCTGAATACAACCACTACCGCAGCGCGGTGCTGCGCTTCCTGTATGAAAAACAACGCAAAATCGAACCTATTGCACCCAAACGCGCCGAGAAAAATACTGAAGCAAAACGGAACCATGTGGCATAGCTGCCCCATGTGTGTCGGATTACGCGGCGTTGCCGCTAATCCGACCTATGGGGTTTGTTGGAAATAATTGATGGCTGTGGGGCTGTGGTGGTAGAGGGGAACATCCGTCGCCATCAGGTCGATGTTCAGAAGTGCGGCCATATAGCCATCGCTGTTTTGCAGGCCAATCGGCGCGCGGCCTGCTTTGGGATAACCAAATGCGGTGGTCGGTGAGCTGACCCTCCAGCCGTGCTCACGAATTTTTTCCACCAGCGGTGCAATAAAATACGCAGCTAAATCATTTTCTTGCAGCAGTAAAACAACCTTGGGTTGCTCCACCGCTGGAATAGCATATTGGTAATAATTCACCAAACCCTGCCACACCATATCCACATACACTTTTTCCAACGCTGCCATATCCACCCGCCGATTAGCATTCACTTGCTCGATATAGCGTTGATTAAGGTAGGCATCATCGACTTTTACATTCACGTAGATTGGTTGCAGCCCATTCTCCCGCACAAAATCGCGCAGCTTGCGCCGCAGGTTCAGGTCACCACCGGCGGCGTAATAACCGAAGTGAAAATAGCCATGATAGTTTTTAAAGCCCTGCAAGAGCGCACTGGATTTTAATAGATCAATTTCGTAATTGTACAAGTTAACTTTTTTAAACAGATTATGATCGTGGCCATGACTCGCCAAAACATGCCCGGCTTTGTCGTATTGCACCAATCGCTCTTTGTTTTTGGTGCGCGGATTGATTTTTTTGGTACGCACCAGAAACAATGCCTGCTCAACCTCCGCACGACGTAAACCGCTGATAATCATCTGCGTGCGTGCCATGCCGTCTAACGTGGCAGATGGGCCGAGCACATCTTCAAATGCAATCACAACGTCTTGCGAACGCGCTGGTGAAGCCAGTAGAAAAATAAACATGGCTATCAAGCAAACCTGATTAGCAAAACGATGCGATGAAACATTAACTGCGTTCATTATTAACCCGACTGACACAAAGGAATAACAGAGCTAGAGAGTTAGCACATATTTTCTATACCGAATATAAAAAGCTACCCCTTATCTCCGGGCAGGTATTGCGGTGTAGTGTGCGAGACCATCACCGACAGGATGTCGGTGCTGAGCCTACAGGGACGTATTCAC
>CAMLOU010000229.1 GCA_946481735.1 uncultured Cellvibrio sp.
GCGGCTTATATGCTGTCGTCCCGGGTGATGGCACCGGTTGGTCAGACGGCCGCCCTGTTGATGCAATACCACCAGGCTGCTACTGCGCTGAATACCCTCGAAACCGTAATGGAAAAGCCGGTGGAACGCCCGCAGGGCGGGCACTGGATCAGCCGCCCGCGCTTGCAGGGTGGTATTGAATTCAGGGACGTGGGATTTCGTTATCCGCAGGATGAGCGGGAAGTGCTGCGCGGTGTGTCGTTCAGGATTAACCCCGGCGAGCATGTGGCTATCCTGGGCCGCAACGGTTCCGGTAAGACCACGCTGGAAAAATTAATCGCCGGTCTGTATTCGCCGTCGCAAGGTGCGGTACTCATTGATGGAATTGATGCCCGGCAACTCGACCCGGCGGAGCTGCGCCGCAATATGGGGTATGTCTCCCAGGATGTGAATTTATTCTTCGGCTCGTTGCGTGACAACATCGCGATGGGAGCGCCCCAGGCGGATGATGAGCAGGTATTGAACGCCGTGCGCCTGAGCGGTTTGGCCGAATTTGTCCAGACCCATCCCGCCGGTCTGGCGATGCCGGTCGGTGAGCGCGGCGAGTTACTGTCCGGAGGCCAACGGCAAAGCGTCGCCATTGCCCGGGCGCTGCTGAATGACCCGGCCATCTTGTTGTTCGACGAGCCCACCGGTGCCATGGACCATTCCAGCGAAGAAACCTTCAAGCACCACATGCGTGACTATGCCCATGGCAAGACCCTGGTGGTGGTGACCCACCGTACGTCGCTGCTGGAACTGGTAAATCGGATTATCGTGATTGATGCCGGCAAGATCGTGGCTGATGGTCCTAAAGAGCAGGTCGTTGAAGCCTTGCGCCAGGGGCGCATCGGGAGGGCTTCCTGATGGTCACGAAAGAACAGGGCTGGTTTGCACGCCTGGGACGCTGGTTGGAAAAAGCCGGTGGTCCGGCCAGTCGTGTTATCGAGCGCCTCTATGCCCGCTGGCTCACCCCGCTCAACGACTCCACAGATTGGGTCACCGAGGCCGACTGGGCCCGGCTGCAACAGGAACCCTTGCGCGCGCGGGCTTTGCTCTATGTGATGGCGCTGGTGTTGTTGCTGTTGCTGGTATGGGCCGCATTCGCCAGTGTGGATGAAGTTGCCCGGGGCGAAGGGCGGGTTATTCCATCGCGCCAACTCCAGGTTATCCAGTCATTTGACGGCGGCGTGGTGGACGAGATTCTGGTACACGAAGGCCAGGTGGTCGAGGCGGGGGATTTGTTGCTGCGTATCGATCCCACGCGTTTTATCTCCAGTTTTCGCGAGAGCCGCGCCCAGTACCTTTCCCTGCAAGCCAAGGCGGAACGCCTGAAGGCCCTGACCAGTGGGGCAGCTTTTGTCTTGCCGCCGGATGTCATGAGCGAGGCTCCGGATGTGGCAGCTTATGAACAGCGCCTGTTTGAAACCAGTTTACTGGAGCGAGCCGAGCAGCTCCGTATCGCCCGGGATCAACAGGTGCAACGGGAAGAGGAATACAAGGAAATCCAGGCCAAGGTGACGCAAACCACCCGCGCCCATGAGCTGGCACGACAGGAATTGCAGGTCACCAGACCCCTGCTTGCCAGCGGTGCCATCTCGGAAGTTGAAGTATTGCGCCTGGAAGGCGAGGTATCCAATGCCGATGGAGCGCGGAAGCAGGCGCTGGCCCAACTGGCGCGCTCGGAAGCGGCAGTGGCGGAAGCGGAAGGCAAGGTGCGCGAGGTGGAATTAACCATCAACAACAAGTGGCGCAACGAGTTATCGGAAGTCATGGGCAAACTGGCCAGTCTGGAGGAGGGCAGTCGGGGCTTGGCTGACCGCATTAAATATGCCGAGATACGCTCACCGGTCAGAGGCACAGTACAACGCTTGTTGGTTAATACCGTGGGCGGCGTGGTGCAGCCGGGTAATCAGGTGTTGGAGATTATCCCCTTGGATGATCAATTATTGATTGAGGCCAAGGTAGCGCCCAAAGATATCGCTTTCTTACGGCCGGGGCAGCCGGCCATCGTGAAATTTACCGCCTATGACTTTGTGGTCTACGGTGGGTTAACCGGCACACTGGAACATATCAGCGCCGATACGATAACCGATGAACGCGATAACACCTTTTATCTGGTGCGCGTGCGCACGGACCGTGCGGGGTTTGATCCGGCCCTGCCGATCATGCCGGGCATGACAACCCAGGTTGACATCCTCACCGGCAAAAAGACCGTGCTCGCCTACTTGTTGAAGCCGGTGCTGCGTGCACAACAGAACGCCCTGACGGAACGATGACACGCCACTTCTTTATCAGCCCCGCAGCGGTTCGTTCGCCGCGCTGGCAACAGGCCTTCCCCGATGCACAATGGTGTTGCTCGTGCGCCGAATTGCCCCGCGTATCCTCTGCTGATCTTGTCTGGTTATTGCTGGAACCGGATGGTGACCGGGATTTGTACACCTGTGTGGCATTGGAAGCGCCGGTCGTTGCCCTGACGCGGCAGGAGAATCTGGCTGAGGCGCAAAAGGTGTTGGCCGCAGGAGCCTGCGGTTATCTGCATTACCTGGCAACGCCGGCCGTACTTGAACAGGTGAGCCAGGTGGTGCGACACAAGGGGTTATGGCTGGGGGCTGACTTGATGCGGCAGCTGGTTCTTGGAAGCGCGAAGCGGTTGCCTGAATCCCCGTCGGAGCAACGTTTACAGGATCTGACGCCACGCGAAAGAGCTGTGGCTGATGCCGTGGCCGCGGGTAAAACCAACAAAGAGGTTGCCCGTGATTTGTGCATTACGGAGCGCACGGTGAAAGCGCACTTGAGCGCGGCTTTTGAAAAGCTGGGGGTGCGCGACCGGCTGCACCTGGTGCTGGTGCTTGCGGGCCAGGCATAAATGCCGGCTCCTATTATCTCCTTCTCCGGCCCCAGGTTTTCCCGTTCCTTATATTGTCCTTCAGTCCAATATCCTTGGCGTTCACTTCAACATAAAGTGCGCGCCATTATGCCCAACTCAGACCCGGGCGCTTAACCTGATACCCGTTTGCGGAGCACCTTATGAGTAAAACCGTCGCCACAGTCACTTATACCCAGGGACAAGTCTGGGCCAAATCCCCGGACGGTAGTCTGCGCCCGCTTCAAGCCGGTAGCCTGGTAAATGCCGATGAAGTGATAGTGACCGCTGCCGGTGCCAGTGTAGAACTGGATTTTGGTGATGGTATTCCCGTGGCTATCGCGGGGAATCAGGAAGTGGCCATGGGGCGTGACTTGTGGGATGAACTGGCCGCTGGTGCCGATGAAGCGGCGGTGGACGATGAATCAGTCCGGCAAGCCTTGGCAATCCTGGAGCAGGGCGGTGATCTGCTGGAGGAGCTGGAAGATACGGCGGCGGGTTTGACGGGCGGTGCCGGTGGGGGTGGCATCAGCTTTGTGCAACTGGCCCGCTTGGCAATCGATACGCCTGAACTAGATCGCTTTGAATTTAATGATTCCCTGCCGCCGCCTACAGCGCCGGCGCAACAGGAAGCCCGCAGTATCAATTATCCACCGGTGACCGCTGACCTTAATATCCAGGGCGACGAAGATACGGCTATCACCGGCCGTATCCTGGCAACGGACGCTGATGGCGATGCGCTGACGTATCAGATTACGACCCAACCCGCGCACGGCTCGGTGGTGTTGGATACCACCACCGGTCAATTTGTTTACGTTCCCGCTGCCGACTACCACGGCGATGACAGCTTCGTCGTTACCATCACTGATGCGCGCGGCAACAGCGCCACCAGTACAATCAGTGTCGCAGTGACACCGGTCAATGATCTTCCTGTTACCGCTGATGTGAACCTGAGCACCGATGAAGATGCCGCCGTTGCAGGGCAGGTGCTGGCCTCTGACGTGGATGGTGAAACCTTGGGCTATACCTTGGGCGCTGCACCCGCTAACGGCAGCGTCACTCTCGATCCGGTAACCGGTGATTTTGTTTACACCCCAGCTGCCAATTTCAATGGCACTGACAGTTTTGTTGTGGTGATTTCCGATGGTCAGGGTGGCAGTGTTACCAGTAGGGTCGCCGTTAATGTTGCACCGGTAAACGATGCGCCGGTCGCATCAAATCTTGCACTGACAACTGATGAAGATGTTGCGGTAA
>CAMLOU010000230.1 GCA_946481735.1 uncultured Cellvibrio sp.
TGGCCTGCTTTATGTGGCCTGCTTTATGTGGAGAGGAGCTTTCATGTCAGTAATCCCCCCGCTGGTAGACAGCCATTGTCATTTCGATTTTGCAGCGTTTGATCCTGACCGCGCGGCGGTCTGGGCGGCCGCCCAGGGTGTGGGTGTCGGTCAGTTAATCATCCCCGGTGTGGCGCCGGACCAATGGCAAGCGGCGGCGCAGGTGAGTGCCGCGTATCCCGGCATCTATTGGGCGGCGGGTGTTCATCCCTGGTGGGTGAAGGATCTGGTCGGAGCCGACTTGTCTACACAGCAGCGAGACAAGATGCGTGATCAAATACGAAAGACCCTGACAGCATCGCCCTGCGTGGCTGTGGGTGAGTGTGGCCTCGACAAACTGGTCGATGGACATTTTGAGCATCAGCAGCAGTTGTTTGTCATGCAGGTGGAATTGGCCTGCGAGTTGAACATGCCGTTAATCATCCACTGTCGAAAAGCGCACAACGAGGTTATCGCACTCTTGCGCCGGCACCGGCCTCCGGCAGGCGGGGTAATCCATGCCTTCAGCGGCAGCACCCGGATCGCGGAGACTTACATTGACATGGGCTTTTATCTCGGCATTGGAGGCACTATTACCTATGAGCGGGCGCATAAGACCCGCCAAGCGGTAAGCGAAGTCCCGCTGACGGCATTATTGCTGGAGAGCGATGCACCGGACATGCCTCTCTACGGTCGTCAAGGGGAGCGCAACAGTCCGCAGTATCTGCCGGAGACGCTGCGAATCCTGGCCGGATTACGCGAGCAATCCGTTGCAGAGGTTGCTGCTCAAACCACTAACAACACGCGCCGATTATTCCGGCTGCCGGATGAGGTGGGTTAATGATTCATGATGACCTGAGCGAGGTGTCCCTGGCCCGGCTGCTGGCGGCGGATAACTGGCAAAGTAAATACCGCCTGATTACCGACTGGGGACGGCTGATAACGCCCAAACCGGCGCTGCGCCATCCGGCCAATGCAGTCAAAGGGTGCGAAACGGCAGCCTGGATGGTCCACGACTATCGCGATGGCCGGCACCGTTTCGCCTTCGACAGCGACAGCCGGGTGATCAAAGGTCTGGCCGCTTTACTGTTGGTTCATATCGACAATAAAACGGCGGAAGAATTGACGCAGTTACATCTGGGTGGGCTGTTACACGATGCCGGGCTGGAAAAACACATGACGCCCTCGCGCAATAACGGCTTTCGGGCGATGCTGCTGCGGGCCTGCGAAATGGCAGGTATCGACGCCGGGCTGGTTTAATCTGACGGCCCAGGGCGGCAATGCTTTTGCAAATAACGTTCAATCGCGCGGTTAGCGGCGAGAAACCCGAAGGTGCCAGTCACCATCACCGACGAACCAAAACCGCCGGCACAATCCAGCTTCACCCCGTCCTGTAAAACCTGTTTGTCCATACACACGGAACCGTCAGGCTTTGGGTACACCATCTGCTCGGTAGAATAAATCGCATCGACGCGAAACTTGCGTTGTTTGTCCCGGGCAAAATGGTAATGGCGATACAACTGCGTGCGGATCTTGGCGAGCATGGGATCGCTTTCGGTGCGGCCGAGATCGTCAACCCGCACCAACTGTGGGTCACGTTTCCCGCCGGATGAACCCACGACTATCAAGCGAATCTTTAGCGCGCTGCAATAAGCCACCAGGCGCGCTTTAATATGCGCCGCATCCATTGCATCAATCACCACGTGATGCTGCTGCCCGATCAGCGTTGTCATGTTGTGCTGATCGATAAAATCCTCGTGCGTATGCAGGCGAATTTCAGGATTGATATCGCGCAGGCGTTCGCTGATGACCTGGTTTTTTGAGCGGCCAATTTGTGAGGCGAGGGCGTGGGACTGGCGGTTGGTATTGGTCACACACACATCGTCCAGCTCGATCAGGGTCAGTTCACCCACACCGCTACGCGCCAGTGCTTCTGCCACCCAGGTGCCGACACCGCCGAGGCCGATCACCGCAAAATGTGCCTGGGCCAGGGCCGCCAAAGCATCCTGGCCGTACAGTCGGGCAATGCCGCCAAAGCGTTGTAAGTATTCGGGGCTTAGGGTGTTATTCATGCTACTGATTCTCCGCCAACAAACGCGGGAGCGTTTTAGCGCAGTTTATCAGTGCGTGCAACCCGCTATGGAGGATAGTGAGGCTAGCTTTCTGCGGGCAACGCCGATCCCTTCATCACCAGGATATTTTTACCGCTGCGCTCAACGCGGGCATGGAGCGCTTGTTCCAGGCTGAAGATAAAGGTATCGAGATCGCCCAGGTGAAAAATCCCGGTAATGCGTTGCTGATTTAATTCGCTATCCACCACGGTAATTTTTTCTGTGATGTAACGGTTATATTCAGCCACGGCATCCGCGAGCGTATCCGAATCGAAAAAAATCTTGCGGGTTTGCCATGCCGAGATACGAGCCAGTCGGGCGGTTTCTACTTTGGTGGCTTCATCGCCTTTTTTATAATTGACGGCCTCGCCCTTGCGAATTTCTGTGATGATAGATTGATCGGCGTTCAAGGGATTTCTGGATTTCAATTCCACCACACCATCGGCCACATCCACCGACAAAGTCTGATCACGAATGGCCACATTAAACTCGGTACCCAATGCCCGGACCAGGCTGCCGGCAGCCGACACTTCAAACGGCCGTTGATTATCCTTGTTCACATCAAAATAGGCTTCGCCATGGTGCAAACGGATACGGCGTTTTTTCCCGGAATAATGCACGCTGATGACCGTGTCGGTATTGAGCATGGCGGTCGAGCCGTCGGGCAATTGCACCAGGCGCTGCTCACCGATGCGCGTGCTGAATTCCTCTTCGCTGAGGTAATTGATGCTGAAGATAAAACCGATCCCGAATAGCAACAATACCGCTGCATACGCCAGCCAGCTGCCCGGGTTGTTCAAACCGACACTGCGCTGGCGATAACCGGGTTCCAGCTCCTGGCGGGCACTGATCAGTTCGCGCTGGATGTCTTCATCCTCGCGCAGGTTATTGGTCATCAGCCACAGTGTGCAGCATTGTTCATAAGCCAGTTCGTGGGCCGGATTTTCTTTCAGCCAGGCTTCAAAATCCTGCTGCAACTCCGGATCACTGTCCGGCCCGCGCAGCTTGGCAAACCAGAGTGCAGCCTCTGCTTTGATCGCGCGACGGGTTTTCTTTTCAGTAGCAGGCTGGGTCATAGTAAATCTTCAAGTGAATGTTGCAGTGCTTTGATAGCGCTGCTCATGTGGCGTTCCACCGTGCGCGTGCTGATATTAAGCGCATCGGCAATTTGCGGGTAAGTCAGTTCGTCGAATCGGCTGAGCAAAAAAATCTGGCGGGTGATAACGGGCAATTCCAGTAGCGACTGCTTGAGTCGATTCAGCGAATCTTCCCAGTCGAGTGCCCGGGTCGGGGTGGATTCATCGCTGGGGAATTCCAGCTCATCAAAGTCGACGTGGGCATCGAACATACGGCTGCTGCGTCGGCGCAGTGAATCGCGCACCAGGTTGGTAGCAATGGCAAAGATATAGGCACGCGGATTTTCCTGCAGGCGTGTCAGATCTTCCTGGCGCAACAGGCGCACATAGGTTTCGTGGAGGATTTCGGCTGCATCCTGACGGCCGCCGGGCAGGATACCGGCGAGGTAATTCAACAGGCTGTGGCGGTAACAGTGGTACAGGGCTTCAACGGATAAATTGTCGGTATCGCTGCCCGGCGCAGAGGGCTGGTTGGAGACCAGCGTAAGGTTAGGTTTGCCAGGCGACATGGACGATTTCCGTGTGATAGAGAGGCTCGTGATAGATAGAAAGACCAGCGTGAATAACGGTTGCCGCCGTATCTTATCCTGAGCAGCAATCCCTATAACGTAAACAGCACGCAAAACCCGACACGAATGGCACAAAAAATGGACCTGGGTTCCGCTTCCAGGTTCCTGCCGGAACTTTGTCTGTTGCTGTGGCGGATGATTTGATATGTTGCCCCGGCGCCGTCGGTCCGGCGCTACACACTTTTACTATCGGCAAACACACGCGAATGAAACGGCTGATCTCCCTGGCTATGCTGCGACCATGGGCTCTGGCTGCCGGCCTGGGTTTGCTCCTGCCGTGGCATTT
>CAMLOU010000231.1 GCA_946481735.1 uncultured Cellvibrio sp.
CTGTGAATCTACCGCACAACACGCAGTGGCTTTGGCTGCTGTCCGCACCGCCACCGCCGGTCAATAATGTCACCATCGACATGAAACCCATTGATCGACAACAAACAGCCAACAACAAGTAAAAATAGCGGAGCACACAATCATGGCAGCAAGAACCTGTATAGCGGTGGATTCCACCTGCGATCTGCCGGCCAAGTTTATCCAGCAACACAACATTGAGGTTCTACCGATTTACATTAATTATGACGGTGGTCAGCACCTTGACTACCGCGATCCGCAAACCATGTTGCAGTTCTATAAAAATCATTCAAAGAAAAAGTTTGGCCTGGCGCAATCCGATCCTCTGTCTGTGGATGACATGACCAAAATCCTCAAGCACCGCTTGCTACCCAAATATGACCTGGTGCAAGTCGTCACCATCAACAGCAAAAAAAGCGATGTGTTCAAGCGCGTCTCTGAAGCGGCCCTGATTAATGAACCCAAGTTCCGCGAGTTGGAAAAAATTGACCCCAGCCGCATTCCTTTCCGCATTCGCTTGTACGACAGCATGTCCATGTTTACCGGCCATGCGCTGCTGGTATACGAACTGGTGAAAAAGATTCACCAGGAAAAGGTTCCGCTGAGCAAAGCCATCCGCGAAATCGACGACATGCGTGAAAACGTGTATGGCTACATTATTCCTAACGACCTCTCCTACATGCGCGACCGCCGCCATCTGCGCAAAGGAGACAACAATATTTCCTGGATCAATTTCCAATTGGCCAGCATGCTGAATATTCGCCCGATTGTGCAGCTATATCGCGGCGAAACTGAAAAGATGGACACCGGTAAAGGATTTATCGGCGCGGTAGGGAAGCTGTTGGACCACGTGCGCAAACAAGTTAAACAAGGATTAACCAGTGACGTAGTCGCCATGAGTTACGGCGGTTTACTGGAAGAAATTAAGGATGAACCGGTGATGGTTGAGTTTCGCGAATTCTGTAAACAGCACGGCATCAAAACCATGTTGTCGATGATGAGCATGACTGGCGCCATCAACGTAGGACCCAAGTCATTTGCATTATCCTTTGCAACTGACAAGGAACTGGTCTGAATGTTATAGGCACAAAAAAACCGGTCTTGGTTAGGCAAGACCGGTTTTTCTTTTTTGCATGACCTGCATAATAAACCTTGTAACGACCCCGCTTGATCCCTGCGTAAAAAACCTCGTCTTATCACTGCGTAAAAAACATCGTCACCACATAAGCCACATAAACCAGCAACAACACGGCACCTTTCACGCGCGACAAGCGTAAGCCAAAAAATAAAAACAGCAGCAGCAAAATCGACACACCCAGCAGCGCCCATTGATCCACCATTTGCAAGCGTCCACCAAACGGCAGCGGCTGCAACATGGACGCAATCCCCAGGATTGACAATAAATTAAAGATATTACTGCCCAGCACATTGCCGATTGCGACATCCGCATGACGTCGAATTGCCGCGATGATAGACACCGCCAGTTCCGGCAAGGAAGTACCTACCGCCACGACCGTCAAACCAATGATCGCCTCCGGGACGCCGAACATCTGGCCAAGCCCTACCGCCCCCACCAGGAAGCGATCCGCGCCGAGCAACAATAACGCCAGGCCACCAATCAAAAACAACAGCGTCAAGGGGATAGACAGTGGCAGGTTTTCGTATTCATTGGCCTCCGCCTGATGCAGCTCCGCCACCGGGTCATCAAGGTGCTCACGCTCGCTGCGATACGCCCAGATAAGATAGGCCACCAACACGCCAAATAAGATAAAACCATCCAGGCGGCTTAAACCATAGAGATTGGCCAAGGCCATAAACAGCAGTGTCGCAGCCAACATGGATAAACCATCGCGCCGCAGGGATTTGATATGAATGGTCAAAGGCATGATCAACGCACTAACGCCCAGTATCAGGAGCATGTTGGCGATGTTACTGCCCACAACATTACCCAGCACAATGTCCGGTTGTTGATCAAAGGCCGCTTTCACCGACACCACCAGCTCCGGCGCGGAGGTACCGAAACCGACAATCACCAGACCAGCCAACAGCGGTGAAACACCCAGTCTGCGGGCGGCGGCCAGCGCACCCCGCACAACGCCTTCACCACCAACCGTCAGTAAACCCACACCCAACAACAACCACAACACATTCGTCATAAACGCCCCACACCTTGCTTAAATTTATTGCCGTCATTCGTAACCATTCGGATTCTGCTGCTGCCAGCGCCAGGCATCCTGCATCATGCGCGGCAAGTCGAGGCGCGCCTCCCAACCCAGTTCCTTCCTGGCTTTATCCGCATTGGCATAGCAGCTGGCGATATCCCCCGGCCGACGCGGTGCAATGCGGTAAGGCACCTTACGCCCGCTCGCCGCTTCGAACGCCTGCACAATCTGTAATACCGAATAACCACTTCCGGTTCCGAGGTTGTAAGCGCGACAACCGGCACCCACCTGATCCAATCCCTTCAGCGCAGCGACATGGCCCTGGGCCAGATCAACCACATGGATGTAATCGCGCACGCCAGTCCCATCCACTGTGTTGTAGTCATCACCAAAGACGCTGAGTTCTTTCAGTTTACCGATGGCCACCTGGGCCACATAAGGCAATAGGTTATTGGGAATACCGGCGGGATCTTCGCCAATCATGCCGCTTTCATGCGCGCCAACAGGGTTGAAGTAACGCAACAGGGAAATATTCCAGTCGCTGCCCGGAGCCCCGGCGATATCGCGCAGGATCTCCTCTACCATCAACTTGCTGCGCCCGTAGGGGTTGGTAGCCGAGGTAGCAAAACTTTCATCAATAGGCACGCTCACCGGATCGCCGTATACGGTTGCGGATGAGCTGAAGATCAATTTCCATACGCCGAACTCCTCCATGACTTCCGTCAGGGAGAGCGTGCCCGCCACGTTATAGCGGTAATATTTCATCGGGATCTGATTCGACTCGCCTACGGCTTTCAAGCCGGCAAAATGCATGACGGCGGCAAAGGAATGGGCGGCAAATACCTCGCGCATCCGCGCTTTATCATTAATATCCACTTCATAAAACACCGGCTCTACACCGGCAATAGCCGCGACCCGCTTCAGTGCTTCAGGCTTGCTGTTACACAGATTGTCGACAACGACAGGCAGATAACCGCTATTAATCAGTTCAACACAGACATGGCTACCGATAAAACCGGCGCCACCTGTGACGAGGATGTGAGGGCGATCAGCCCGCTCTTGGGATGAAGTCATGATTCCTGTGTCCCTTAGATGTAAAGTCAGAGAGGTAACCCGTTGCAGGTGCCCATCATACTGATTTAGTCGGGGATGTTCACAGAAAAATACAAACGGTGGACAATTTATCCGTGGTGTAAAAACAGGAAAGGCAAGCTTACGCTTGCCTTAATTCTGCATAATTGAATCAATGCTTATTCAATTGGCAGCGACAGAGTCACGATAAAGTTGGTTTCATCTGGAGCAGTACCATCAGCATCATCAACAACTTGACCGACAGTAAAGCTCAGTTTGTCATTGAACTTATACGTTGCGTCGATGTGAGACATACCTGTTTCGCCGTCATCCATATGCTGGCCATATTTAAAGCTAAATTTTTCGAAGTTTAATTCTGCTGTGGCGTAGCTATAGTCCTCGTTGCCAAGAGAGTCTTCGTGCTCGGCAACTACTGCATCGTAATACGTTAATTTGAACGGACCGTAGCCAATGAACGGGATCAATTCTACATAGTCACCCACTTTAACCGGATCAAACGGCGCCTCTTCCATTTCTCCTTCTGCCCCACCTTCTACTGGAACCATTTTTGTTCCTTTGGGATTTGGATAAATATAATTAACGACGCTTAAACCAAAGGAGAAATCACCCACGCTACCTGAGTAACCCGCGTACAGGTCAAACTCTGTACCCAATACTTCATCACCAGAAGACGTCCATACACCAGCGAAGAAGCCATTAGAGCTCACATTGATATCACCGATTAATGCTGCTCCACCGAGCAAATCGTAACCACGCCAGTAATACATATTAGAAGCACCTACCGACGCAGACACCTCAGCCGCATTAGCAGCCGGGATTACAGCGGTAGAAGCC
>CAMLOU010000232.1 GCA_946481735.1 uncultured Cellvibrio sp.
TATACGCGGCTAATTCGACCTACTGTGAGACGCGATGAAACTGGTAATTCTTGACCGTGATGGTGTGATCAATCTCGACCGGCCGGATTTTGTAAAGTCGGCGGATGAGTGTGTGCCTATTGCGGGTAGTATTGAGGCGATTGCCCGTTTGTCGCAGGCCGGCTTTACGGTGGTGATTGCCACCAACCAATCCGGTCTGGCGCGCGGCAAATTTGATCTTGACGACCTGGAAGCCATGCATGAAAAAATCACGCAACTGGTGGAAGATCACGGTGGTGAGATCAGTGCGATTTTTTATTGCCCCCACGCGCCGGAAGATCACTGTAAATGCCGCAAACCCAAACCCGGTTTAATCGACGCGATTGAAGCAGAATTTAATATCTCCGCCGAAGGTGCGCCCTTTATCGGCGACACCCTGCGCGATTTGCAGGCGGCGGTGAGCAAGGGTTGTCAGCCGTGGCTGGTGCGCACCGGCAACGGAGTAAAAACCCTTGAAGATTTGCAGTACCCGGACAGCGACAGCACCGATGATTTTCCGGGGCTGACCCTGGAACAGGTACAGGTTTTTGATGATCTGGCCGCAGCGGCCGACTCTCTGATCAACACAACACGCGAGAATCTATAGTGCTTTACCTCCGCAGTTTATTGTTCCTGATTCTTCACAATGTTACCGGGATGATCATCGGTTTTATCGCGGTGATCATCCAGCCGATCCTGCCCTACAGCTGGCGTTGGCGCATCGTGACCTTGTGGAATCGCCTGACGATGGTGTTGTTGCGGGTGTGTTGCGGCATCCGCGTTAATATCGTAGGCCAGCGACACCCGGAGCTGTATCCCTGCGTGGTGATGTCCAAACACCAGAGCACCTGGGAAACCATGTTCCTCCAATATTATTTTGGCCCGGTCAGCACCATCCTCAAAAAAGAACTGCTGCGGATTCCCTTTTTCGGCTGGGGCCTGGCCACCCTGCGCCCCATTGCCATTGATCGCAAGAATCCGATCCAGGCGCTCAAAGATGTGAAAAGCAAGGGGCTGGCGCGGCTTAAGGAAGGCAACAATTTGCTGATTTTTCCCGAAGGCACGCGTGTACCTCTGGGTACCGTAGGAAATTATGCGCGCAGCGGCGCCGACATCGCCTGCACCGCCGGTGTGCCGGTGGTGCCGGTTGCACACAATGCGGCGGAATGCTGGCCCCACAAACACTTCCTCAAATACCCCGGCACGGTGACTGTCGTGATCGGCGAGCCCATACTGACAGAAGGCCGGGACCGCAAGCAGTTAACCGAAGACATCAAAACCTGGATTGAAACCCAGATCAGTCAATTGCCTCCCGCCCGCAAGGACGGCAAGCGCCCCTGGCTCGATGAGACCAACCAGGCAACTGGGCATTCCTGATTTATATTGAGCCCCTGCCTCGCCAGCGTTCCACATTGACGCTTTTTTACTTTTGGTTTATTTGACATTAACCAGAATCTTTTGCATTGTTTGTGTTTTGCCCTTTCTCCGACCCAATCTGATCGACGCAGATAAACGCGTCACATACCGATAAAAACAGGCTTAACATCATGTTCAAACGCTGCTTACCCTGGTTTCTTTCCTTAACTTGTATACTAGTCGCCCAGACAGCTTTGGCCGAAGATGGTTATGACATGTGGCTGCGCTATCCGGCGGTGGCCGATGCCCGCTTGCTCAAGCAATACCGTGCACAGGTCAAACATATCGTCAGCGAAGCCGACTCACCGACCTTGCGTGCCGCAACCGCTGAATTGCAGCTCGGCCTTGAGGGCTTACTGGATACCGACATCCCCCTGGCCAAACATCTCGCCCGCAAAGGTTCTGTGGTCATCGGCACCCCGCAAGGGTCGCCGTTAATTGCCTCTCTGAAGCTCGATGATCGCCTGGCCAAACTCGGCCCCGAGGGTTATTTGATTGGGCAAACCAAAGTCGCCAAGCGCGACGCACTGGTGATTGCCGCTAACACTGATGTGGGCGTGCTTTACGGCGCATTCGATCTGCTGCGCCAAATGCAGACCCACCGCCATTTGAACGATCTTGCTATCAGCAGCGCTCCGCGCGTGCAGCATCGCGTGGTAAACCATTGGGATAACCTGAATCGCCTCGTGGAGCGCGGTTACGCCGGCTTGTCCCTGTGGGAATGGGGCAGCCTGCCGGAGTATAAAAACCCGCGTTACACCGACTATGCGCGCATCAATGCCTCGCTTGGCATCAACGGTACGGTCATCAATAACGTCAATGCCGACCCACGCATCCTCAGCGACCAGTTCCTGAAAAAAGCCGCCGTGCTGGCTGACATGTTCCGGCCTTACGGCATCAAGTTGTATCTCTCTATTAATTACGATTCGCCCCGTGCGTTTGGCGATCTGGATTCCGCCGATCCACTCGATCCGCGCGTGCAAGCCTGGTGGAAAGCGCGCACCGAGAAAATTTATTCCTATATTCCCGACTTCGGCGGTTATCTGGTAAAGGCAGACTCCGAAGGCCAACCCGGCCCGCAAGGCTACGGTCGCAACCATGCCGACGGCGCCAACATGCTGGCTGATGCGCTCAAGCCTTATGGCGGCGTGGTGTTCTGGCGCGCCTTTGTGTACAACGCGGATATCGAAGACCGTTTTCGCGGAGCTTACGATGAGTTCACGCCATTAGATGGAAAATTTCGTGAGAACGTTATCCTGCAAGTGAAAAATGGCCCCATTGATTTCCAGCCGCGTGAACCTTTCTCACCGCTGTTCGGCAACCTGCCAAATACCAATACCATGATTGAATTTCAGGTGACCCAGGAATATTTTGGTTTCGATAAACACCTCGCTTATCAAGGGCCACTGTTTACTGAAGTGCTCAACACCGATACTCACGCCAAAGGGCCTGGTTCAACCATCGGCAAGATTCTCGAAGGAAAAGTGTTTAAGTATTCGCGCACCGGCATGGCTGCCGTCATCAATCCCGGCACTGACCGCAACTGGACCGGCCATCCGTTTGTGCAATCCAGCTGGTATGCCTTTGGCCGTTTGGCCTGGGATTACACGCTCACCGCAGAAGCCATTGCCGATGAATGGCTGCGCATGACCTTCACCAATAACGAAAAATTTATCGCACCTGCGCTTGCGATAATGATGCAATCCCGCGAGGCTGGCGTGAACTATCGTTCGCCCCTGGGCCTTACCCATTTGTATGCGCAAGGCCACCACTATGGTCCCGCGCCCTGGCACGATAAATCCGGCCGCGCTGACTGGACGGCAACCTATTATCACCGCGCGAGTAAAGACGGCATCGGTTTTGATCGCACGGCCACGGGTTCCAACGCGGTCGCGCAGTATCATCCTGCGGTGCGGGATATCTATGGTGATATTGATAAGGTGCCGGAGGATTTACTGCTGTGGTTTCATCATGTGAGTTGGGATCACAAGATGGAATCGGGACGAACCTTGTGGGATGAGTTGGTTCACAAATACTACGCGGGTGTTGAGCAGGTGCGGGGAATGCAGCGTGAGTGGGATGCGTTGGAGGGCTTGATTGATCCGCAGCGGTTTGCGCAGGTGAAGGCGTTGCTGGAGATTCAGGAGCGCGATGCGGTGCGTTGGCGGGATTCTTGTGTGTTGTATTTCCAGAGTCTTTCGGGGAAGCCGATTCCTGCTGGTTTGGAGAAGCCAGCGCATGATTTGGAGCATTATAAAGCGCTGGAGAGAACGCATTATGTGCCTGAGCCTTGGCATCCGGCGAGTTCAAGTCGGGCGCTAAGATAGTTTTGAAGGGAAGTGCTTCGTAGTACGTTTGTCATTAGGGCTTTGGTTTCGAAAACGCATAAATACATCCTTGTAGCTCCCTCAAGTCGTCCCTGACTTGAGGGTTTCGAAACCAAAGCCCTAACGCCAAACTCGCATTGTGCAAGGGTCAAGTAAAGAATGTGCTTATGCGTTTTCGAAACACGGTAGCTCATGACAAACGTCTTCGCTACGCGCAAAAAATCAATTCCGCGAAACAATCCCCGCCCAACCACCACCGGACGCAAGTTTAA
>CAMLOU010000233.1 GCA_946481735.1 uncultured Cellvibrio sp.
TGTCGGATTACGCCTCTGGCTAATCCGACCTACGTTTGGTGTACCTGATGTAGGTCGAATTAGCCGCGCGACGCGCGGCGTAATCCGACACCCAAAGATCGTTATTTCACAAACAAATCGGCGTTAATCCACATGTGGGCCGCGATACTGGCGGCATAACCCAGGGCAATTACCGGCGCCCATTTCAGGTGGCCAATAAACGTGTACTTGCCGCGTGCCTGACCCATCAATGCCACACCCGCCGCCGAGCCAATAGACAACATACTGCCGCCCACGCCCGCCGTCAGGGTAATCAACAGCCAATCACCCGTACTCATATCCGGTTGCATGGTCAGTACCGCGAACATCACCGGAATGTTATCGATCACAGCGGATACCACACCGAGAATAATATTAGTGACTGTTGCGCCCATGCCGGTGTAGAGCACTTCTGACATCAGCGCCAGGTAGCCCATAAAGCCCAGGCCGCCCACACACATCACAACACCGTAGAAGAACAACAGGGTGTCCCACTCGGCGCGAGCAATCTTGCTGAATACATCGAAAGGTACAACGTCACCCAGGCGGCGCAAGGCTGCCTGGTCACCACGACTTTCGGCAATGGCGCGTTTGCGCGCGAGCGAACCAGGCAGGGTCTTGCGCAGGAAGAAGCCGAAGAATTGCAGGTAACCCAGGCCGGTCATCATGCCCAATACTGGCGGCAAGTGCAGGAAGGTATGGCAAGACACAGCGGTCACAATGGTTAATAAAAACAATGCGAGGATGCGCATGGCGCCGCGCTTCATCTCAACCACTTCGTCCAGCGCGTCGGGTTTTTTGTTTTCGATAAAGAAGCTCATGATCAATGCCGGCAGGCCGAAGTTAACCAGCGAAGGAATAAATAACGCGAAGAAATCCTGGAACGGAATAATGCCGGCTTGCCACACCATCAAGGTGGTGATGTCACCAAAGGGACTGAAGGCACCGCCGGCGTTAGCTGCAACGACCACGTTGATGCAGCAGATATTGATAAACTTTTTATCCTCACCGCCCACTTTCATGATCACCGCACACATCAGCAAGGCGGTAGTCAGGTTGTCGGCAATGGGCGAGATAAAAAATGCCAGAAAACCGGTGAGCCAGAATAGCGTCTTGTAATTAAACCCTTTGCGAATCATCCAGGCGCGTAGGGCATCAAACACATTGCGCTCATCCAGGGCGTTGATATAAGTCATGGCGACTAACAGGAACAGCATCAGCTCGGCAAATTCCAGCAGCGTGTGCCTGAATGCGTGCTCGGCTTCGTGGGGCATGCCTTCCTGGGTATAAATCCAACCCAGCAGCATCCAGATAACACCGGCGGCTACCAGCACCGGTTTGGATTTGCGTAGGTGGAGCAGTTCTTCGCCCATCACCAGCAGGTAGGCAATGACAAACAGAACCAGTGAAAAATAACCGATACCGCTGGCCGTCAGGTCAAGGCTGCCGACGGCGGCGAAGGTGTGGGGACTAAGTGTGACAAGCAGGGTTGCAAGTATCGCTGTGACCGACAGCGAAAGTTTGCGGGCAGTGTGGTGCATGGTACGTTCCGTATCTAATAGTTGTAGGACGTTGCCGCTGCCAGGGGCAGGGCAGATGATAAAAGGCGCGTGATTTTAACATAGCAGGCGGTGTGCGTCGGCAGGTTTGTCAGGGGTAATCCATAAAACCCGCGCCGGCCCGATTCAGCGGCGGAACCGGTGCGCGCAGGTTTTGCGATGGCTGTCGGGTTTTAAACGTGACCGGCTGCTGTTCCTTGCAATCCTGTTCCGGATTGCCTTTATCTTCATAGCCAAGTGTTGCGCATATCACATCCTTGGCGGAGCCGAGCGTGTAGTCTTGGGCCATCAAATGACGTCAAGCCCATACCTGAGGTGTTTATGTCCGGCATTCCAACCTTGACCAAGCCTGTTCCCCGGCAACCGTCGGCTAACCGCGCAGCGCAATCCTCCCCGGCGCCACGGAATAATGTCCAGCGCGCGAGTTTTCAACAGGAACGCTGGTTGGTCGATATTCCTCTGTCGGTGCTTAGCGAGCACAACGCCTGGACCTCTTCGGGCAACTGGCAGGGCATGTTCGATTGCGCTATCTGGTTGCGCACTCCCGCAGGCCTGGCGCACCCGGTGCAGTTGTCGCTCAAGTACATCGACAACGGTGGCGAAAAAATTGTGCACATCGACCGTTGCCATCCCGGCAGTCATCGCACGGTGCTGCTCAACGGCAGTTTCGGCCTTGGCGTGAATGGCCGGGTGCGCGACATGGGCTTGTATCTGTTGGGTATTACCGACCCCGAGATTGTGGTTGAAGAGTGGCATATGACCCCGCAGCAACGCCGCGCCCGCTAAACCCCCCTCTGTTTTTTTGTTTGCATAGCACCACGGATGGTGCGTCCCCACCTTGAATTATTTCATCGGCTGCTATACTTGGAACCAATTCCATGGTTAGGGCTTGTATGAAATCCACCGTTATTTTTTTTATCCTGTTGATCGCCGTTGATACCGCTATGGCCGGGCTGCCGGAGCGGGAGATTGTCTTGGGGACTAATGTGTCCTCGGCATACACCGCTGAGCGAAATCAGTTGGTACGCGGCGGCTCCATCGAACACATCGAGTGCATCTTCAAAGATTTGCGTCAACCCTATCAAATCACCAGCATGCCCTGGTTGCGCGCTCGCCAGGAAGTGCGCAAAGGCAAGCTGGATGGTTTTTTTACCGCGATTTCAATTGAAGAAGCTGATGACTACGCCAGCTTGTCTGCGCCGTTGGTGCTGGAAAACTGGTATTGGTTCTGGCGCGCGGATATGAAAGCCCCCGCCTCCTGGCAGGATGACTACAAGCTGGGTGCGATCCTTGGTAGCCAGCAGGCGGAATGGTTGCAAGAGGCGGGCTATTCAGAGCCGATGACGGCAAACAACCTGCCACAAATGTTGAAGATGCTGTTCAGCAAACGTATCGATGCCATCCTGGCGGATAAAGAACATTTTGAACAAGCGGCTGCTGAGTTGGGTATCGACGCCGACACCTATCAGTACCGCTTTTATCGTTATGTGCCCTTGGGTGTTTATTTCGGTAAAGCATTTTTGAATGAGCATCCCGGATTTCTCCCGCGTTTTAATCAGCACATTTACGCCTGCGCGCCGGAAGGCTTTCAAATGTCCGATTACGAGCGGGAAAAAGTTAAAGCGTTGGTGATGCCGTTGATGCAGGAGTGGGTTGCCATGCCGGAGGTTATCACGGCAGTCGTGGCGCAGAATGAGTATCAACAAGCTGTTACCCAGCAAGAGATTCTAAAAAAAGATGTGCAATGGCAAAGCGAATTCAAGGCCGGTAATTTTTCCTTGTCGGCATCCCTGATGGGTATTCCGCTGTCGCAGCAGTTGCGTCAGTTGAAAACCCGTAGCCGGGGGTTGATCACCGAAATTATCCTGATGGACGCGCGGGGAAACAATGTGGCCATCAGCGATATGACCTCGGATTATTGGCAGGGTGATGAGGCGAAATATTTATTGAGCTTTAATAAATCGCCAGAGATGTTGTTTTTTGAGCCCGTAGGCTATGACGAATCCACCCGGCGTTTCCAGGTGCATGTGAGTCTGCCGATTTATGCTCCCAATATTGAAACATCCATCGGGGTGTTGACGGTGGGTGTGGATATTGAAAAGGCGCTATCGTTGCAGCAGTAATGAAAAGTCGGATCACGCCATTGGCTAATCCGACCTACAGGTTGCGCAGCAGGTCGGATTAATCGTAGGTCGGATTAGGCTAAGCCGTAATCCGACACCACTCAACCTAACCTTCATTAACTCTTCAACGGCTTGTACTTCATCCGCTTGGGCTGCGCATCGCCGCCTTTGCGTTTGATCAGGTCATCGTGATACTCGGTGTAATTCCCTTCAAAGAACACAATATCCGAATCGCCTTCGTAAGCGAGAATGTGCGTCGCAATACGGTCAAGGAACCAACGGTCGTGCGAGATCACCAGTACGCA
>CAMLOU010000234.1 GCA_946481735.1 uncultured Cellvibrio sp.
TGGGCGCGGGAGGCCGGGTCCGGCACCTTGAGGTGGTCATTGATCACAAACTGGTAGCCGGTACCGGCGCCGCAGGGCACCAGGCGGCTGAACCAGCCATCGGCCAGGGGTTGCAGGTCGTGCAGTTGGCCATTGTCCAGCTTGACAGCCACCGCATCAGCATCCGGTGCCCACAGGGAAAATTGCGTGATGGCTTCCTGTTGTGCCTGGGTGTGTAAATGGGTTTGTAACGGGGTGCCGTGTTTTTGCAACCGGGCACCGTGGCGCGGAGCGAGCGTATCCATCAGGCGCGCAGACCTCCCTCCGCTGGAATCAACTGGCTTACCGAACTGGCCATCAACTGGCGATACAGTTGGTCATAAGGCCGCACGGACTGACGCCAGGTCAGGGGTGTCAACATGGCGTGGCTGCGCATGGCGTGCAACAAATCGGGGCAGCGATACACATTGAAAGCCCGCTGCACCGCTTTCCAATAGGCCTCCGGTTGGGCCTGGTGAAACAGGAAGCCGGTCACCCCGTCGTTGATGGTGTCCACCAGTCCACCGGTGTGCCGCGCAATGGGCAGCGAGCCGAACCGCTGGGCATACATCTGGCTGAGTCCGCAGGGCTCAAAGCGCGAGGGCATCAACAGGAAGTCGCTGCCGGCGAAGATGCGGCGGGCATCGGTCTCGTTAAAACCGATATGCACACCGACCTCCCGTGGATAACGCTCGGCCAGTTTCACCAGTTCTTCCTCCAGGGCGGGTTCACCGCAACCGATAATCGCCAGACGCCCACCTTGCTTGACGATGGACTCGCTGATAGCGATGGTCAGGTCAATACCTTTTTGCTGTACCAGTCGTGAAACTACAGCAAAAAGTGGGCCGGGGCCGGCATGCAGCCCGAACATCTGCTCGACATAACGCGCATTGGCCGCCTTGCCTTCCCGATAGCAGGGGTCGAAGGTCTTCACGAGGTGATGATCGGTTTTGGGGTCCCAGTTGTCATCAATGCCGTTGGCGATACCGCTCAATTGCCCGCGCTCAAATTTCTGTTTCAGCAAGCCGTGCAACCCACAACCGAACGCCGGGGTCGTGATCTCCCAGGCGTAGGTTTTACTGACGGTGGTGATGTGGTCGGCGTAGTTGATGCCGGCCTTGAGGAACGACAGCTTGCCGTAAAATTCCATGCCGTTGATGTGTTGGGCTTCCGGTGCGAGGCCGAGGGTTTCAATGTATTCGGTACTGCATAACCCCTGATACGCGAGGTTGTGGATTGTAAAGACGGTGGGGGTGTCCTGGCCGCGCCATTGCATATACGCCGGCGCCAAACCCGCAGGCCAATCGTTGGCGTGCACCAGGTCCGGTTGCCAGCGAAGGCTCGCCTGGTCTGCCGCAATCTCCGCCGCCGCCAGGCCCAGGCGCGCAAAACGCACAGGGTTATCCGGCCAATCCTGGCCGTGGTTATCGCCATAAGGCGTACCCATCCGCTCGTACAATTCCGGACACAAAAGCACATAAAGAATTTGCCCGCTGGGCAGGTTCATGCGCCCGATGCGGCAGGCGGGAATTTCGCCCAGGGCCGGCACACTGCCGACGATGCGCAGCGGAAAACCGCTGTTGATAATTTGCGGATAACCGGGAATTAATACGCGAATATCGTAATCCGGTGCCAGAGCTTTAGGGAGTGCAGAAGAGACATCACCCAAGCCGCCGACTTTTACCAGGTCGCTATATTCCGAGGTGACAAAGAGAATTTTTTTCTTTTGCTTTTCCGCTTGCGGTTTACGCGAATACCGCTGGTTGCGCGTTAACATAACGTCCAAACTTTCAAACCGGGAGAGCGCAACAGCGTGTCCCATAACTTCCTCCATTTATAAATACAGTATTAAAAAATAAATAAAAGTAATAAAAAAATGTAAAAATTTTTCTGGCGCAATTCCACGCTCTCGGGCGGAAAAAACCGCATTCAGGAATTGCACAGACTTGTTTATGATGACTGGGTCACATAAAAGAAGTTCGGGGATTTTGTGTTGAAGCAGCGAAATTTTTTTCACCCAATAATTCATCGGAAACACAAAATCGGTAGCGCACCGGAATGCGCTACAGCAGAGTTTTCTGTGGTGAACCTGTGGCAAAAAATAATTGTTCGTCAGAGAGTGTCGGAACTTTATCTGAGTCGCAAACTTCTATAACGCAACCAGTCGGAGCAATCAGGAATTGCATTTATGTACAGCATTGAACAGCTCATCAATTTTTTAGTGGCACAGAAACTGACACTGGCGACAGCTGAATCCTGCACGGCTGGTATGCAAGCGTCCATGTTGGCAGACATCCCCGGGTGCGGCTCGGTTTTGCAAACCGGTTACGTCGTCTATTCAAAGGAATCCAAGCAAATGTGTCTGGGCGTTAGCTTACATACGATAGAACTTTTTGGATTAACCAGCGAAGAGGTGGCACGTGAAATGGCCACCGGTGCCTTGAAGCGCAGCAAGGCAAAAATCGCCCTGGCAAACACCGGCCTGGCAGAGTCGGATGATGCGCTTAACGGTGTCGTGTGTTTTGCATGTGCAATGAAATGTCAGGGGCAAGCCGTCGTGGTCAGCGAGACGTTAAGGTTTGAAGGCGACCGCAACGATGTGCGTCGGGCCGCTGCACGCTACGGTTTGTTACGCATTCCCTATTGGTACGAACGCTTGTGTCAGCCCCGCACTACACCGGAGGCTGACGCTCCGGTTCACTGATGGTTGAAGTTTCGACTCTTTCCTTGTCTTCGCTCAAGGTCGCGCGCAGTTTAGGCAAGCCTTCCGGATAATTGCACGCAATGTAGTTGATCATCTTTTCCCGGATATAACAGCGCAGGTCAAAGTTTTTGCCCGAGTCACCGGAGCTGGCCAATATACGAATCTGCACGGAATTTTCGGTGGTTTCGGTGACTTGCAAACCGCTGACACGACCATCCCATAATTCCGGTACCTCCTTTAGCAACCGTTCCAGTTCCTTGCGTAGTGGATCGACAGGTACGGAATAATCCATCCAGAAAAAGACGGAGCCGATGAGTTGCGAGTTAGTGCGCGTCCAGTTCTGGAAGGGGTTTTCGATAAACCATTGCAGCGGCACAATCAGGCGCCGTTCATCCCAGATTTTTACTACCACATAAGTCCCGGTAATTTCTTCAATGCGGCCCCATTCGTTGGCCACAATCACCACGTCATCCAGCCGGATCGGTTGAGTAAAGGCAATCTGCAAGCCGGCAATTAAATTACCCAGGACCGGTTTGGCCGCAAAACCGACGGCGAGACCGGCAAGACCGGCGGAGGCAAGAATACTCGTACCAAATTGACGCGCCGCCGGAAAGGTAATCAGCATGGCGGCGGCGCCGAAAAGCAACACGAAAAAACTCAGCGTCTGCACCAGCACTTTGGTCTGCGTCTGGATGCGCCGCGCGTTGAGGTTGTCAACGACATTCACCGGATGGTGATGGATAATCACATTCTGTGCCGCCAATACCACACGCAAGCCGAGCCAGGTAAATGCGCCGATGATTAACAATAAGGTAATGTGACGCAGCCCCGACACCCACAACAAATCATCCGACGCCGCCGTCCATACCGTTTGCACACCGAGCAATGGCACAATCAGGTGCAGCGGCGGCTTTACCTGCTCCATCAATAGGCGCGGAAATAAAAACGGTTGTGTAAAGCGGGTCAGGACGCGTGTCGCCAGGTGTGCCGCCAGCCATAATGCGAGGGCAACACTGAGGGCAATCGCGATGGTTTTTAATTCGGAAAGGTAAGGCATCCAGTCGATATTCATCGTCGCAACTCCATAACGTCATAAGCA
>CAMLOU010000235.1 GCA_946481735.1 uncultured Cellvibrio sp.
GGCCCAATCCGGTGGAGTGATTTTGTTGGCGGCATACCAGGCCAACGCATCTTTTTTCATATTGTCAATCATCACCGGCAACACATCATAGAGCGCATGCTGCGGTTCCCACGCCAGTTCGTCGCGCGCGCGGCGAATATCCAGTTCGTAGTGATCCGATGCCATGTCGATCATAAAGGCGCGGATAAACGGTTTTTCACCTTTATCAAAGTCATCGGGCACGACCGGTTCGGTTTTTTCTTCCAGCCATGCGCCTATCTTGGCGACAGGTTCCGGTACGGTGTAGGTGTGCCATTCCGATTCGCCGTGCAGTAATTCTCCGATACGGTTTTGCAAGGTGTCATAGCTCAGACAAACCGGTTCGCCGATTAACAGGGCATGTTCTTTTGGTAAATTGTGGCGGTGTTCAATCGTGCGCAGGAACGCCGCAACCATGTCGTCTTTGTGCAAAAAGGCCTGCCCTGCGGCAGTATCGCCGGAATACAATTTGCCTTTTACCCGCCGTTCGTAAATGCGCGCGATCTGGTGGGACAGTGTGGGGACTGCAGTATGTTCATCGTAAATACCGGCCAGGCGTAATAGCGTGTAGGGAATTTTTTGCGCATGTTGCTGGATAACCGCTTCGGTTTCAGCCTTGGATTCAGGATACGCCCAGCGTGGATCAATAGGACTGGTTTCATCAATTTTTTGACCGGGAGAGCCAGGGGCGTGAACCAACATGGTACTGGCGTAAATAAAGCGATTGACGGTGAAGGCCTGCAAAGCGTCCAGTACCAGGCGCGTGCCCTCCACATTCACCTTGTCGTACAGCGGAGATTTCTCGCCAGTGAAATCAAAATAAGCTGCGAGGTGAATCACCGCAGCAATTTCATCACCTTCTTCCTCCAGTAACTGTTGAAACGTATCTTTCACGGATTTAGGCGCGGTGAGATCAATCGAAAAACTTTTTGCAACGCCCTCGGCAGATTTTCTGTCGAGCCCGATAACGCGATAATCCTGTTTCAATGCACCGACCAGTGCTTGCCCAAGATTGCCTGCGGCGCCGGTAATAATGATCATCGGTTTTTGCGTTGAGGGATTCATACGGTCATTCCTTCTGAACAGGCATCACAACGTCGCTATGTGATATGGCGAACACAGCGGCAGAAAAATTAAATCGTCGAAAGACAAGATTCGAGTTTTAGGAAAGCCGTGCGGATTATTTGTTCCGTTAATTAAACAAGCGATGCGGAAACTGGTGGTGCGGATTGAATGAATGGCATGTAAATTTTTAAACCGATGATTATAAATTTATGCGTCGCTGCCAGAAGCTGTCGTCGGCAAAACGTTGTTCCCGTTGGTAAAGGTAATGACGCAATCCCAGATACTGATTGAATTGCTCAAAGACGCTGTCCTGATAGCGTGCAAGGCTATCACTGTTATTATCGAGCAGGAAATCGGCAATTGCTTCACCCGCCTGTTTGCCTTGCAATAACGCCTTGGTAATACCTGCCGAACTAATCGAATCATAACTGCTTGCCGCGTCGCCTACGGCTAGCCAGCGCTCGCCGACACAGGCGGATAAAATGGCTGAGCAGGCAGAAGCGGTATGTAGTTCGGCATCCCGTAAATCATCGACGGGCAGGAATTGTTTTATCCAGCGGGTTTGCGCATACCCATGCTGCCAGTGATTGCCGTGCAGCAGATGATGTTCAGCAATGTGCTGTTTGTCCGTCGTGAAAGACACCATGCATTGATTGCCGGGAATGTTTGATACATACCACCAGCCGTGCGCGGTGGCTTCAATCAGTGTATGGCTGGGAAAACTTTCGGAATAACAAGGGATGCGTGCGTAAACAGAGATCACTTCGTCAATTACATTGCGGGCAATTCCCAGGCGTCGTGCAAAAGCAGCGCTTGGGCCGCTGGCGTCAACCACGAAGTCGGCATGAAAACTTCTCGTCTCGCCGTTTACTACAAAATCCAGAACATAATCATCGCGGGCGGAACGTAAGCTGTAACCGTCAAATAAATGTGCTCCGCAGGCTTGGGCAGTTTGTAACAGCCTTGCATCGAAGGCTGTGCGGTTTAAATGAAAACCGGTGCCGCTGAGGTCCAGCATAAAATCGTTTGCCACCGCCTGGTCGCTGCCCCACACAGATAAACTGCCGGTGCATTCACTGTGTATCTGTTTATCCAGAATATGCGGAACACCCAGCTCATGTAAAACGCCGGTTGCGGCGGGCGGAATGGTTTCGCCGACGTTCCAGCCTTTGGCCTTGGGCCGATTAAACAGGCATAGTTCTATATCTTCAGTGCTGCGTTGCGCTTTTAACGCATTAAGCAGTGCTATAGCGGTGGCGGACCCCGCAGGTCCGCCACCGATAATGGCAATGGTTTTTTTTGCAGCCATAGAAAATTATGCCGGCCCACAATTGTCAGGCGGAACATAGCCGGGTATTGCTGACGTTGGCCAGGGCTGCACGGTTTGTCCATCCGTGGTAAACAGGCTGGCGACTTCAAGGAATTTATCCTTGCCGTAATTGCCGCCTTTGCCATCGGGAATTTGCGTTCCCTGAATCACAAAGCCCACTTTTTGCCAATTTTGCACGAAGTCAAAATAGCACTGGTAACGGCCTTCCTGTTGCGGAAAATCGCTATAGGTGCCTTGTCCTTCATTGCCGCGCACGCTGAAGACCTGCCCGCCGAGATTCCATTTTCCATTACTGTAAGTACATTGATCCGCCGGGTACACATTCACCGGGCGCTGCGCTGGCCAGGACCAGTAGAGCGTATTGTTGCCGCGGGGATTTGGGTCCGGTGTGTGTGTGGCGCAGCTGTTGTAATCCGTATGCCAGGGTAAGGACATAAATTTACATAAATCGCCTGGCTCGACGGGTGCCGTGCGTAGCGGCACATAGCCTTCCTGCAAAAACGGTTGATCGCTTGTGGCCTTGCTGTAATCCAGCGGTTGCATATTGATGCGGAAGGGGCCGGTTGCGCCTTGCCATTGCTGCGCATACAAATTCACATCGCGCACGATAAACGTCAGGTCGATACCGGGTGAATAACGTCCGCCCAGGCAATTTTCCAGCACCACCTGGTCAAGCTGCTCGCCGAAGCCCATGACCGGCGCGGCCGCCACGGATTTTCCGTCGTACCATTGCATCAACAGAAAATATTGGGTCGGTGTCAGGCTTAAAAAACTTTTCATCGCATCGCCCAGGGCGAGCGGCATCTTTACGCCTTCCGAATCTTCCTGTGGATTATTCGGGTCGCGAATCAAGCTTTTCAGGTTAGGAATTTTTTCTTTGGGATTGTCGCCGGGTTTTATGGAGGCGACAAAGTTGTGGCCATTCACGCCGGCACTGGGCAAGTTGGTGTTCCAGCGCTGCAACAGAGCGCCGTGAAAGATCGGCATCACATGTTCGTCAAACGAGGCGGTGTAGTCGGTGTTGTAACTGCCGTTGGCGTGCATCGCCGGTATTAAATTTAATTGTTCAACCCAGGTTGAAAACGCATCGTCCCAGGTGGACACTACGTTGCGGGTTTGCGGTGCAAAACCGGGGTCGGTGCACACGACCCAACCGTGCACCACGGAAGCGGTTGAACCATCATTAAAGATAATCGTTGCCGTCACCGGCCCATCAGAGGTGTCATCAAACCATTTGTCATTATCAATCGCATCGTTGAGTGCGGGTGGTTTGCCATTTTCCA
>CAMLOU010000236.1 GCA_946481735.1 uncultured Cellvibrio sp.
TGGCATACCGCACCGAGAAGACCTACTGCACCTGGATTCTGGACTTCATTCGTTTCCATAAACGCAGACATCCGGAAAGTATGGGGCCCGAAGAAGTGGATGCATGGCTGAGCCACTTGGCCAGCAACCGCAACGTCGCTATCAACACACAGAAAACCGCATTGAATGCGGTGGTGTTTTTGTACAAGCAATTTTTAAAGCGAGAGCTCGGTGCGCTGGTTTGCGGGTTACTAATATGAAATAAAAAAGCCGCACATTTCTGCGCGGCTTCTTCGTTTCTCTTCAGCAATAACCCAATTACTTCTTCTTCATCGCCTGCTGCAAAAGCGCGCCCATACTGCCCATAGCCGGGGCGGGTGCCGGATTGTTGCGTTGCGCATTGCGCTGCTGGTTCTGTGATGTGCGCTGCCCACCCTTACCGCCTTTACTGTTGCCTTCAACTTTCTCACCCGGGGTATCGTCCAAACGCAAGGACAACGCAATGCGTTTACGCGGTACGTCAACTTCCATCACTTTGGCTTTTACGATGTCCCCGGCTTTTACGACTTCGCGCGGGTCTTTTACAAAGGTGTTGGACAACGCGGAGATGTGTACCAGGCCGTCCTGGTGCACGCCGATGTCCACGAACGCGCCGAAGTTGGTGACGTTGGTGACGGTGCCTTCGAGGATCATGCCGGGAATCAGGTCGGTGATTTCTTCCACGCCTTCCTGGAATTGTGCGGTCTTGAATTCCGGGCGCGGGTCGCGGCCGGGTTTGTCGAGTTCTTTGAGGATGTCGGTGATGGTGGGTAAGCCAAATTTTTCATCCACGTATTCAGCCGGTTTTACGCCGCGCAGGAAGGTGGAGTCGCCGATAACGCCGCGAATATCGCGGCCATGTTTTGCGGCAATTTTTTCCACCACAGTGTAGGACTCCGGGTGAACCGCTGAGGCGTCCAGCGGATTTTCACCACCGGCAACGCGCAAAAAGCCTGCGGCTTGTTCAAACGTTTTTTCGCCAAAGCGCGGGACTTTTTTCAGCGCGGCGCGGGAAGTAAAGGCGCCGTTCTGGTTGCGGAATTCCACAATGTTGTTGGCGAGGGTGGAGTTCAAACCGGATACCCGCGCGAGCAAGGCGGCGGAGGCGGTGTTGACTTCTACACCGACGGCGTTCACACAGTCTTCTACTACCGCGTCGAGTGAGCGCGCCAGTTGCGATTGGGATACGTCGTGCTGGTATTGGCCCACGCCAATAGATTTGGGATCAATCTTCACCAGTTCGGCGAGCGGGTCTTGCAACCGGCGTGCAATTGAAATCGCACCGCGAATGGTTACGTCCAGATCGGGAAATTCTTTTGCGGCGAATTCCGAGGCGGAGTAAACCGAGGCACCCGCTTCATTAACCACCACGCTGGTGGCTTGAATATCTTTGTGGGTTTTTAATACGTCTTTCACAAATTTTTCGGTTTCGCGCGAGGCGGTGCCGTTACCGATGGCGATCAAACCCACGTTGTGTTTTTTGCATAGCGCCACCAACACTTTTTCCGATTCAGCGATTTTGTTAAACGGCGGCGTGGGGAAGATCGCGCAGTGGTCCACGACTTTGCCGGTCGCGTCGACCACCGCCACTTTGACGCCGGTACGCATGCCGGGGTCGAGGCCGATGGTCGCTTTTTGCCCTGCCGGTGCGGCGAGCAATAGATCTTTCAGGTTAGAGGCGAAGACTTTGATTGCATCCTCTTCGGCTTTTTCGCGCAGTTCGCCGAGCAAATCTGTTTCCAGATGGGTTAACAATTTTACTCGCCAGGTCCAGCGCACCACTTCGGCCAACCATGTGTCGGCAGCGCGGCCCTGGTCGCGGATTTGCCAGTGTTCCGCCACCATGGTTTCGCAGGGGTGGCCCACGCGGCTCTCTTCGTCGCCGACTTTGATGGCGATGGTCAACACACCTTCGTTGCGGCCACGGAACATGGCAAGCGCGCGGTGTGACGGTGTGCTTTTAAGCGGTTCGTCGTGTTCAAAATAGTCGCGAAATTTTTGTACTTCCTGCGAGGTGTCAGCTTCTTTGCCCGTAGCAACCCGCGCACTGATCGTGGCTTCCTGTTGCAAGAAGTGGCGCAGCTTGCCGAGCAGTTCGGCGTCCTCACTGAATTTTTCCATGAGGATATATTTGGCTCCATCGAGCGCAGCCTTGGCGTCGTCGATCTTGTGTTCGGCGTTCAGGTATTTAACCGCTTCGGCTTCGGGGTTCAATGTGGGGTCGGCCAGCAGGGCTTCGGCCAGGGGTTCAAGGCCGGCTTCTTTGGCGATCTGGCCTTTGGTGCGGCGCTTGGGTTTGTAGGGCAGGTATAAGTCTTCGAGGCGGTTTTTGGTATCGGCTTGCAGGATGTCGCGCTCCAGTTCGGGCGTCAGTTTTTCCTGCTCGGTAATGCTCTTGAGGATCGCGGCGCGGCGCTCTTCCAGTTCGCGCAGGTAGCGCAGCCGCTCTTCCAGGGTCCGCATCTGGGTATCGTCCAGCCCGCCGGTCACTTCTTTACGGTAACGGGAGATAAAAGGAACCGTGGCGCCTTCATCCAGCAGCGCGACGGCGGCGCTGACTTGTTGTTCGTTGACACTTAATTCTTCGGCAATGCGTTGGGAGATACTGTTCATAGCGGGTAACTCTTAACTTATTAACGGAGTAAACCTGGTTAACGGAGCGTGACAGCGGCCAGGGCTGGCCTGCGTGTGAAGAGCATTATCCGCAAAACGGCGGCCCAGACCAGTCTTGTATTTGCCGGGCAAGTGTGCGTTTGGGCGGGTTTCCCAAAACGGCTAAACCCGGCTGCGAAAGAATCCCGGCAAGGGGTGAATCCAAAAGCCCGCCCGCCCGCATCCAAGGCAGTAACGATCACGGCTTTACGGCTTTTACACCCTACTGACGGAGCACACCATGAACACCTTTAAAGCGATCGCGTTATTGCTGTTGCTGTGGCAACCGCTGCTGGCCAGTGCCGACGACAAAAACACCCGAGCCTTTGCGCTGGAAAATATCACACACATCAACCTGCGCGGCTCGGGTCAGATGCTGTTGGCCCAGGGTGAGCAGGAGGCGCTGGCCATCACCGCCACCGACGAGGTCATGAAGGACGTAGAAATCCATCAAAAGGACGGCACCCTCTACCTGAATACCCGCTCCACCGGCTGGCGCTGGTTCGATTGGGACGACAGCGATGAGGTGATCTTTACGATCACACTGAAACAACTGGAGCGGCTGACCCTGACGGGCGCCGGGCAGGTAAAGAGTGGGGATTGGTCTGGTGACACGCTGCACATTGACGTCACCGGGGCGGGTCACCTGAATGTGGGCAAGTTGCAGGTCAAGCAGCTTACGCTCAACCTGACCGGCGCCAGCCATATGAACATCGACCAGCTGCAGGGCGATGAGCTGCGCGCGGACCTGACCGGCGCGTCTCATCTGACCTTTAAGCAGCCTGGCGAGGTAAATCGCCAGCAGGTTAACCTGGCCGGGGCCAGCCATTACAACGCCGCTCCGTTAAAGACGCGCGTCACCCGCACCAGCCTGGCCGGCGCCTCCAACGCCGATGTCTATGCCACCGAGACGTTGGAGATAGAAGCCTCCGGCGCATCCAACGTGAGTTATTACGGCACCTCCCAGGCGCGCACCAATGTCAGCGGCATCAGCAATGCCA
>CAMLOU010000237.1 GCA_946481735.1 uncultured Cellvibrio sp.
AGCGAAGACAAAATGCTGAGCAGTTGCGGAAGGTCAACCGGCTTCACCAGGTGATGATCAAAACCGGCGTGCAGGGACTTTTGCCGGTCGCTGTTCTGGCCGTAACCGGTAATCGCGATCATCAGCGAGGAAGACGTATTAGGGCGATTGCGAAGCTGCCTGACAAGGTTGATACCGTCCATGTCGGGCAGACCTATATCGAGCAGGCACACATTCGGCGCCGTGTCGGCCACGCGTTCCAGTGCTGCCCTGGCACTGTGTTCAATGCTCACATCGTAACCGGAAATTTCCAGAATATTCCCCAGGGTTACGGCGGCGTCCACATTGTCGTCCACAATTAAAATACTGTGCGATGCGGATGCGGGCTGTATCTCTGGCAAACTGTTTTCAACCGCGCGGTGCTGGTCGGCAACACGCGGCAAGGTCAAGGTAAATGTACTGCCCTTGCCCAAACCGGCGCTGTGGGCAGTGACCCTGCCGCCATGCAAATGCACGAGGCTTTTGACAATCGCCAACCCAATTCCCAGGCCGCCCTGGGTACGATCTGAACTGCGTTCGCCCTGGGCAAACATATTGAATACACGCTCCAACACCTCGGGCTCCATCCCAATGCCATCATCCTTTACGGTAAACACAACGTTCGCATCATCAACGTCGACAGTCAGTGCAATGTGGCCGCCGGCCGGTGTGTATTTGGCGGCGTTGTTGAGAATGTTGGCGACGATTTGCACCAGCCTTTTTTGATCACCCAAAATAGAGGCAGATACAGGCGAATCGCGCACGGTTAATTGATGTTGCCGTGCATCCATTAACGGCCGCACCTGCTCAACTGCACTGGCTACAATTTGCCAGGCGTCCTGAATGCCCTGATCAAGGGTGACCAAACCGCGCGACACGCGGGAAACGTCCAGCAGGTCGTCGATAAGGCCAGTCATGTGGCGCACCTGACGCGAAATAATTTCGCTGGTGTGCTGGATTTTTTCACGATCCAGGGTGGGAATACTGAGCAACCTCGAAGCGGCACTGATCGGCGCGAGCGGATTGCGCAACTCATGGGCGAGCATCGCCAGGAATTCATCTTTGCGGCGATCAATTTCGCGCATTTCATATTGCCGCGCCCGCGCGCGCAAGACAGAAGTAGCAGCACTCACCAGCGTGACACTTCTGACCGGCCGATCCAATAAGGTGACGTTGCCTAATTTAACGTAACGGCTGCGCATCTCCGGTGTGTCCGGTGCGGTTTGTCGCAGGACTACAAAGGGAAAGTCAGACCAGCTGGGTTGATTATTGAGTAGTTGGCGTATGGTTTTCAGAAATTCAATGGACAGGGCTTCATCGGCCAGGATAATGGCACCGGCGCCCTTCGCCATTTCTTCAAACACGTCATTAACATGCGCGCAAACATGGCAGACCATCTGCGCGCGTTCGAGCACGCCCGCCAGCAGTCGACCGTCCTTGCCGGTGGGTGCATAAATCAATAAACGGTTTTCCGCATTCATCGTTTACAGCACCCCGAATTCCACAATCAAATAGTGCATCTAGCTATTCTTTTCCTGCAGGGGAACATCATGCAATGAACTGATCGTGGTCGGTACACCGGTCAATACACCTTGAAAATTATCCAACACAGCACCGACTTCAATACCATGCTTGCTAATACTGAAACGCCGCAATGCGGTTTCGTGTGCGCTGCCCCGCTTTTTGAATACGGAGATCGCTTTTTCCACGGAGCCACGGGATTCGAAATAACGCACAATCAGTACGTTGTCTGCTATATAACTGATGTCGATACCCGTGGACATGTTCCCTACCATCCCCTGCTGAACGCCAACCAAAAAGGTCACCACGCCCCGCTGCCCCAGGTAAGTCAGAATTTCGTGTAAATGGGTCGACAGAAAGCGCACATCCGGCATCGCATTGAGATAGCCATTCAGGCTATCAATCACAATCACTTTTGCGCCATTATCCGCCGAGCGACACACCGCATGTGCAAACTCTCCCGGCGACATTTCCGCCGGATCAATTTGATACACTTTCAGCAAACCGGATTCATAAGGTTCACGTAAATCCAGGCCGATGCCCTTGTTGCGATTAAGCAAGGTGTTAAACGACTCCTCAAAAAGGAACATAGACGCGCTTTCGCCACGACCTGTCATGGCTTTTACAAATTGCGTGGCAAGGCTGGATTTACCAGTACCGGGCGGGCCGGAAATCAGTGTACTTGACCCTTCTTCGATGCCGCCGCCGAGTAACTTGTCGAAGGCTTCCAGCCCACTTTTTATTTGTCCGCGCTCGACCAATTGGCGTGATTCAGCCGCAACAATCCTGGGATAAACTATGATGCCACCCGTGATGATGTTGTAATCGTGTGGCCCTCGCCGATAAGCGATACCGCGATATTTCAGGATGCGTACCACGCGTCGCTCAGCACCGTATTCTGATTCGAAATGCTGGAGCGAAATCACACTGTGGGCGATACTGCGCACCTGCAAATCAGCGTGCAGCGACGATTTATCATCAAGCAACAACGCCGTGCAGGAACGTCTGGCAAAATATTGTTTAAGCCCCAACACGTGACGGCGATAGCGCAGCGCATTGCCGGACAACAATTGCAGCTCCGATAAGGAATCCAATACAACGCGCGATGGTCGCAATTTTTCGATCATGTCGATGATGAGATTATTCGTTTCACCCAATTCGACTTCAGAAGGGTGCAGCGCGGTATATTGCTCAGCGGGATCGAGCAACCCCTCTTCCGGAATTACTTCATGGATGGTGACACCTTCCATTGAAAAGCCATGCGATTCGGCGATAGCGCGCAACTCAACTTCGTTCTCGGCCAGCGTGACATAAAGTACTTTTTCACCACGCCGCGCGCCTTCAATCAAAAACTGCAATGCCATGGTGGTTTTACCCGCACCCGGGTCACCTTCGAGCAAATAAAGTCGCTCCTTGGTTAATCCTCCGCCCAACACATGGTCGAACCCCGGAATGCCGGTGGAGATAAAATCCTTGCTCACAGTATTTTGTGTAGCCATAGATTTTCCTTTAAAAAATCTTCAGATGTTGAATCCTGTACAGGCCTGAGATACAGCGCGGGCTATCCGTATTACCGGCGAATTCCGTCAGTGGGACTTGAAGTCCTTAGTAACAGCCGGTGCACCTTTGTTCCGGCTGCACTGGTCCATTATTTACATTTCTTATGCCATTGTGTGTTCAATAACAAAGCGGAAACATTCAGGCATGTGCGGACACGGACGAGAGCCTCCGCTCGTGCTCGTACCCGGGAACTTGAGCAGCCATTGATGCACAGACTAACTTTTTTGCTCCCCATCACACCCCCGCAACGATTCATGCGCAAACTGAAAATTCTGCGGTCTCCGCCACGTTTCGTTGTGGCGGAGTTGGTATTGTTTACTGCGCCCCACTCGTCATTGATCGCGTTTTATTAATAAAAAAATAAAGTTTTTCCTCAATCAACTATCAACAAAAGCTGCGGGCTTGCCTGCGGCGAGGACTTTCTATGAAAAATATTATGTCTAAACGGCATCGCGCGTTGTATTTGGCCGGTGTGGCGGCTGGTGTTTTTATGTTTGCGCCGTCGGTATTTGCTTCGTGCAGTTATCAGGTTTCAAATGCCTGGGGTGCGGGTTTTACGGCGACCATTCGTA
>CAMLOU010000238.1 GCA_946481735.1 uncultured Cellvibrio sp.
TTTTCCCTTTTCCCTTTTCCCTTTTCCCTTTTCCCTTTTCCCTTTTCCCTTTTCCGGGCCGGACTCTAGCGCTACCGGGCCCGCTTGCCAAGTCTCGACCTGTTAACCCATTTCTCTTTTCAGGTTGACAGCTATCAATGTCCCGCTAAGATAGAGGCCATCTAACCCCGGTCATCCTCATTTACTCTCGTGAATTTCTTCCTATGAATGCTACCAGCCATCCCCTGATTCGCCACGACTGGACCCGCGCCGAAGTGAAGGCGCTGTTTGAACTGCCTTTCAGTGATCTGATGTATCAGGCCCAGACCGTCCATCGCAGTTTTTTCAACCCCAATGAAGTCCAGGTCAGTACCCTGTGTTCTATCAAGACGGGTGCCTGCCCGGAGGATTGCGCCTATTGTCCGCAATCCGCCCGTTACGACACCGGCCTTGAGCGTGAAAAATTGATGGCGGTGGAAAAAGTTATCGAGGAAGCCAAAGCAGCCAAGGCCAGCGGTGCTACCCGTTTTTGCATGGGCGCGGCCTGGCGTTCACCCAAGGGCAAAGACATGCCTTATGTCACCAGTATGGTTAAGGGTGTGAAGTCGCTGGGGCTGGAAACCTGCATGACTCTGGGGATGCTCAACGAAGATCAGGCGCAGGAACTGGCCAACGCCGGCCTGGATTATTACAACCACAACCTCGATACCTCGCCGGAATACTATGGCGAAATCATCACCACCCGTACGTATCAGGATCGTCTGCAAACCCTCGCCAATGTGCGCAAGGCAGGCATGAAGGTCTGTTGTGGCGGTATCGTCGGGATGGGTGAAGAAGAGGGAGATCGTGCGGGCCTGCTGGTGCAGCTGGCGACTATGCCGGAACATCCGGAATCGGTACCCGTGAACATGCTGGTGAAGGTGGAGGGTACCCCCCTGGCGGATCAGGCTGATCTCGATCCGTTTGATTTTATCCGCACCATTGCGGTGGCGCGTATCCTGATGCCCAAGTCCCACGTGCGTTTATCTGCCGGCCGCGAACAGATGAACGAACAAATGCAGGCCATGGCCTTTCTCGCCGGCGCCAACTCGATCTTCTACGGCGAAAAATTGTTGACCACGCCTAACCCGGAAGCCAGTAAGGACATGCAGTTGTTCAAGCGCCTCGGCATTACCCCGGAAGCTTACGAAATTCACGAAGATGAAGCCGAGCAGGAAGCGGCTGTCGTCAACCAATTACAAGAAGCGCAACTCGATTCGTTTTTTTACAACGCCGCGAAATAACCTCTACCTCAGGGAACGACATGAAATACGGATTGATAGCGCTATTAGCCGGTGCCTTGCTCAGCGTGCCGGTTCACGCGGAAAAGTACGGTGGTCTGGCACTGGGTGCGGCAGAGTTTTGTGAAGGGGCCGGCGAGTCCGGTTTTTTCGGTGGTGATTGTTTGAACCCGCGATTTCTATTGCGTGGTTACGCGGGCCATCGGTTTTCCGATTTTGTCAGTCTTGAGCTTGGCTTTGATGCCATTCTTGATCCGCGCGGCTGGTTTGGCGGTGGGCATGGTAATACGGAAATTAATGGCGCTACGGTTGGTGCTTACGGATTAATGTCGCTGCCGCTTGCGGATGAGGTTCGCTTATTCGCCGGCCCCGGTGTCGGCGGTTCAATGATCCACACATCTCGGGGGGACATCCGCTACGTCGAAGTGGGCGATGAAACGTGGGAAACGCGTGAGTCGAGCGATACCACCTTTGGTATGAACATCGGTTGGACTGCCGGGGTGGAGTTTGAAACGAACCATGCCGGCGTTGTGCGCGTGCAGTGGCAAACCTGGCGCTCTATGGATTCCGATGTATTGTTCGACGATGAATTCAGTGCGAATTATTTATCTGTTTCCTTGCGTGAGCATTTCTAACGCGGCCAATCATTGGGCCGATCATTTTTAACAGGTGTAACCGATTTGCCCGTGGACAATTCTCTTGATCACATCCTTGCGCCGGCCCTGGCCGAACGCCGCGCCGCGCATCGCTATCGCCACCGGCGCCTGCTGCAAACGCCCCAGGTGCCAGAAGTCATTGTTGATGGCAAAAGGTATCTGTCCTTTTGCAGTAACGATTATCTGGGTCTTGCCAATCATCCTGATGTTATACAACGCTTGCAGACAGCGGCAGCGCAATACGGTGTTGGCAGTGGTGCATCGCATTTGGTGAGTGGTCATTCGTCTGAGCACCACGCGTTGGAAGAGGAGCTGGCGGCGTTTTGCGGACGTGATCGCGCGTTATTATTTTCCACCGGTTACATGGCCAACCTCGGTGCCATTACCGCGTTGGTGGGGCAGGGCGATGCAGTATTTGAAGATCGCTTGAATCATGCGTCGTTGCTGGATGCCGGTTTACTCAGCGGCGCGCGCTTTCAACGTTTCCTGCACAATGACCTGGATAATTTGCAGGCTCGCCTGGAAAAAACCGAAGCCGCCCGGAAATTAATTGTGGTGGACGGTGTGTTCAGTATGGACGGCGACTTTGCGCCCTTGCCGCAACTGGCACAACTGGCGCAGCAACACAACGCCTGGTTGATGGTGGATGATGCCCATGGTTTTGGTTGCTTCGGCCAAACCGGCGGCGGCAGCGCCGAACATTTCGGTTTGACGCAAACCCAATTACCCATCCTGATGGGCACCCTGGGAAAAGCCTTCGGTACCTTTGGTGCGTTTATCGCCGGCAGTGAAACATTGATCGAAACGCTGATTCAATTTGCCCGTCCCTATATTTACACCACCGCCATGCCACCCGCAGTAGCAGCAGCTACACGCACCGGTTTGCAACTGCTGCAACGGGAATCCTGGCGGCGTGAACATTTGCATCAATTGATCGCACATTTTCGTCGGGGCGCCGCCGAATTAGGTTTGCAACTGCTGGATTCAGTTTCGCCGATCCAGCCCATTATTCTGGGCGAAGAAGCGCGCGCCCTGGCATTTTCCGAACAGCTTGCGGCGCGCGGTTTCTTAGTGATTGCCATTCGCCCACCCACGGTGCCCGCCGGCAGTTCGCGCCTGCGGGTCACGGTATCAGCAGAGCACTCTCAGGCACAGGTTGATGCCTTGCTGGATGCGCTTGATGCGGTAAACCAACAGGTGCCCGCGTGATGTCGGCGCAGCAACATTCATTGCCTGCCACGCTGGCGGTACATCATTATCCGGCGCAGACATTACCGGCGCAGCGCGAACCGCTCGTGCTGCTGCACGGGTGGGGGTGCGACAGCCAAACCTGGCAGCCCTTGTTGCCAGCGCTGCAACAGACCGGCGATGTCTATGCGATTGATTTGCCCGGTTTTGGCCACAGTCATGCTGTCTCTTTTGCGGATCTGGATAGCGTGCTGATGTTGTTGGAACAACACCTGCCCGCGCGCGCTGCGCTTATGGGTTGGTCGCTGGGTGGCATGTTGGCAATCGCGTTGGCCGCGCGGGCACCCGAGCAAATTTCCCGCGTGATTTCACTGGCTGCCAACGTTAAATTTGTGGCTTCTCCGGATTATCCAACGGCCATGCCGCCGGCTGTCAATCGCCAATTCAATCAACAATTTGCCGATGATCCGCAACACACATTGAAATTGTTTACCGGCTTATTGGCGCAAGGTGATGCACAGGAACGTGCGCTGCTTAAAGCCCTGCGCGCGGTTAAAGCATTTCAT
>CAMLOU010000239.1 GCA_946481735.1 uncultured Cellvibrio sp.
GCCTCCGGCCCGCTGTGCACCGCAAAGTGTTTGGCCGTTGCATCTACCTTGCGATACTTCGGATGTTCGCCCTGCAAGCCTTTAACAAAAGCCACGCCCATCTGCGACGTCAGAAAGGGATCTTCGCCGTAGGTTTCCTGGCCACGCCCCCAGCGGGGATCGCGAAAGATATTGATATTGGGCGACCAGAAGGTCAGCCCCTGATAGCGCAGGCGCAAGCCGCGACTGGCAAACTCGTGGTGCTTGGCCCGCCCTTCATTGCCAATCACTTCCGCAACCTCGCCCATCAACTGCGGATCGAACGTAGCCGCCAACCCAATGGCCTGGGGAAACACCGTCGCCGAACCGGCGCGCGCAACACCGTGTAGAGCTTCGTTCCACCACTCATAGGCAGGCACATCCAGGCGCGGAATGGCGGGAGCGTTGTTCATCATCTGCCCGATCTTTTCTTCCAGCGTCATATGCGCTACCAGATCGGCCGCCCTCTCTTCGAATGAACGCTGGGTGTCGCGGTAGATGGGTTGTTCCGTAGGCGGCTCGGGCGCGGCTTGCACGGCACCGCCCAGAAGAAACAATCCAAAGAGAAACGAAGGGTGGAGCTGCCGGATATTCATGGTTATATTTCCTCGCGGGCCAGCGATCAGGGCTTTATTGTTCTTCAGACTATAACTATTGACTTGCTTGCATACAAGGCATGCAAGCACCACAGCCAAATTCCCGGCTGCCCGGGCCAGACTTATTCGCTACAATGCAGAGGTTTTCTGTCCGCCACACGAGACTTATGCCATGCCCGGAATCCAGCTCAGCTTCGTTGATCGTTTGATTGTGCAAGCCGACCGCGCATTGCGCACGCTGGCAGGCGCCAGTGACCTGACCGCCGAGCGCCCTTCCCCCGCCACCAGGCTGCCGGACACGGAACTCAATGAACAAGAGAAACGCCACGCCGCCGGATTGATGCGCGTCAATCACGCTGGTGAAGTCTGCGCCCAGGCGCTCTACCAGGGGCAGGCGCTGACTGCGAAACTGCCCGATGTACGCCTGGAAATGGAAAAGGCTGCTGCCGAGGAAGTGGACCACCTGGTGTGGTGCCAGCAACGGATTGATGAGCTAGGCAGCCACACCAGTTACCTGAATCCGCTCTGGTACGGCTTGTCTTTTGCCATTGGTGCCGGTGCCGGTCTGGTGAGTGATCGTGTCAGCCTCGGTTTTGTGGCCGCCACCGAAGATCAAGTCTGCCGACATTTAAATAGCCATCTCGACAAATTACCTGCCGAGGATTTCAAAAGTCGCGCAGTGGTGGAACAGATGCTGGAAGACGAAGCGCGCCACGCCGATGCGGCCTTGGCAGCCGGCGGTATGGACTTTCCCGCGCCCGTAAAAGTTGTGATGACCCTGGTATCCAAAGCCATGACCTTCAGCAGTTACCGCGTCTGAGTTTTTACACCTTTGTTCGCAGGACCGCATCCGTGTTTATCTGGCGTCAGGTGCTAGACTTCGGTAAATCCATAACACACAAAGATGTTGATCATGTCTATCACCCGCTCACTTCGCTGGTGGCTGGCAAGCTTGGTGCTTGCCTATATGGCCGGTGGTCATGCCGGGGCACCGCGTATTACTTTTTCCTGCTGGCTACCGCCCCATTCCGCTCACTTCATCAAGCTGGACACCATCTACCGCGAGGCATTTGCCGCACTGGGTTATGACTTTGTGATGCAGCATCGCCCCACCCTGCGCTCGATACAGGATGCCAATCACGGCGTGAGCGACGGAGAATGTGCAAGGGATTTTCATTACCTGGCAAGCGCGCCCGAATCACCGCTCATTCGGGTGGCTGTAGTCGTGGCCAGCGCAGATTTGCAGATATGGAGCCATCAACCGGACGTTCACATCGATAACCTCAGCGAACTGAACAGTGGCAAATACCGGCTGGGTTATATGCAGGGTTCCGTCGCCACCAAAAGCCTGCTGACGCCCGAGCGTCAGCGGGATGCACAAGGCCTGGTGACCAGCGAAATCGGGATAAAGATGCTGAGTGCCGGGCGTATTGATGCACTGATCATTTCCGAGGCATCCGTCAAACGAATCCTGGCAGAGATGCCCCTACCGAATCCGATCTACCACGCCGGCACCCTGTTTCGTCAATCGGCGTATGTGCACCTGCATCCACGCCACCGTCAGTTAGTGCCGGCGCTCACCCGGGAATTGCGTCAACGCATTCCGGAGGGCGGTATCAGCCTGGAATAACACTCCCAGACTGAGTGGTTTAATCCGCCGAACGGATTTCGTAACTGTGGGTAATCTCAACGCCAGCCGCTTCCAGCATGATTGAGGCCGAACAGTATTTGGTTGCCGACAGTTCTACCGCCCGCTTGACCTGCGTCTCTTTCAAATCCTTCCCGGTGACAATGAACTGCATATGGATCCTGGTGAACGGCGACGGGATTCCCTCGGCCCGCTCAGCTTCCAGTTCAACACGACAATCCGTCACCGCCTGGCGCGCCTTGGTGAGAATACTCATCACATCAAATGACGAACAACCACCTAAACCCAGCAGCAACATCTCCATCGGACGCACACCCAGATTCCGGCCACCATGGTCTGGCGGGCCGTCCATTACGACCGAATGGCCACTGCCCGATTCACCAATAAACTGCGCACCATCTACCCATTTCACTGTTGCATGCATATTCCAACCCTTACTGATTCTGGAGTTTTCCGGGCCGCAAGGTTATCACAGAGGCCGGTGCTAAAGCGCCAATGTCACCAAAATCAACAGTGACGGCGCTGAGTTAAACTTTCTATAGACAACGAAGGACTCTAGGCTTATAACTGCATCACAAAGTTTAGAGTCCGGCTCCGCATCGACTGGTACGCATTTTCGTTTCTGGTCATAATGCGCGCCATATCAACCTGATAAATCCTATAAAGCAAACTAGGAGCCCAACTTGGTCGCTGTCTCATTAACGCCGCACATTAAGAATGTGGATGAGTTTTTAAGCCATTGTCACCGTCGCCGTTATCCCGCCAAGAGCACTATCATTTACGCGGGCGACAAAAGCGATTCTCTTTATTACATCGTTAAAGGTTCGGTCACCGTCTTGATTGAAGATGATGAAGGCCGCGAGATGATCGTAGCCTACCTCAACGATGGCGACTTCTTCGGCGAGATGGGCCTGTTTGATGAAAAAGATTCCCGCAGCGCCTGGGTCCGCGCCAAGTCAGAGTGTGAAGTAGCCGAAATCAGCTACGCCAAATTCCAGGAAATTTCTGAAGATCATCCCGAATTCCTTTTCGCCCTCGGCAGCCAGATGGCGCGCCGCCTGCGTGCCACCACCCGCAAAGTGGGCGACCTCGCCTTCCTTGATGTGACCGGTCGCGTAGCCCGCACCTTGCTGGATTTGTGCAAAGAGCCGGATGCGATGACCCACCCGGATGGGATGCAGATCAAGATTACCCGCCAGGAGATTGGCCGTATTGTGGGTTGTTCCCGCGAGATGGTTGGCCGTGTACTGAAGACTCTGGAAGATCAGGGGTTGGTGCTGGTGAAAGGTAAGACTATGGTGGTTTACGGTACGCGCTAAAGATTTATACAGTCCGCAATGCTCGCACAATGCGAGTTTGGCGTTAGGCCT
>CAMLOU010000240.1 GCA_946481735.1 uncultured Cellvibrio sp.
CTACCCTGCTCCAGCTGGGTAGTAAACTGAATTTCACCGGGTTCTCGCGAAATGCGGCGCTCCCATTCATTGGATGAGCTGGCGGCTACCAGGTTGAACTGCGATTCTCCGTAAGGAATAGGCGCGCAGCCGCTGAGCCATGTGAGTGTCAATAAAATAAGAGCGGATTTCAGGGGGGATGGCATTGAAACCTCCTTTTAACAAAGTGCCGGCAAGCCTCTCACGATCTGAATATTCTGGTCAAGTATTGACCTGGTAAAACAACAGGCATAAAAAAACCCGGCACAGGCCGGGTTTCTTCGAAAGGACCTGGATCAATTACTTGATCTTGCCTTCTTTGTAGACCACGTGCTTGCGCACAACCGGGTCGTACTTTTTGATTTCCATTTTTTCAGGCATGGTACGCTTGTTTTTGTCAGTGGTGTAGAAATGACCGGTACCTGCACTGGAGTTCAGACGAATTTTTTCGCGCATGATGCTTGCTCCTGATTAAAATTTTTCGCCGTTAGCGCGCAGATCCGCCAATACTGCATCGATGCCGCGCTTGTCGATAACGCGCATGCCTTTGGCAGAAACGCGCAGGGATACGAAACGCTTTTCGGTCTCAACCCAGAAACGGTGAGTGTGCAGGTTGGGTAAAAAACGACGCTTGGTGTGGTTCTTAGCGTGAGAAACATTGTTTCCAGTGATTGGACGCTTGCCAGTCACTTGACATACCTTAGACATTGTCTTGCCTCTTTGAAAAATCAGCGCGCTACGCTGGGTTTGAGCCTTGAAACAGACCAACAACCAGCCTAGAGCAGTGTTGGGAGCAGCCTATTCGTACCGTTTGCGACCCTTCATGGATGACTCCTGGGGACGTTGAAAACGTCTTGCAAACGCCTTTAAGTAAGGTGCTTTGCATACCCGGCCGCAGAGAGCCGCGTTTTATACCAAAACAGCCCTTCAATAGCAACGTCCGGGTGAATTTTTAGCCATATTTCCTGTTGAATGACCAAATCCCCGCTCGCTGAGCCTTACATCAGACCTCGCTCGGCAAAAGACACCACCTCGCGATCACCGACCACCATATGATCAAGCACCCGTACATCAATCAGATCCAGGGCTTGTTGCAAGCGCTCGGTAATGCGCCGGTCCGCCTGGCTAGGCTCGGCAACACCGGAAGGATGGTTGTGGGCGAGGATCAATGCGGCCGCGTTGCGCGCGATGGCTTTGCGCACCACTTCGCGGGGATGGACACTGGTGCCGTCGATGGTACCGAAGAAGAGCTCCTCATAGGCCAGCAGGCGGTGTTGGTTATCGAGGAAGAGCACAGCAAAGACCTCCTGGTGACGGTGGCGCAACTGGGCGCTGAGATAGCGGCGCACCAGGTCCGGGCTGGTGAGCAAATCCCCCTCCTGCATGCTCGCCGACAAATGCCGCCGTCCCATCTCCAGCACGGCTTGCAGTTGCGCATATTTGGCAGAGCCCAGTCCCAATCCGCGACAGAACTCCGTCTGGTCTGATTCCAGCAGCGGCCGCAAGCCGCCGTATTGCTGCAGCAGTTCGCGGGCGAGGTCGACGGCGGATTTGCCGACGCAACCAACCCGCAGGAAGATGGCGAGGAGTTCAGCATCGGAGAGAGATTGTGGGCCTTGCTTGAGCAGTTTTTCGCGGGGGCGTTCGGCCTCGGGCCATTGTGCAATAGACATATGACAGTTCCTTTTGTCGTTAATATGATGAGGGTCGCTAATAGAAGAAGGTGAGCAGACAGCTGCCGTTGTCGCGCACTGTACGAAAACGGCGGTAAGAATGGTATCTTAGCCGCTTTACGTCAAGCGCTTTGGCCCAGGGCTTACCCAATCTGGTTGCTGACGTAAGTAATTGATCACTCCCGCGCGGAGTTCAACGCAGCTTTTGCTCGCCTTCAGTACCTTGTGGGGCGGCGGCTGGCGACAGGAATCCCATGAGTTCACTTGCCAACAAACATATCCTGCTCGGCGTTACTGGTGGTATTGCCGCCTACAAAAGTGCAGACCTGATCCGGCGGTTGCAAGACCTGGGTGCAGAGGTGCGGGTCGTCATGACGTCCGCGGCGCAGGAATTTATAACACCGCTGACCTTGCAGGCACTGTCGGGCAACCCGGTTCACACCAGCCTGCTCGACCCTGAGGCGGAAGCAGCCATGGGGCATATCCAACTGGCCCGATGGGCGGATCTGATTCTGGTGGCGCCGGCGAGTGCGGACTTTATGGCGCGCCTCGCTCAGGGCAAGGGTGATGACTTACTCACCACGGTCTGCCTGGCGTCGGCAGCTACCCTGGCGTTGGCGCCGGCAATGAATCAGGGGATGTGGCGCAATCCCGGCACCCAGGCGAACCTGCAAACCTTGCAGGCGCGGAAGGTGCAGATCTTCGGCCCGGCCGATGGCAGCCAGGCCTGTGGCGATGTTGGCCCGGGCCGGATGCTGGAGCCGGTGCAGATCGCCATTGCCGCCGCGAGCCTGTTCCAGCCGGGCAGTCTGGCGGGGCGTAAGGTCGTCATCACCGCCGGGCCCACGCGCGAAGCCATTGATCCGGTGCGTTACATCAGTAATCACAGTTCGGGCAAGATGGGTTATGCCCTGGCCCTGGCGGCGGCTGAGGCCGGCGCGCGAACCTTTCTTATCAGTGGCCCGACCAACCTGGCGGTGCCGGAGAGGGTGACGCGTATCGATGTCACCAGCGCGCAGCAAATGTACGATGCCAGCTTGCAGGAAGCGGCCGGCTGCGATCTTTTTATCGGTGCGGCGGCGGTCGCCGATTACCGCCCGGTCACCATCGCCGCACACAAACTCAAGAAAACCCACAGCGACCAGATGACCATTGAGCTGGTAAAAAATCCCGATATCATCGCTGCCGTTGCCGCCTTGCAACCTAAGCCCTTTACCGTCGGTTTTGCGGCCGAGAGTGAAAACCTGCTGACGTATGCACGCACAAAATTGCAGCAGAAAAACCTGGATCTCATCGTCGCCAATAACATTGCCACTGAGGGGATAGGTTTTGACAGCGACGATAATGCCGTTACCCTGATAGACCCGAATAGCGAGCAGGAACTTACCCAACGCAGCAAGCAACAGCTGGCGCGCGACCTGATCGCCTTGTTAGCCGAGCGTTTACCGGCACAACAATAAGTCACGACCTTGATAAGGGAAGCCACGTGGACAAACCGGATAATTTACCCGAGATAAAAAAAGTCGATAGCCAGACCCGCGCCGCGCAGCGCGCCCAGGAAGCGGCCAAGCGCACGGCTGCCGCGCGCCAGAAAGTGCTACTGATTGCCCTGGCGGTTGCGGTCGCCGTCAACGCCCTGATTGCCTATTTATTGCACGGAGTCATGGTGGAGGATGTACAGCGCCAACGCCAGGCGGAATTGACCGAGCAGCAGACCCGGCAACATGCAGACGCGGTGCAGCGTTACCTGGCGAAGGTAACCCAGCAGTTTGAACAGGCGCTTGCCTACCCGGATCTGGTCACACGCCTGACGGACAATAACGCCGAACAAATCGCCGCCCGGCAGCAGAGCCTGCGTGAATACTTTGAACACCCGCTGGCGGT
>CAMLOU010000241.1 GCA_946481735.1 uncultured Cellvibrio sp.
AGGCCGCGCACACCGGCAAAGGTGTCGATATTGATCAGGCCATCTTCATCATTGGTGTCCATGCCATTGCCATCCACGCCGTGATCCTTGAAGCCCAGGGGCAGGATGTCGGTAACGGTGGCGGTTGCGATGTCGATCTTCGCCAGCGCGTTGTTTTCCTGCAGGGTAGCCCAGGCGGTGCTGCTGTCGGCGGAGATAGCGATGTATTCCGGCTCAAGATCCTGGGCCACAGTGGCGTCGGGGCCGTAGATGCGCACACCAGCGGCGCGCAGTTCAGCGGCCTGGTCATTGAAAGCGGCGAAGTCAGCGGTGGTGGCGACCGGGTTCTCAATATCGGTCACATCAATCACGCTGATGGAACCTACGGGATCAGTTTGGTAATCGTCGCTCGGTTCGCCTTCGTTGGCTACCAGCACGTGGTTGCCGTCAGGGGTAAAGGTGAGCATATCCGGGAGTGATCCCACGGTGACGTGGCTGATTTCCGTCAGGTCGTCAGCGCGGTAAAAGGCCACATAACCCGGATCAGTTTTCACCGCCGCTTCAACGGCCAGGGCCACAATGCCGTCGCGTACAGCAACGCTATTAACCACCGCTCCAGCCGCGATATCGTTGGCATCCAGGGCGCCCAAACTGACAGGCATTGCCGGTGCGCTCATGTCCAACACGTCGGCTACGCCTTGCTGGGCATTGACGATAAAGGCGCGCTGGCTGGCTGGGTCGTAGGCCGGGATTTCAGCGGCTGCTTCATCGAATTCGCCGCTGCTGTAACGGCCGAGATAATTCAGGGAAATTTTTTCCAGCACGGGTGCGCCAGAGCTGGAGCTGCTGGAATCAGAGCTGGAGCTGCCGGGCACGCTGGAAGACGAGAGACTGGAACTGGAGTCATTGTCATCATTGTCGTCGCCGCCACAGGCCGTCAGCAGGGCAGCGAGCGAAAGGGTCAACAGAAACGTTATTGGTGTTTTCATCGCGGTTTCTCCTATCTGGGATTCGCCGCGAGTCTATGACCGGGATGTTACAGCTTCGTGATGTTTTAGATGACAGCCGCACCCGGGGTACAGGCACGGTAGCGGACGCCAGGGTTTTACATTTCTTTCTGCGGCAGAGGTAGGTCTTTGTAAAGAGGAGTGTTAAGCTTTTATGAAACCGGTTACAAACCCATTAATAAGATAGTAAAGCTTCATCAGAATAAGGACCACCCATGAATCACCTTCGTTTCTTAGCCCTCCTACTCGGTATAACGCTCGCACTACCCGTGGCAGCGTTCGAGCATTTTATTACCCGCGACGGCCACCGATTGCTGGATGGCACCAAGGAATTCCGCTTTGCCGGCATCCACGCCCCGGAGTTACACCGCATTGAAGATGACGCCCGCGGCCCCTGCAAAGCGGACCCGCGCGGCTGGGGCCAATACTTCCAGTGGCCCACGGCCGAAGAGCAGGAAAACTGGATCAAGGCATTGGTGTACACCGGCCACAAGGCGATGCGCGTGTATGTGCTCTCGGTAGAAACCGAGCACGATGCCGCTTGCGAGCGGGAGGCGCATATTCTTAAACCGACCACACCCAATGGACTGCCGCGCCTGAATGAAGCGGCCATGGTGCATTACGACCGCATGATCGCGCTCGCCGACAAGCACGGCCTGCGGTTGATCTTACCGTTTGTGGACCACTGGAAATGGTGGGGCGGGCGCGAGCAACTGGCTGCGTTTTACGGCGAGCCCGAAACCGCCCTGCATGACATCAACAGCAAAACCTTTGCGGCTTACCTGCACATTGTCGAGCAGGTCATTACGCGCAAGAACACCATTACCGGGCGCCAATACCGCGATGAAAAAGCTATCATGGCGTGGGAGACCGGCAACGAACTAAAAGAATCCACTGAACCTTTTTTGAAGAAAACCGCAGCACTGATCAAGTCGCTGGATAAAAATCATCTGGTGATTGACGGCACCTACCTGACCGTTAATAAATTTGCGCTGGACGACCCCAACATCGACATCATCTCCAACCACTTCTATACCACCAACGGCAACAACAATCCCGATCAGGTCTTAAAAGATTTACAAGCGATTGATGGAAAAAAAGTGTACCTGATCGGCGAATTCGGGTTACGTGATGCGAAGGGATTGAATGACATTATGCAAGCCGCCGTTCACACCGAACACAATGGTGCGCGCGCCGCCGGTGCATTTATCTGGGGCTTTCGCGGCCACCGTCATAACGGCGGTTTTTACTGGCACAAAGAGTATACCGGCCACTACAGCTACCATCTCCCCGGTTTCCCGGAAGGTGAACCCAATGAAGAGCAAGCGGTTGTTGACCTGGTACGCAAAGCCCAGGCCCAAATGAACGGCCAGCAAAAAGCGCCGCCACTACCCGTGCCAGAGGCACCCGTGCTGCGCGAGATTGAAGATCCCACCAACGCCATCAACTGGATGGGCTCACCAGTTGGTCGTTTTTACCGCATCGAACGCGCCACGTCTGCCAAGGGTCCATGGAACGTGATTGGCGATAATATTTCCGATGGCATCCAGGAATTTAATCCACGCACCGATGTGTTGTTTAAAGATGGCGGGAAATTGAAGCAGGGAAAGACCTACTATTATCGTGTTATTGCGAAGAATGAGAGTGGGGAGTCTGATGCGTCGAATGTAGTGGCGGTGAAGATTGGGCGGTAAGTAGCTTAACAAAAATGTCGAATGAGCCTGCTGGGTACCATTTCAGCAGGCTCATGCTTTAACAGCCCACCACCTCGGGCAAATTAGTTTTAGGGTTGCCGTGTTTGCGGCAATATTCTTTCATCCGGTTGAACACCAAAAACGCTTATCAATAAATCAGGGTTCTGCTGAATAGTGTCAGTTGTGGATTGCTCAAGCCACTCTTTGCCTACAACCTCTTTAAGCGAATTTTTTGACACATAATCCAGTTTAAAACTTTCCACCATCGGTTCAAACTTCCTAAATGCCTGACCTCTTCTGAATTCCAATGGCGACACATTATCATTGTGGCTGTATGTCAATGACGCCTCCAAATACACGCTTGTAGTCAGGGGAATTGCATAAATAACTATCAGCTCTCCTCGGGGCGCAGCAATGGAATAGGCCGTCCATTTTTGCTGATTAAATATGGCATCCCTTTGTAACGCAGCAACCTCGTCACCAATCATCACTGCAAAACTTGAGTAATACGAAATATCAAGGCCAGCATCTTCTTCAAGTGCTTCATTTAATGGTTCGTATCGTTGCATGTAGCTGTCGTGCAACATCATCATAAAATCGAGCCTGTCAGAAGTATCGTAAGGCCTCTGATGAACCAGATGCTGAGTATTTGAAAAATTTCGCTGGACAGACAAATCAAACATGACTGTCCCCAACGCCTTACCAAACCAGCCCGGCTCTTTAATATCCCACCAACGCCGAATCAGGTTTCCATACTGGGGATTATCAAACCTGGAAAGGTCAGAAATATCCAGCACCTCCACCATATCTCCGGCAGGCATATCCTTACTGAAATCTTCTGGCATTGCGAAATGAAAGATATTGCCTGATA
>CAMLOU010000242.1 GCA_946481735.1 uncultured Cellvibrio sp.
TGATGAGCATGCCACCCGCGCAAGCGGGCACCACCTATTTAAATTTTATTGCATCCCATGACGGTATCGGTTTACGCCCTCTGGACGGGTTGGTCAGCGAGGAAGAACGGCAACGCATGATCGACGCCATGACAGCTGCTGGTGGCAAGGTAACTTATCGGCGCGCGCAGGACGGCAAGGATAATCCTTACGAACTCAATATCGCGTTATACAGTGCCGTTAAAGGTACGCTGCACAATTCCGACGATGGCTGGCAACGCCAGCGGTTTATCTGTGCCCACGCCATTATGTTTGCACTGGAGGGCATCCCGGCGCTTTATATTCACAGTTTGTTCGGGACCGAAAATGATTATCAGCGCGTGGAGCATACCGGCCGCGCCCGCTCCATCAATCGCCATATCTGGCAATACGATGAACTGGAACAAGCGCTGGCCGACAGTAACCGCCATCACCGTGCAGTCTTTGACGAACTGTTAACTTTACTGAGAATTCGTCGACAACAATCGGCTTTTCATCCCAACACCACGCAGTTCACCATGCACCTGGGCACCAAGGTGTTTGCCTTCTGGCGACAGAGTATTGATCGTCGGCAGAGTGTGTTTTGTCTGTACAACATTACCGACGAGCAACAGGTGATTAACCTGGCGGACATTAATTTAATCGGTACAGATCATTGGGCAGATCTGATCAGCGGCGCAACCTACGACAACCTCGGCGGCCAGCTGACGCTGGCCCCCTACCAATTCGTGTGGATCTCCAATTAGGCACCTTGACAGTGGCGGTTGTGCTCACGCATCGTGTGCAACTTGTCGCCACTGAACAAGAAGCACGACTATGATCACCACACTGGCTGTTGCAAATTACCGCTCACTCAACGAATTGATTATTCCGCTGGGACGCTTGAACGTCGTCACGGGTGCCAATGCCAGCGGCAAATCCAATTTGTATCGCGCATTGCGTTTATTGGCCGAGACCGCGCAAGGCGGCGTGGTGCGGGCACTGGCCAAAGAAGGCGGACTCGATTCAACTTTCTGGGCCGGTCCCGAAAAAATCACGCGTCGTATGAGTCTGGGCGAAGTGCCCGTCCAGGGCGGGCCCCGCCAACACACCCAACGTTTGCGCCTGGGATTTTCCAGCGATAACTTCAGTTATGCCATTGCCCTGGGCTTACCCATTCCTTCGAGTTCCGCGTTTGCATTTGATCCGGAAATCAAGCGCGAAAGTATCTGGGTTGGCGAACAATACCGTCCGGCAAGTGCGTTGGTAGAACGCGACGGAAGTCTGATTAAGGTGAGGGAAAATCGCGCGTGGGACGTGATTGCGCAACACACCAATACCTTCGACAGTGTGTTCACACAAATCGCTGATCCGGTTAAAACGCCGGAGGTGATTGCCTTACGGGAAGAGATTCGCAACTGGCGTTTCTACGACCATTTTCGCACCGATGCCGATGCACCGGCGCGGCAACCGCAAATCGGCACGCGCACACCGGTGTTGCATCACGACGGCCAGGATCTGGCCGCGGCGTTACAAACCATCAGAGAAATTGGCGATGCCAAGGCACTCAACGACGCGATCAATGATGCGTTTCCCGGTGCGCATCTGCAAATCAATATGCAAGCTGGTAATCGCTTTGGTGTGGCACTGCAACAGGAAGGTTTGTTACGCCCTTTGTCCGCTGCCGAGTTATCGGACGGCACCCTGCGTTACCTGTTGTGGGTTGCCGCATTGCTGACGCCCCGCCCGCCAGCCCTGATGGTATTGAACGAACCGGAAACCAGCCTGCACCCGGATTTATTACCCGCCCTGGCACGTTTGATAATTCGTGCGTCCGAGCATACGCAAGTGTGGGTGGTGTCCCACGCGAGCCGCTTGATTGCCGCATTGGAAAGCGCACCGCAATGCAACTCTATTGCCCTGGAAAAACAGTTGGGATGTACCCGCGTCGTCGGGCAGGGTATGTTCGATGAGCCTGCCTGGACCTGGCCGGATAAAGGCCGTTAGCCAGCGTTGTTCTTCTGTATCCCACTTCATTAACGAGCACATAAAAATATTAAACCAAATGGTTGACAATCATGTCGCACGAGAGGAAACTAAACCACATGGTTAACAATACTCAAGCACAACTGGATGCGGTATTTCATGCATTAGCCGACCAGACCCGCCGCGCCATGCTGCAAAGCCTGGCCGCGCAACCGCGCACGGTGAGTGAGCTGGCCGAACCTTTTGCCATGTCGCTGGCCGCCGCCTCGAAGCATATCAAAGTGCTCGAACGGGCCGGCTTGGTCCAACGGCGTATCGAAGGCCGCACGCATATTTGTCAACTGGATGCGCGACCTATGCACGGTGGCATGGAATGGATTCGTCATTACGAAATGTTCTGGCATCAACAACTGGATGCTTTGGAGGCAGCATTAAAAGCTGATGACAAAGCGAACCGGAAAAAACGTAAGTCTCCCGGCTCTTGAAATAGCTCTGAAACAATCCCCAACCGAACTTACCACGGAGGTTCATCATGAACAGTTACGGCGCTCTTGTTGCTCCCGATACTTTACGTATCGAACGTGTCTTACCCGGCCCCATCGAACGCGTGTGGGAATATCTGACCGACTCTGACAAGCGCAGCACCTGGCTCGCTGCCGGCACTATGGAGTTGAAGACGGGTGGCCATGTTGAACACCGTTTTAATAACAACGCGTTAACCCAGGATGATGACCTGCCTCCGCCAAAGTATTCCCACTGCCAGGATGAGCAATTATTGTTGGGCGAGATTACCGCCTGCAAGCCGCCACACCTGCTGAGTTATATCTGGAATAAAGGCTCCAGCGAAGAATCCGAAGTGTGCTTTGAACTTACTACAAAAGGAAAAGATGTTGCGCTCACCCTGACTCACCGCCGCCTGAATTCACGCGCTGAAACACTCAGCGTAGCGGCAGGCTGGCATGCGCATCTGGATATTTTGATTGCTCAACTGAACGGCGCGGTTCCACCGGGTTTCTGGCGCAATCACACGCGGCTGGAGACAGAGTATGACCAGCGCTTAGCGAATGCGTAATGTTTTGAATTGCAGAAAGGAAAATGCCAGGCAGAACATTTTGATCTGCCTGGCATCCACATAAGAGGAATCCCGAATGAGGCGCCTCTTATGCAAATTCTCGCATTGCTATTGCTAACCTGTGTGACCCTGGCCGCTGCGGTTTACACCCATTATCGCATCCCCTATCACACAACCAATACCAGGAATCGCTGGTTCACCCACCTGCTGCTGATCGTCGTCGGCCTTGCGTTCGGCTGGGTGAACAGTCAGCGGTATATGCTCAGCGGCATTGAAGAGATGCTGGCGTTCCTGAGTGCCTTTGGCGTTATTCATATTCCCGCTGCGGGCATTTTGTTTATCAAGCGGCAGCAGAAACGCCGGTAATAAGGCTTAATGTTTAAAAATAACATACAGCGCATGGATAATACCGGGAATAAAACCGAGCAAGGTCAACAGAATGTTCAGCC
>CAMLOU010000243.1 GCA_946481735.1 uncultured Cellvibrio sp.
CGCCCGGCCGTGTAAATTCTTTGGCCGGATAACCGGTAAACCTTTCTACCGCATCGCTGATATACAACATGGTCCATTCTTTGTCGGGTAAACAGCGATAAGAAATACCGGGCAGGTTGCCGATCAACGAACGAAATTTTTCTTCGCTTTCACGCAACGCTGTTTCAAATTGTTTACGTTCCGCGATATCACCGACAACCGCCACATAAAACGTATTTTCAGGCACCTGGGCTTTGCCCACTGTGAGGTATACCGGCATGGAGCGTCCGCTTTTATGCAGCCCCATAACATCCCTGCCGCGCGTATAGTCCTGCTCATGCAAACTGGGTAGCAATTGGGTAATCGCTTTCCCTTGAATCTCTTTTATTCGCCAGCCAAACAATCGTTCCGCCGCCGGATTGATATCGCGAACCACGCCTTCGCCATCAAACAGAATCAAACTCTCCGTGGCAGTTTCAAAGATGGTTTTGTGCTGTAGCTGCTGATATCGCAGGCGACGAAACAACTCGCGATAGCGCAGCAAGCCATTCACTACCAGCACGAGCAGCGTCAGCGCAATAGTGAGCGCACTGATGGTGAGTGCAATAAAGGTGGCGTCATGGGTGAGGTTGTTTTCCGCCAGCTCGGCCACGCCCACAAAACGCGCTGCTGCCATGCCGGTGTAATGCATAGCGTTGATCGCCAGGCCCAGGACGCAACCGCCGAGCAATACCGAGGCAAGTTCGCTTTGCCAGCGCACGCGAAAGCGTACCCAGAAGCCGAGGATCGCCAGCACCACCGCCACCCCTAACGACACAACAAACATCAGCAGGTCAAAGCGCAGTAACGGCGCCATCTCCATCGCGGCCATCCCGGTGTAATGCATCGCGCCGATGCCGCATCCCACCAGGGTGCCGCCAATGACCAACTGGCGTGGCCTGATCTGCGTGTGGCTCAGAAGGTGTAGCGCAATACCTGACGCAAAGAATCCCGGAAGAAACGACACCAGCGTCAGGATGCGGTCGTAACGCACGTTGGCACACAGCGCAAATGACAACATGCCGACAAAATGCATGGCCCAGACACCGCCACCCAGGGCCAGGCTACCGGTCAACAGAATCAGGATACGGGTCGGACGGTGATGACTGTGGCGCGCCTGGCCGGCCATCTGCAATGCCATGCTTGCCGCAAAGACAGACAGCAAGACGGAGAGCACGACAAGATATGGATCGTAGGTGCCAAAAAGCAGCAAAGCGGAATCGCGCGGATAATCAAACCAAGTCAGGAAACGTGTCGCCACACCAGGACCCTCTTGAGGGGTGTCGTTATGTCCTGTGCGAATTGCATCGGGGGTCAGCGCAGACAGGATCTTCTCTCACATGGTTCAAGCATAGACCGCCGCACCGCGCCTCGCTAACTTGCGCTGGCATCAAAAGCAGATTTTTTCACCGCGACCCCAGGGTATCCACCGACACCCCGGAAGCCAGGTCAACCGCGCCGCAAATCCGGTTGCGCCCTTCCGCCTTGGCGCGGTAAAGGGCCTTGTCTGCCTGGGCAATCAAGTCGTCGGCAAGGCTGGCGCGCGTGCTGGCGATACCACCACTCAGGGTCAATATCCCGTAGGGGCTGTGGTCGTGGGTCAGGGCGAGCTGTTGGACGGCCAGCCGCGCACGTTCGGCGGCATGGCTGGCGTCGCGAATATCCGAGCCCGGCAATAACATCAACAATTCTTCACCACCATAGCGGTACAGGGTGTCGCCCTGACGCATAGTGTTTTTTATCGCGGATACAACCGCCTGTAAGGCGTGATCGCCCTCGACATGGCCATAGTGATCATTGAAGGGCTTGAAATAATCGAGATCCAGCAGGGCGATGGCATAGGCCTGGCGGGTTCGTTGCGCTGTGGCTGAGACTTTCGCCATATCCGTTTGCATCGCACGACGGTTGCCGATACGCAGCAGCGGATCTTCCCGGGACTGGGCACGCAACTCGGTATTGGCGTCCATTAATACCGATTGTTGCTCCAGGATGTCGACATAGAGGTTAATCATGTCAGTGTGGGTGACCATACCCACCAGATAACCCTGGTGATCGATGACCGGCAGATGGCGCACATGATGTGCGCGGGCAAGCCGGAGGGCGTCGAAGAGGCTGGCGTCCTGCCTGACGCAGACCGGATCGGGCGTCATGATCGCGGACACTGTCCAGCTGTCGATTACCCCGGTTTGCAAGGCGCGCGAATAAGCCGTCACCAGGTCGCGCTCTGTCAGGATTCCCTTAACCAACCCATCAGCCGTGATAACCGCACAGGAATGGTTGTTGGCGCGCATGGTGGCGACAACATCCACCAGCAGGTCGTCTTCCCTGGCAGAGGAACCCACTGAGGTCATCAAGTCGCTAACGGTCGTCATAAATTTTCCTGAGAACCACCCCGGTAAACCCTCTCCTGCATCCGTCTTACTATTATGAGTTGCAGCGACAGGGAAAATGTGCGGCGGATGATAGCATGAATGGCGTTAAAATCTTCACCTATTGAGCAACATTTAGACGAAGCGTTTGAGAAGTAATCGACACCATCGCCACATCCGTGAGCCTTTCCGTTTAAAAAACCCGGGGATTTGTAAAAAGTTGTGCGACAAAGCAGGGGAAAACGCTGCGATCCTGCACCGGGCGCCGCGCCGCGCCGCTGTATCACCGACATCGCCGAAGCCCGTATTCGACGGCCTCCTCCGAATTCCTGAACCAATTGCATCCTGGGGGAGTCCTAATTCGCGCGCCAGACCGCACCACACTACAACCTAACCTCACCGGCAGATATCTGTGCGTTTGGATTGACACCGCGCCCCATGACACACAGAATCGCCGGCTAGGTTTTTTTATCAGGAACAGGCTGCATGAATACAGATAGAATCCAGCGCTTGCTTAACCGTAGCGCCCTTGTTTTTTCCATATTGACCAGCGCATTGGTCATGACCGCCTGCGGTGGCAGCGATAAAAAAGACGATGTATTTCCCGACCCCAGCAGCAGCTCTTCCAGCCTGTCCAGTTCCAGCAGTTCGTCCAGCTCCAGCGCCAATGCCGTCTGGCCCGGCATCAATGTCACGGCTGATTCACCCAAGACCCTTTCGTTCAGCTGGACACCGGTAGACGGCGCCCTGTCCTATCGCCTCTACAAGAATGCGGACGGGTCCAGCGGGTTCGTCCAGGTCGGTGCTGACCTGACCACCACCAGTGCTACCGACACCATTAGCGTCCACCTGCACAACTGGGCTAACGCGACCTATTATGTTGAAGCCTGCTTGTCCGAAGACTGCACGAACAAAACCGACTCCACCACCGTCACCACACCCGGCGCCATGCTGGGGGCTATCGGTTACTTTAAAGCGTCTAATACCGATACCAGTGATTGGTTTGGCTGGAGCCTGGATATGTCTGCTGATGGACAGACGTTAGT
>CAMLOU010000244.1 GCA_946481735.1 uncultured Cellvibrio sp.
AATGTCAATATTTCCTGGAAATAACCGTAGGCATTATCCTCAACGGGTGCCGTTAAACGGTCCAGCGTCAGCGCACGCTCTGCTCGTTGCAGCAGGCGATAAATCGTGTCCTGTTGCGCTGCATGTGGTGATTCACTGTTAACAGAGACGGCGTCTTCCGACACGGTGCGATCCACAGACGGTTGCGCTATGTTCACCTGTTCTTCGGTAACAGATTTTTCCGCAACAGGCGCGTCAGGCACAAGCGCTGGCACTTCTGCTGATGCTTCGGTTTGCACTGACGGAGGTTGTTCACCGTTTTTCTGCAATACAATCTGCGCAACCGACACCACCAGGATAACCCCAACAAATACCGCCACACTCGGCACCCAGTTATAGCGCTTTTTTTGTAGCAGTGATGATTGCTGCAACAGCACATCGTTTTCCGATGCGGTCGAATGATCGGCTTGTTGTCGCGCTGCCAGATCGCGCAGCATGTCATTAACCAGGCTCATCATGTCACTCCCATCAAACCGGGAATGACGATACCGATGGCTGCTAACGCCGCTAACGAAGGCCACAACCAATAATCGCGCCGCGCCAACCAGCGCCCAAGGGACCGGCTTTCGCTGGTGTCCGCAATGGCACGCTCAAGGTGACGTCGGCCGACTTTATCCGCACCTTCACCGTAAGCCGCCAGCATGGCTTTATGAGCCATCACATTAATCAATCGAGGTATGCCACCAGAAGCGCTAAACAACAATGACAAGGCTGAGCGGGTAAATAAATGACCACCGGTATAGCCCGCAGATTTCAACCGATAGTTGATATAGCTGGGTAGATGTTTCCGTTCGATCCCCTGCAAGTATTCCGAGAATACGATGCGCTGCTTTAACTGACGCAAATCTGCGCGGTTTAATAATTCATCCAACTCCGGCTGGCCAAATAACACCACTTGCAGGAGTTTGCTTTTTTCGGTTTCAAGATTGGTTAACAGGCGTAGCGCTTCAATCGTTTCACGGGGCATTGCCTGCGCTTCGTCAATAACCAACACCACCTGGCGTTTTGCTTTTGCCAGTTCCACCAGGCGGGAATTAATGTCTTTCAGTAATTGATACGACGGCATCTCCGGCGAATAGGCGATGCCAATTTCCTCCGCCAGAAACCATTTAAGCTCGTCAGGCGTAAGGTAAGGATTGGGAATGTAAGCCGTAATATAGTGTTCCCCCAAGCTCGCGAGGAGCTTGCGGCTCAATAAGGTTTTTCCGGTACCGACTTCGCCGACCACCTTCACAAAACCTTCACTGTGACGCAGCGCGAGCAATAACGTACTCAACACTTCGCGATGACTCTGACTGTTGTAAAAAAACTGCGTGTCAGGTGTCAGCGAAAACGGATGCTCTTGCAATCCAAAATGTTGACGATACATGGTTATCTTTCCCGATAAGCCTCGCCCATGCGCTGCATACCCTGTTGGCTTTTGCTGAGCTCTTCATTCCAGGTATTTTCACCCACTACAATGGGGCGCAGCAAAATCACCAGCTCTGTTTTGGTCCTGCGTTTGCTTTTGGTTTTGAATAAGGTGTTGACGATAGGAATGTCGCCGATAAACGGACGTTTGCCATCAACATTACTGATGTTTTCCTGCATCAACCCACCCAGCACAATCACTTGTCCGTTCGCGGCGCGCACAATGCTGTCTGATTCGCGGATGCCACGTAGCGCCAGGGGCAGCGAGAAATTTTCATCACCGACAGTAAAGACTTTCAGTTGATCTTGCACTTCACTCACCACCGGATGGATATGTAGAATCACTTCACCGTTCTCCGCAATTTGCGGCGTAACATCGAGAGATATACCGCTGAAAAAGGGTGATAGCTCAATGTTGGGTGTGCTGGTCACTGAAGACACATTGGCGGTGGTGTTGTTGGAAATACCCGTTACAAAATATTCATCTGAGCCGACACGAATGACCGCTTTCTGATTGTTCACAGTGGACACGCGGGGGCTGGAGAGCACTTGCACATCGCCCTGGGTTTCCAATAACGAGAGTAGCTCGGTGATATCACCCACACGTAATAAAGCGGCAAAGGTACCGCCGGTATCTTCACGATCCTCAAAAGTTGTTGTCTGTATTTCTTCACCGTTTACACCGATGATAGTCCGCGTAATGGGCCGCCACCGATTCACCGCCCCGCTCGATCCGGAAATATCAAAGCCATCCTCCAGGTTGTAGCCGTAACTCAACTGGCCGCTTATTGCCCCCCAATTAATGCCCGCCTCAAATCCTTCATTCAACTGCACTTCCACAATCTTGGCTTCCAGAATAACCTGACGCTTCACGCTCAACTCCGAGCGTTCCAGAAACTCGCGCACCGCACTCAATTCGTGAGGCAAGGCTTTTACGGCAATCATCCCCGCTTGCGGCGTTACCACGACCATGCGTTCATCGGTTTCACCGCCGATAATCGCGGCAATGGTTGAACGTAAAGACATCCAGAAATCAGTGCGATTAAGGGTCTGCACCCGCGAACCTGGCGTCAGCCCGGAGCCGCCGGCAGATTGTTGGTCGCCTTCCAGCATGCCCAGCAAGTTGGCGGTATCACCCAGGTCAGCGGAGTTGCTTGAGCCATAGCCACCGGAATTATTATTCGATTGCGCGCGCCCGATCATCACACTGGTATCAGATACGCCGACACGCTGTACATCCAGATAGTTGACATGAAATACCTGCGTGCGCAATTCATTGGCATAGATGGTGTAAATGCCGCGTTGGTGTTTGTATTCGTAACCGTAAATATCACGCGTTACACGCAACACATCTTCAACGGTAACGTTTTTCAGGTTAAGTGAAATGCTGCCGCTGACATCCGGATGCACCACAACATTCACACCGGTGCCATTCACCAGGCCGAGGAAAAAATCCCGCGCAGCTACGTCGCGCACAGAGACATCAAACCGTTCAGCACCGGGACGCGGTTGCGGCTTGGACGCGCGCGCATCCAGTAACGATTGGCTGACCGCATCCGGCACATCCGGCGCGCGCTGTTGATCAGCTACAACCTGCTCCATTTCTGTTTCTGCTGTCAGTTTTTTATCGGCCGGCCCCGAGCAAGCCGATAGCAAAACAATAGGGGTCAGCACCAACAGGCCACTGATAAACTTTGATGTTAAACCTAAGGTGTATGGCATAGCCTGATCGACCTCAATCTGTGCAATATGTCGTGTCATGGATCGGTGTTGTTATTGTCTGACCGATGTCGTATTCAATGAAAGCTCCCACTGTCTGTCGCCCTGCTGCAATTGCACTTGGTTGGCGCTGATGCGTTTGATACGCACGCCTCCGGAACCGGCAATGACATCGTCTTCACGCAGTGTTTGTCCGTTGATAATGGCCAATTTGCGCGC
>CAMLOU010000245.1 GCA_946481735.1 uncultured Cellvibrio sp.
ATCACGCCGGAATCGTACGATCCGCCGCCCAATGACGCAGCTGATTAATTTGCTCCGCCATGACCACCGACAAGGGACTGGTGGACGCAATTTCCTGCAACAACAATTGCGTATCCACCGCTTTGCCTTGCGACGCCGCGTTATACAAGGCCGCCACAATCGCCTGCTCAATTTCAGAACCGGAAAACCCTTCACTCGCCACCGACAGCTGTTGCAGGTCGAACTGATCCGCAAGGCAATTCCGCTTATTCAAATGAATCGCAAAGATATCCTTGCGCACCTCGGCATCCGGCAGATCGACAAAAAAGATTTCATCCAGGCGACCCTTGCGAATCAATTCCGGCGGCAATTGGCTGATGTCGTTACTGGTGGTCACAATAAACACACGCGTGCGGCGCTCAGCCATCCAGGTCAAGAGTGTGCCCAGCAAACGTTGCGAGGTGCCGTTGTCGCTGCTGCCCTGGCTCATGCCTTTTTCAATTTCATCGAGCCATAAAACGCAGGGCGACATCGCATCTGCCAGCTTCAAGGCTTCGCGCAGATTGCGTTCGGTTTCACCGTGGTATTTGTTGTAGAGCGCACCCACATCCAGACGCAACAAGGCAATGCCCCACAAGCTCGCCACGGCTTTGGCGGCCAAACTTTTACCACCGCCTTGCACACCGAGCAGCAAAATACCTTTGGGTCGGTCCAGATTGCTGTCGTCGCTACAAAATGCTTCGCGGCGCGCCATCAACCAGCGCTTTAAATTATGCAAACCGCCCACTTGCGAAAAGTTTTCCGTTTGCGGTTCAAAGTTCATCACGCCTTCCATATCCAGCAGTGCGAACTTGGCTTTGTTGATACGCGGCAAATCCTCTTCAGTTAAGGCGCCGTCGTTCCAGATGGCGCCGCGCACCAAACGCCGCGCATCGCTCACGCTCATGCCCTGTAGATTACTGACGAGTTTTTTCAGGGTGAGGTTGTCGGTTTTTACCCGTGCACCCGCATGGCGGTCAGACCAGTCTTTGGCTTCCTCGCGAATAATCTCCATGAGTTTGTCGTCGGTGGGCAAACTCAGGGAATAGGAAACGCTATAGCGCGATAATTCCGGTGGCAAACGCAATTGATAACTTAGAAACACCAGCGTGTGCGGTACCGCAAAATGATTGAGGGCGATGTCTTTCAGCAAGCGCACCACGTTCGGCTGATCTTCCAGAAACGGATGCAGGTCGCACAGCGCATAGATGCCCGGCTGGGTCTGGCTTTTGATATGTTTCAGCGCCTCTTCAGCACCATTGTGCTCACTGCCGCGCGGCACCAGTTGCGGGCCGAAGCTCATGCGCGCGAGTCCGTCAGTCACCGACCAGCGATACAAATCCTTGCTGTGTTTGTTCGCCACGCGCAGCAACACATCCAGCGCTTTTTTTTCTTCGAAGGTCTCGATCACCACCAGGGGAATGCGGGAATCGAGAATGTGTTTCAGTTCATTGGCATCTTGCACGCTAGCGTCCTCAGTGACACGATCAGCGCGCAAGCATGCAATGAAGCCGTTAAAACTGCAATCCCCGTCAGGGAGCGGTTACGGTCAGGGTTTGGCGTTGCCGCACATCCTGGCTGGAGGCGCCCACCTGAATTTCATAACGACCGGGATCAACCGCGTAGGTATTTTTCCGGTCATCGTAGTGGGTAAAATCCCGGGCCGGTTTGAGCGTAAAACTCACTCGCTGTGTCTCACCCGGTTGCAGGTTTACCCGCGCCACGCCACGCAATTCTTGCCGAGCACGTTCACGTTGGGGGTCCAGCGGGTGAGCATAGAGTTGCACCACTTCGTCACCCGCACGCTTGCCGGTATTTTTTACCTGCACCGACACGCTCACTTCGTCCTCTAGCGCGGGCTTGCGATTATCCAGCGTTAATCCGGAATACTGGAAACGGGTGTAGGACAACCCATGACCGAAAGGATACAAAGGCTCGCCGGTAAAGTAACGATAGGTGCGTCCTTTCATGGCGTAGTCGTCGAAAGGCGGGAGTTTTTCGTCGGCTTTATAAAAGGTAATCGGCAAACGGCCTGCGGGATTCACATCCCCGAACAACACATCGGCGACGGCATTACCACCGCGCTGGCCGGGATACCAGGCCAGCAGGATCGCGGGCAGTTTTTCCTGGGCCCAATCCACCGCCAGTGCAGAACCGCTGGTCAGCACGAGCACCACCGGTTTACCTGTTGCGTGTAGCGCTTCCAACAATTTTTGTTGCGGCGCCGGTAGACGAAGGTCCGTGCGATCACCGCCGGCAAACCCGGGATAGTTCACCTTCATCTCTTCGCCTTCCACATCGCCGGTCAGGCCGCCGACGAACACAATAACGTCCGCCGCTTGCGCCGCTGCCATGGCTTCCTCGTAGGGAGATTTTGCGCCGGGCATGCGCCAGGCCAGACGCACCTCGGCATCGCGGGCGTCTTCAAAATATTCGAGCGTGATGGGGTAAGCCTTACCCGCTTCCAGCTCGACAAATACACTTTTGCTATGCACGCGCTCAGCCAGTTGCCAGGCATCGATAAGGGTTTTGCCATCCAGGGACAAACGGAAGCCATCGTTAGCGCCCACACTGATTTCGTAACGGCCAGTGACGGGCGGCATCAACTCGCCCGTCCAGCGCACACTGAAACCATCGCCCGCCAGACCTTGCTCCATATCCAGTTCACCGCGCGCGACCAGATCATCGGTGGGCGAACCGCGATCCCAGCGAAAAGCGACCCGGGGATCGATGCGCCTCAGCACCGGTTTGCCCTGCAACTCCATGCCGCGAAAATATTCCGCCTGTAGTCCCTGCTGGTTCGCATCGGCGGCAGGCCGTAAAAATGCCGGTTCAATGACCGGCGCAGCGCGCGGCTCTTCGCGCCCCTGTACCAGGTCAGCGCCGCGCGCGTAGAGCACCTGGGTATTGGGCGAAACGGCCGCGCGAATGCCCTGCAATATGGTCACCGGTGCGTCGGGCGTGCCGTAGTAATTGCCCAGCAGCGCCATAACATCGTCAGCCGTCGGGCCAATAACCGCGAGGGTACCGATGTCTTTGGCGAGCGGCAGCGCACCGGTGTTTTTCAGCAACACCATTGAGGATTGCGCCGCCCGGCGCGCCAGTTGGTCGTGCGCCGGTGCCTGGTTTACCGAATAGGGAATTTGCGCAAATGGCACCTGTTCAGCCGGGTCAAACATACCCAGCCGAAAACGGGTATACATCAGACGGGTCAAGGCCGCGTCAATCTCCGCCTCGCTGATCAGCTCTTGCTTGACGGCACCGAGCAAGGCTTCATAGGTTCTGCCGCAATTTAACTCAGTACCCTTTTTAACACCGAG
>CAMLOU010000246.1 GCA_946481735.1 uncultured Cellvibrio sp.
ACCGCCGTCGGTACGGCCAATAAACCAGGAGTAACTATACACGTTGGGATTGTTTTCCATCCAGCGGGCTGTAATTCACCGCAGGCCACTAATTTTAAATTGTAGTCATCATCAATGGCTTCCAGTCGCGGCCACAAATCCGCTGCTTGCTGGGGCGTCAGGTTGGCCTGTTCGGCAAAATTGGGTTCATTAAAACCGAGCAAATATTTTACGTTGGGATGCTCATCAAGAAATTCCCGTAGCGCGGTTTCATTAAACGCACCGTTCCAGGCCATGGGTACAAAATCGATGTCGTAGTCTTCATAGTGATCTCTCACCGGCAACTCGGGCGTCACCGCCCAGTTGTACCACCAGCTTACCTTGCCTTGCATCACCGACAAATCCGCCAGAGAATGATAGCCGTACGCCAGCCCGCGCTTTTGGCTTACAAGATTGTCCGCCGACGAAGACGATAAAGACGAAGCGTTACTTGATGCGGATGATGAAGAAACACTACTGGAAACGGCAGCGGACGAATCGTTCGAAGATACCGAGGATGATGCAGGCGCGCTTGAACTTGCTATAACGGATATGGATGACGACGAAAGTGACGATGCAGTAGCAGACGAAGAGGATGCCGCTGAAGATACACTGGCAGCTACGGAATCATCACCGGACGACGACCCGCCACAACCACTTAATACCGCGCCGACAAATATCCAAACCGTGATAAAGCGATAGCGTTTGCCAACGGCAAGAGAAGCGAGCAAAGACATAAGACATTACCCTAAAGAAATACGTTAACCGGGCCGGTATTAACCGTCCGATAGCGATGCCAGGTAATTGTCCGGCTGTGCCGGTGCTCTCCAGATGCCCCCTTGCAAGGGGTTTTTATTATGCGCTGTATTACGCGCACCTTATGGGGGTTGGATACTAAACGAAGTGGATAGACGGATTCTGTGCGCAAGTTAAACCTGTGAGCCAATTGCGACGAAACGGATGATTTACGGGTTGAACGGGAATAAAAAATCCCCGCCGAAGCGGGGATATAGAGGGGCACTACAAAAAGTTTTTACATTAATAACAAACCTGGAACTCCACAATGCCATCGCCGGAGCCGAAGCGTTGCATGGTGTATTTTTCAATATCAATCAGGAAACCATCACCGGCAAGGTTAGCGGTGCAGCAACCGTTGCAATCTGAATCAGCACACGCGTCATAGACTTTACCGGTAATGCGACGATTACCCTGACGCAAATTCAGGGTTTTCAGGCCCAGCCAATTCCAGTCTTTCATGTGCACTGCGATGATGTTATTGGCTGCAACCCAGGACTCCGGTTGCTTGCCATTCACGCCATAGAAATACCCGGCCCATTGGCAACCGTTGTAATAAATACACTCGATGCTGCCCGGGTCCGGATAAGACTCATAATTTGTCAACCGTGCTTCATACCAATCGGTACCGCAATCGTTGGTTGGGGTCGAGCTGCTGGACGATGAGCTGTTTCCGCCCGGGCAAGATGCTACTGGGTCCCAATACCAGGTACTGATGGTCGGGCTGTAACCGGGATTATCGTTTTCAGCAATATAGAAAGCACCGTTGTAACTCACTACGGTACCCGCCGAGTAGAAAGTTCCCGCGCTCCATGTCGGGCATGAGCCGCCGGTGTTCGTCGCACTGCTGGAGGAAGAGGAAATCGGTGCAGATGATGACGATGAGCTGCTGGAACTGGTTGTTGTAGCGCCACTGCAAACATCATTGTATTTCCATTCCTGCCACTGGCCGGAATGGGTTTCCGGATTGGCACCTTGCGTCCACCACTGCGAGGTGTAGGACTTGCCATTGTGTTTCACTGTGGTGTTGCCGTTATACGCGGTACCACTTTGCCAGGTCGGTAAGTTGGTGCAATTGACGGCTGCCAGGCTCGGCAGCGACAACAAAATGCCACAACATACTCCCACCCAAACCATTGCCTTTTTCATCATGAGAATCACCTCAATTCAGTTTGTTTTTAGTTTTGTTTTGCGTAGCGATCCTGGCTTCCTGCCTGCTACTGAAAATCTCTTTAAGGATGGAGGAGCGGTGTTGTCAGAAGTGATACTTATCGTGCGAGTTTTGATACTTTCGACGCATCTCGTGAGGTAAGTCACAGATCCTTTAAAAGTTGACAGCCCCAACTCAAACGCTACACGACCCGCAACAAGAAGTGATATCTGATTCCTGCAGAACATAACTAACAGCATATCCAGCTCCCTCTATGGCGGAGCGAATATCATCGGCAGATGCACTGGTAGTCAGACTCACCGTTTTTTTTTGCATGTCGAAGTGTAGGTTTGCGCCACTGTCGATTTCGTCAATGGCTTGCGAAATGGCACTCCTGCAATGGGCACAGGTCATCTCTGGTACGGTTAGCTCTAGCATGACAGACCTCGGAAAATAAAAATAATTGGTTCGGTCCAATGTTCGGACTTTCGCAGTTTCTCCCTTCCCACAGTAGGAAGGTCAAGCTACTTTCAAAGCGCAGCTTCATTTATGCTGACCTTCGCAGAGATTTCTTGACCTTCCCATAATGGGAAGATTTAAAGTATGTCTTATTAAAAGAGTTGGCCGAAGCGCGTGAACGCGGATTTTTCAATATTGGCGAGGCGGCGCAAGCTTCCGGCGTAAGTGCAAAGATGATTCGCCACTACGAACTGATCGGGTTGATTCCCCCTCCAGGTCGAACGTTCACGAACTACCGAATTTATACTGAGAAGACGTTCATATGCTGCGGTTCATCAAGCGTGCACGTTTGCTTGGATTTCCAATGAAGCAAATCGCGGTGTTATTGAGCCTGTGGCAAGACAAAGATCGCAGTAGTGCGGAGGATGTTAAATCGCCTGCTGCTCTTGCGACTTTTAATACTTTCGACGCATTCTGTAGGGGTGCTTACGTTAGGATAACTTCCATATTTTCTCCACATTTCCCCTCGCTTCGCTGGCTTACACTGTCCGACTTAATCCACGGCCACATGGCTTTCACGTAAACCGGCGTTGCCGCATTTGGCAGCAATAACCCAGGACAGAATGATGATGAAACGACTAGCCGCCCTGACGCTGATCATTGGAATGAGTGGATGCGCCTCCACATCACACCCTGTATTTTCCGAAAGTTTTTTAACCAGTATCAACGACGCCGATATGAAACAGTTTCGTTACGAAGTCGCGCTGGATGTCAATAATAAACGCATGGGGCGTGGTGGTCCGCCAGGTGGCGGTCGCGGTGGTATGAGAGGAGGT
>CAMLOU010000247.1 GCA_946481735.1 uncultured Cellvibrio sp.
TGTTACTCTGCCGCCATAACCAGACTTCGTTCAATTCGCGAAAATACCAGCCATTGCCAACAATGCCGTGTTCGCGTGGCAGTTTACCGGTCAGGTAAGTGGATTGTGCCGTGCAGGTAACGGCGGGAATGACCGGTTCGATATTGGTGCTGCTATGCGCGTTCAAAAAACGCTGTAGGTTGGGGGTGTGTTCGCCAATCAATGCGCGTGTCAGACCCACAACGTCGATCACCACAGTGTTATGCATAATTTATTGTCCTAACTGGGTTTGCACCCACTGCAATTCACGGCAGATGGATTCTTCCAGGGTGCCGCTACGTAGATGTTCAGGCAGGGCTTTGAAGCTGTAGGTTTCCACTTCAAGGGGAATATCCGGTGATAACAGGGGCAGCAATTGCTCGAGAAAAAACCGTGTGGTTCCGCATACACCCAGGTGATCTATAAAGATAGGCACATGGAAATGCACGCGGCATTCTTCCGGTTGCGGCGCGCGGTCGAGAAACGCCGACAAGGTGGGTAAATCCGTAAAGCGATGCAGCGGTTGATCGGCACCTTGGCGAACTACCGCCTGATGTAAATAAACCGGTTCATCAAACTCTAGCAGCGCAGAAATTTCATCGCCGCGCGCGCGCAAGGCGCTGGAGACTTGCACCTTCGCGATGGCGATATCCGCTTGCGCCAGTTTTTGCAGGCATTGTGCCGGGTCTTCAAACTCAACGGCCTGATGGCAAGCATCAAAACAAATGCCTACGAAGGGCGTGAGGTTTTCCGGTAAAGCCAACTGCGCAAAAAAATCTACCGTCTCATCAATCGTCTCCAGCACGCAACAGGGTTCGGGTTCGAACGCCAGGCGAATGGTGATGCCTGTCATTTGATGAATGTGCTGCAGGTGTTGCAATACTTCGACAATATGTTGATAAACGATGGGCCAGTCCGCCTCGGAAAATACTGGCTTATAAGCCACCGGCACGGTGGATATGGATAAGGGTGCGGTGCGAGTACTCAAGGCGACAGCGAGGTCCGCGAGGCGTTTGGTGTAATCAACGCGCGCGCGGCTGCGCCAATCCGGCTCGTAGACTTTTTCTTTCACCGGTTGATTGTGAAAGGTTCCGAACGGAAAACCGTTGATGGTTAGCAAGTAACAATCGTGCACGTCACACCAGCGCCTAAAGTCAGCGATATCCGCAGGTGTAATTTCGCTGGCGGCCTGATAAGAAATACGCAGGCCCAAGGGAAACTTTTCATCAGCGGACACAGCCGCTTTTACTGCCAGCGCATGGCCATTCAAATTTGCCATCACATCGGCCCAGGACTCACCGGGATGGATATTCGTGCAGTAAGTTAATTCAGATTTCATCGGCTGGCTCTCAATAGTAAGGCGCGACGATTAATCGGTGAGGATGAAATCACGCCGCTGGCTCGCGTTTATCGGTGTTTATTGATAACCGCGCAACCGCTGGACGCATTGCGCCATGACCGCCTCATCAATTTCGCTCACTTCTTTCGCAGAACCCGCACCGGTTAACAGGGTGATGCACAAGGCTCCACCAAGATGCTCGCGGAATCCCGCTAACGCCTGGGAAATGTTGAGCTGCTCCAGCGCCGGGTGATATAAGCTGAAGCCTATGCCCCGCAGGGTGTTGATGATGCGCGTCAGCGTCGCTTCATCGATAAAGCCCATCTGATGGGAATAGTGAGAATCCAGGGCAATACCGATGGCCACCGCTTCGCCATGACGCAACTCGTCTTGCGGAAATTGAATATGGGAAATTTCTTCCAGACGGTGAGCGGACCAGTGGCCGAAATCCAGTGGCCGCGCAGAGCCGCGTTCAAAAGGATCACCGCCGGTACCAATGTGGCGTACATGTAACTCGGCGCATCGAATAATCATGTGCTCCACGGCCGCGTCTTCAAAACGCGCGAGTTGCGCGCAGTGATTTTCCAGCCAGGCAAAAAATTCGCCGTCACGAATAAGCGAGACCTTCACCGCCTCCGCAATGCCCGCGCGCTGATCCCGCGGTGCCAGGCTGTGAAGAAAATCAAAGTCATTCAACACGGCATAAGGCGGCGCAAAAGTGCCGACATAATTTTTGCGGTTGCGGTAATTGATGGCATTTTTTACACCCACACCCGCATCGTTTTGACCGAGCACGGTGGTCGGCATGCGAATCAGGCGTATACCGCGATGCGCTATGGCAGCGGCATAACCCATGGCGTCAATAACCGAGCCGCCGCCAATCACCAGCACAAAACTGTGGCGACAAATCTTGCGCTCCTGTGTCAGGCGCAGGAATTCGTCAACTTCGGTCGGATCGTTTTTACAGATCTCGCCGCCGCGCACAATAAAGGGTTCTTCAAACGCAATGGTATCGCCATGAATATCACCATAGAGGGCGATAGCGTCGATCAGCTCGGGATGATCTGCAAGCACCTGGCTGTCGATAACCGGTTGAACTTTATGGGTGTTGTTGCCGGCGGCTGCAATTAAATCATGTAACGCCATATTCTCCGGCGCAAAGGTATCGCGCGTAAAACACACGGAAAATTCATAGGTGACTGAGAACTGTTGGTTGATGAGATGCATAAGTGCTCCCGCTGTCTATATGCTTTAAATAGCCGGAAACGTCACAGCATTAATTTTTTACCGGATCGAGTACCAGCGGTGCCTGGCCACGCAATACCGAGTTATCGCTGAAGAGTGCGCGCTGATCAATGGCCGGCGCTGCCAGCAATTGCTCGATATCAATCTGGCCTGATTGCGCATAGGCATCGAGTGCGTTTTGCCAGGTGGTGAGTCGAACTGCTTGCGGATCAATCCCGCGCTCAAGCATAAGTTTGGCTGTTTTGGGAACGGATAACGGATCGCTCACGCCCCAGTCCGCGGAACTATCCACAATGATGCGCTCGGGCCCATACTCGCGCACGATTTCTACCATGCGCTCGGAGCCCATCTTGGTGTTGGGATAAATCGTAAAGGCTGCCCAGGCACCGCGATCCAGCACCGCGCGCACGGTTTCTTCGTTGTTGTGATCAATGACGACTTTGTGCATGGGGACACCCATCTCCGCTGCCACATCCAGCGAACGCAACACGCCATTCTTTTTGTCGCGGTGGGGCGTATGCACCATCACCACCATGTCGTGGTCGCAGGCGAATTTGAGCTGCCACTGGTAAGCAAAATCTTCAGCGGGAGTGATTTCGTCGTAGCCGATTTCGCCAATGGCGACGACG
>CAMLOU010000248.1 GCA_946481735.1 uncultured Cellvibrio sp.
ATCGGTGAATGATCAATATGCTTCGTGCAATTTATGACAGTTATGGGGATTTTTGTTCGGGAGATTGCGCATGAATTAGCGGCGCGGGAAATCTTATGCGACAACAATGTGCGGTTTGTCACCGAAAAATCTACAGCGATTTTTTAAGCGTTAAAAACTCTAAAAACAAAACGAACCTATCAAGCGGATCATCCTCCATGATGAGGAGCTTATGCTCTCCAGTCATTAATCTTTAATCAACTATGAGGAATTCACTATGACACAGCAACGAGGTGGTAAAGGTAATTTCGCCCGTGACCCTGAGCGCGCTGCTGAAGCTGGCAGAAAAGGTGGTCAGGTCAGTGGCGGTAATTTTAAAAATGATCCCGAGCGCGCCGCAGAGGCCGGTCGTAAAGGCGGCGCCAACAGCCATGGCGGCGGCCGTAAATCCTGATGACGTATCAGGATTAATGCGACGGAGGCGAAAGGCTTCCGTCGTTATCAGAACAATAAGGTGACATCCACTAACCACGGAGGAGAGACGACGATGGCAGGTAAAGACAGGCGCAGTGAATTGGCCGGTACAGATACCACGGACCGTGAAAACACCAACAAAAAACTGGAGCAGCTGGACAAGTGGCGCGAAGATGCGACCGGTGAATCTCTCACGAATAGCACGGGTGTGAAGATCGCCAACAATCAAAATACATTGAAAGCTGGCGAGCGCGGACCTTCCCTACTGGAAGATTTTTTAATGCGTGAAAAGATCACGCATTTTGACCATGAGCGTATCCCCGAACGCGTGGTCCATGCGCGTGGCGCAGCGGCCCACGGTTATTTTGAAGTCTACGAGCCACTGAAGGATTTAACCAAGGCGCAGTTTCTCAATGACCCTTCAGTGAAAACTCCCGTATTCGTACGCTTTTCTACGGTGCAAGGGCCGCGCGGTTCCGCCGATACAGTGCGCGATGTGCGTGGCTTTGCCACAAAATTTTATACAGAAGAAGGCAACTTTGATCTGGTGGGCAATAACATGCCGGTGTTCTTCATTCAGGATGCCATCAAATTTCCCGATTTTGTCCACGCGGTAAAACCTGAGCCGCACAACGAAATTCCTACCGGGCAATCCGCCCACGACACCTTTTGGGATTTTGTCTCCTTAACGCCGGAGTCGGCCCACATGGTGTTGTGGACCATGTCAGATCGCGCTATTCCGGTGAGCTATCGCGCCATGCAAGGGTTTGGTGTGCATACCTTTCGCCTGGTGAATGCAGCCGGCAAAAGTGTGTTTGTGAAATTTCACTGGAAGCCGGTATCCGGTGTCTATTCCCTGGTGTGGGATGAAGCGCAAAAACTCGCCGGTAAAGATCCTGATTTTCACCGGCGTATGTTATGGGAAGATATTGAAAAAGGTGATTACCCCCAATGGGAGTTGGGCATCCAGGTTGTGCCGGAAGAAGATGAATTCAAATTCGATTTTGATTTGCTCGACCCCACCAAAATCATCCCTGAAGAGTTGGTGCCGGTGCGTCCGGTGGGGCGCATGGTACTCAATCGCAATCCCGATAATTTTTTTGCTGAAACAGAACAGGCCGCATTCCATGTGGGCAACATTGTGCCGGGTATCGATTTCAGCAACGACCCCCTGATGCAGGGACGATTGTTCTCTTACACGGATACCCAGCTGCTGCGTTTGGGCGGGCCGAATTTTAATGAAATTCCCATCAACCGTCCGGTGTGCCCCTTTCACAATAACCAACGTGACTCCTTTCATCGACAGACCATCAATAAAGGCCGCGCCAGTTACGAACCCAATTCCATTGATGGCGGTTGGCCCAAGGAAGCGCCGGAAGCTGACGCGGGCGGCGGTTTCGATTCCTACCGCGAGCCCATGGCCGGTTACAAGGTCCGCGACCGCAGCGAATCCTTTGGCGATTTCTTTTCCCAGGCACGGCTTTTTTGGAAAAGTATGAGCCTGCATGAACAGGAACATATTATTGCCGCCTACAGTTTTGAGTTATCCAAGGTGGAGCGCATGCACATTCGCGCGCGACAGGTGAATGAAATTCTCGCCAATATTGATCTGGGGTTGGCCACTCGTGTGGCAGAAAATATCGGCGTACAGCCGCCGCAAGGACCGACAGTGCCCTTGCGCGTGACGGCGCCGGAAATCTCGCCCGCGTTAAGCCAGATGAATTTATTACCGGGCAATATCATGTCGCGCAAGATTGCGATCTTGATTGCCGATGGTGTGGCTGGCAGTGACATTGAGTATGTAATAAAGGAAGCCAAACGCGAAGGTGCGAGCACCAAACTGATCGCACCCTCGGTAGCGCCGGTTAAGACGCTCGAGGGTCAACACCTGGTCCCGGATGCTTCCATGGAAGGTATGCCTTCCATTGCTTTCGACGCCGTCTTTATTCCCGGCGGCGAAGATGCGGCGAAAACCTTTGTTGCCAGTGGTACGGCGGTGCATTATTTATTGGAAGCCTATAAACATTTAAAGGCGATTGCGTTGTGCGGCGCGGCGTGTGAGTTGACCGCGCGGCTGGTGTTGGATGCGGATGATGGATTAATTACCGGCGCATCAGGTAAGGATGTGTTCAGTGCATTTGCGGCAGCGATAGCGAATCATCGGGTGTGGGCGCGGGAGCCGCGGGTTAAGTCGATTCCGGCGTGAAGCCGGCAAAACGTTAGTGTGGTGACCTGAGCGCAGGTGTGGAGACAAGGAAGTCAAGTGTGTCGGATTACGCTGCGCTAATCCGACCTACGTTGACTTGAGGTTATTCCTGCTGTTGGTAGTGTCCGGGAGTTTGATGAGGGCGGTCGTGATGGATGCCCATGATCTGGATGTCCGAGATATCTTCAGACGAGCTGACAGCATGTAAGGCTTCCAGATAGACCCGTGCTTGTTCAATAGAAATCCGCTCCGCTTCCGCACGAATCTCTGCCGTCTTTGGCTGGTTATTCAGAATATAACTCACTAAAAAAAGATGGCCGTCCGCCATAAAAGAGTCCTCGCAAAAGATCCTGATAAAAAGACTCCCTCTGGCAAAACTCGTTCCCTGTTATTC
>CAMLOU010000249.1 GCA_946481735.1 uncultured Cellvibrio sp.
TTTGGTCAGTTGCTCTCCACACGCCCGGATTTAATTCCCGACGATATTGTGCGTGAGCTCAATCACCTGCAAGACAATGTGAAACCTTTTGATGCCAATCAATTTCGTGCATTGGTGGAGTTGGCGCTGGGTGCGAAGGTCGAGGATGTTTTTCTGGAGTACGAGCAGGAGCCGCTGGCATCGGCGTCGGTGGCGCAAGTGCACGGCGCGGTGTTGAAGAATGGCCAGCGGGTGGTGATCAAGATTATTCGCCCCGGTATCGAACGCATTATCGCGCAGGATGTACAACTGCTGTTGCATCTGGCGCAGCTGGTGGAAAAACACAGCCGCGATGGCAAGCGCCTGCGTCCGGTGGAAGTGGTGGAAGATTACCGCATCACTATCTTTGATGAGCTGGATCTGCAACGGGAAGCGGCCAACGCGTCGCAACTGCGGCGCAACTTTGCCAAGTCACCCTTGTTGTATGTGCCGGAAATTTACTGGGATTACACACGCAACAATATTCTGGTAATGGAGCGCATCCACGGCATTCCGGTCACTGATCTTGCCGCACTGAATGCGCAGCACACTAATATGAAAAAATTGGCCGAACGCGGCGTGGAGATTTTTTTCACCCAGGTGTTCGAACACAATTTTTTCCATGCAGATATGCACCCCGGCAATATCTTTGTGGCGGAAGAACATCCTGAATTGCCGCAATATATTGCGGTGGATATGGCCATCGTCGGCTCGCTGACGCGGGAGGATCAATATTATCTGGCGCGCAACCTGCTGGCGATGTTCCGCCGGGATTATCGCCAGGTGGCGGAGTTGCACGTACAAAGCGGTTGGGTGCCGGCCCATACGCGTGTGGAAGAATTGGAAGCGGCGGTGCGCACCGTGTGCGAGCCAATCTTTGAAAAACCCTTGAAAGATATTTCCTTCGGCCATGTGTTGATCAGCCTGTTCCGCACCGCGCGTCGGTTTGATATGGAAGTACAACCGCAACTGGTGTTGCTGCAAAAAACCCTGCTGAACATTGAAGGCTTGGGCCGCCAGCTTTATCCCGACCTGGATCTGTGGACCACGGCGCATCCCTTCCTCGAACGCTGGCTGAAGAAACGTTTCCATCCCACCACCTTGTGGAGCGAATTAAAACGCTACGCACCGGAGTGGATGGAGAAATTTCCGCAGGTACCACACCTGGTGTTTAACAGCCTGGAGCAATTACAGAATCTCGGCGAGGTCGCGCCGCAACTGCAGGACATTCGCGCGCAACTGGAGCGCAATGAACGCAAACGCATCCATCGCCGTCGCAGGGCCGTCATTGCGTTGCTGGCATTCGGTGGCGCCATCGCTATTGCGTGGCCCGATATTGGCGATGCAGTGTTGCGTTCGGTGGATGAGGTGACGCAGACGGATATTCCGGTGGGCAGTTATATTCTTGCCGCTATCGGTGCAGCAGCCTTATGGTTTCGTCGGTAAATATTTTGTAGGTTGGCTTAGCGCCAGCGTAAGCCAACACTCTGTTGGAAGATGACTGCGTTTAGCATGCAGCGCACATTGCTGGGGGATTTGTTTGTCGGATTACGGCCTGCGGCCTAATTCGACCTACGTGATGGTATATGGTGGTTTATCTTAAAATTTTGTTTTTTATCCTGGTGTGCGCCTTGCCGATATTCGGCGCGCGGGATATGTGGGTACGGCTGGATTTTATCTGGCCGGCGGTTATTTACAGCTTGCTCAGCCTGACGACGTTTTTTATTTACCGCAGTGACAAACGCCGCGCACAACAGGGCGAGCGTCGCTTCACAGAAAATTCCCTGCAACTTTTTGCACTGCTGGGCGGCTGGCCCGGTGCACTGCTTGCGCAACAATTGTTTCGTCACAAAACCCGCAAGGTTTCATTTCAGCTTTTATTCTGGTTTATCGTCGCCCTGCACCTCGCCTTCTGGTTCGACTGGTTTATCTCCGGCGGTCATTACGCTGCGCTGGTTTTGAAATTCCTGATGGGCCGTTAAGGTTCCCCCTGCCATATCACGCCGACCCGCTTGTCATCGGATTCATGTTAGTTAGAGCACTGACATAGCCGGCGCCTCGTCCTAGCATCGCTTGACTGCCCCTTCTTGCGCGCTGTTACCAGCGTGACATGCACCCGGTTAACAGGATGTGATGATGACCCAATCGCTGCAAGATTCCGCTACCTCTCGCAACGCGGCTCGCCCCGTGTATCTGGTGGATGGTGCGCGCACGCCGTTTTTGAAAGCCCGCGGTAAACCCGGCCCCTTCTCGCCGGTGGATCTGGCGGTGCAATGTGGTCGTCCGCTGCTGTTACGCCTCGATATCCCCGCCGATGCTTTTGACCAGGTGATCCTCGGCTGCGTCAATGTGGTGGCTGGCGAGATGAACCCCGCGCGCATCGCGGCGTTGCGCCTGGGGATGGGTGAGGCCATGCCGGCATTTACGGTACAGATCAACTGCGGTTCCGGTATGCAGTCGGTTGATACCGCGTTTCGCTACATCCGCGAAGGCTCGGCGGACCTGATCCTCGCCGGCGGCACAGAGGCCCTGAGCCACGCGCCCATGGTGCTGGAGGACGAGGCGGTGAAATGGCTCGCCGGCATCCAGCAGGCCAAAAGCCTTCCCGAGCGACTGCATCAACTCGCAGGCTTCAAGCCGCACTTCCTGAAGCCGGTCATCAGCCTGAAACGCGGCCTCACCGATCCCATCGCCGAACTGAACATGGGACAAACCGCCGAAGTAATCGCTCACTTATTCGATATCACGCGGCTGCAGGCAGATGAGTATGCGGTGTCCAGCCATCACCGCCTGGCCCGCGCCCAGCAGGAGGGCTGGCTCAAACAGGAAGTCATGCCCGCCTTCAGCGATGCGGGGGAATTGTTTGAGCAGGACGACGGGGTGCGTCCCGACAGCTCGCTGGAGTCCCTCACCAAACTCAAGCCGGTATTCGAAGCGCCTTATGGCAAGGTCACCGCCGGCAACAGCTCGCAGATTACCGACGGCGC
>CAMLOU010000250.1 GCA_946481735.1 uncultured Cellvibrio sp.
TCCACCAATTCCGCGCGCGGTATATCCGTTTCCTCTTCCGCCACATCAAGGATATCGCGTCCTTCCTTGTAGGCTTTCTTGGCGATGGCGGCGGCTTTGTTGTAGCCAATAATGGGGTTCAACGCCGTGACCAGGATGGGATTGCGCGCCAGCGCCTTGGTCAGGTTGGCTTCGTTCACGGTAAAACTTGCGATGGCTTTTTCCGCCAATAACTGGCTGGCATTGGCCAACAACTCAATGCTCTCCAGCAAATTGTGCGCGATCACCGGTAGCATTACATTCAATTGAAAATTGCCTGACTGACCGGCAATCGCAATGGTGGTGTCATTGCCCATCACCTGCGCTGCAACCATCGCCACCGCTTCTGGAATCACCGGATTCACTTTGCCCGGCATGATCGATGAGCCGGGTTGTAACGCCTCCAGGGTAATTTCTCCCAAACCGGCCAGGGGGCCAGAGTTCATCCAGCGCAGATCATTGGCGATCTTCATCAGGCTGACCGCCAGGGTTTTCAATTGGCCGGACAGCGCGACGGCGGTGTCCTGGCTGCTGATCAGCGCAAACAGGTTATCGCCGGGCACAAAGGGATGTTCGGTATTGACGGCCAGTTGCGCTGCGAATTTCGCAGGGAAAGAGGGATGTGCATTGATCCCGGTGCCCACCGCCGTGCCGCCCTGTGCCAGGTGCAGTAATTGCGGCATGAGCGTACGCAGACGCACATAATTGGCTTCTATCTGATGCGTCCAGGCTTCCAGTTCCTGTGCGAGGGTCACAGGCATGGCATCCATTAAATGGGTGCGCCCGGTTTTAACATAGCCGTCCACCTGGACACTTTTGCCGAGCAGGCTGGTGTGCAAATATTCCAGCGCGGGCAGCAATTTTTCTTCCAGTTGCAGCACTGCGCTGACGTGGATCGCGGTGGGAATCACGTCGTTGCTGCTCTGGCTCATGTTGACGTGGTCATTGGGGCTGACGGGTGTCTGCAGCTGTTCGCTGGCGAGGTTGGCAATCACCTCATTGACGTTCATGTTGGTGCTGGTACCGGAACCGGTCTGGAAGATATCCACCGGAAACTGATCGACATGGCCGCCATCAATGATGCTGTCACTCGCCTGGACAATCGCCTGTGCGATGGTGTTATCCAGCAGCCCCAACTGACTATTCACCTGGGCAGCGGTCTTTTTAATCAATGCCACTGCCTGGATAAAACTGGCCGGTAAGCCTCGGCCGCTGATGCTAAAGTTATTGATTGCACGCTGGGTTTGCGCGCCGTAACGGGCAGAGACGGGTACCTTGACCTCGCCCATGCTGTCGGTTTCTGTGCGATATTCGGTCATGATAGGCCTCATGAATTTGACATTAGTGCTGAGCGGAGGATAGCAGATGCGAAAGTTTCACATTGCGCTGGGTGTGCGTTCATTGACGGATTCCATTGCGGATTATACGCAGCGCTTGGCAAGCCAGCCCCAGGTGATTGTGCCCGATAAATACGCCCTCTGGCGCACCGAAACGCTGAACTTTTCTATTCGTCAAATCCCTGCGGGTGAAGTTCCGGGCCTCCGCCACCTGGGTTGGGAGGAGAGTGCGGCCAGCGCCTTTACCGATACCCGCGATTGCAACGGCATCCTGTGGGAAGAGTTCGGTCCCGAACAACAGCTGCAGGAGATCCTTGAACTTTGGCCTAATGCCCAAATCAAGCACTGACTGTCACTCTCCTGACAGCGGTTGTCAATTAAACCTGATAGGGTGGCGCATCGTATCAAACCCGATGCTTTGCCCACGTCCTTTACTGCCCAAGTCGTAAATCCTATGTCGAAACAAATTTTTTCTGTGAACAGCGCCTTTGGTCCCGCCGGAGATCAACCCACTGCTATCGCCGGTTTGGTGAAAGGCATCCAGGCCGGACTGGCGCACCAAACGCTGTTGGGTGTGACCGGCTCGGGGAAGACCTTTACCATCGCGAATGTTATTGCCCAGGTGCAACGGCCTACGTTGATCATGGCCCACAACAAAACCCTGGCCGCGCAATTGTATGGTGAGTTCAAGGAATTCTTCCCCAATAACGCGGTGGAATATTTCGTTTCCTATTACGACTACTACCAGCCCGAAGCCTATGTACCGTCTTCCGATACCTTTATTGAAAAGGACTCTTCGGTGAACGAGCACATTGAGCAAATGCGCTTGTCTGCCACCAAGGCGTTGATGGAACGCAAAGACGCGATTGTGGTGGCAACCGTGTCGGCGATTTACGGTTTGGGTGACCCAGATTCCTATCTCAAGATGCTGTTGCATCTGGTGCGCGGCGACAAGATCGATCAACGCAGTATTTTGCGGCGTCTTGCCGAATTGCAGTACACGCGCAACGACATGGAATTTCATCGCGCCACCTATCGCGTGCGTGGCGATGTGATTGATATCTATCCCGCCGACTCCGATTGCGACGCCGTGCGGGTGGAATTATTTGATGATGAAATCGAACAGATTTCTATCTTCGATCCGCTCACGGGTGAAGTGCTGCATAAAGTACCGCGTGTGACGATTTACCCGAAATCTCACTACGTTACACCGCGCAGTAAAATTCTTGAAGCCATCGACAATATCAAGGAAGAATTGAAAGAGCGCCTGGAGTACCTGCGTGAAAATAATAAATTGGTTGAAGCACAACGCTTGGAACAACGTACACGTTACGATCTGGAGATGATGCAGGAGCTGGGTTATTGCAACGGGATTGAAAACTACTCGCGCTTTTTATCCGGCCGCAACCCCGGCGAACCACCACCGACCCTGTTCGATTATTTACCGGCAGAAGCCTTATTGGTTATCGACGAATCCCACGTGACTGTGCCGCAAATTGGCGCCATGTACAAAGGCGACCGCTCGCGCAAGGAAA
>CAMLOU010000251.1 GCA_946481735.1 uncultured Cellvibrio sp.
GCAATCTGCAAACGCGGAAAATCCCAACCGCGCACCCACCAGGCTTCATAACGCCACAAGGTGATAAAGGTCGCCAACAACAACAGGCCATTGAGTAAAGCGAAGATGAATAACATGATGTAGTCCCGATAGCGTAATCACTCCATTGTGCCGCTACAGCGAGCCCCATAAACCCGAGGCGTCAGCAAAGTTATTCAAACGTTAGCAATTTGGCAGCTAAATAACCGTGCGTTGGCGGACCAAACGAACCGGAAAAAAGTTGACGGGATGATGCGAGTTTGGCGTTAGGCCGTTGATTTCGAAACCCTCAATTCAGGGACGAATTGAGGGAGCCACAAGGACGTGTGCATGCGTTTTCGAAATCAACGGCCTAATGACAAACGGGTTGCGAAGTACCCAGCCAGAAAATGCTGGCAATGCCTCTTACAACTTGGTAATTCTCAGCCAATTAATATTCCAGCCACTTTGCGGCGCATACAAACCAACACTATGCGTGCCCGCCGGCAACTGCACATCGCGAGACACCGTCGTCCAGCTCTGCCAACTACCCGTTGACGGAATCGTCACCGTCCCAAGCTGCGTAGCACCACCATTCAAATCCAGCGACAACTGGGCACCACTGGGGCTCGCCACACGGAACTCAACGCGATAATTACCCGCTGTGGGAAAACTGACATTGCCATAACTCAGCCAGTCACCGGCATCAATCCAACCCACATTCAAACCACCGCCAACATCCTGGGTCGCTTCCGTCTGCACACCGGACATAAAGCTGTAAGACTCCGCCTGGATCAATTGCGAAAATGCGGGCGAAGAACTGCTGGACGACGATGACGTACCGCCGTTGCCATCAAGGCTTTGCACGTAAGTCGTGCCCGCAGCGCGCAGGTTGGCCACCGCCTGATTGACGAGCGCCGGGGACACAATGTTGTCCTTCTCAAAATACACCCAGTCGATATCTTCGTAATATTCGCGGTAGGTTGAGGTATTCAGGTAACCGCGCGTATTGCACGCGGGATCAAAGCAGTCGTTGCTGAACCAGATCTGGAACATCAGGTACATCGGATGATCCGGCGCAACCGCACCGCTGAAACCTTCCTGAAAAACGCCGTCGATATAAAACGACACATAGCCATCCATCACCTGTGCCACCAGGGTGCGCCAGCCCGCCAGGCTGCCGGTGCGCACGGTATGGCCGCGACTGGTGGGATCACTGAAGTCGACGATGCGGTAGGTCGTCATCCACATAGCCGGTGTACCCGAGCCGGTCCACCAGCCGCCATTGGCCAGGTATTCAAAATCGATTTCGCTGTAAGGCTCTGCGCCTTCAATGTAATCCGTCAGGCCAAAAAAAGTTTCGATCACCGTGTCGCCATCCGGGCCGGTGGACGGCGTATCAGCAAAAAACATGCGCGCCGCCCAGGTACCGTTTTTATAAACCTGCTCAACCCGTGCGACCTCGGTTTGCGATGAAGCCCCCGTAGTGGACCGATTGGTTGCGGTGTTGATGTTGTTACCGTTGACGTTAGTACTCGCCTTGAGCCGCATCAGTTTATTCCCCGAGGACGCCGGGTCATTTACAAACGATACATTGGCCGTGCTCCAGGTACCGTTAGCCAGACCCGGCCCACCAGCCCAGGTACGGATGCGCCAACCGTTGTTGGTAAATTGCGCGGTATTGCTGTAACTGAAATCATCGAACAGGATTTGTTGCGCATGCACCAGCGGCGCCAACAGCGCCAATAGCAACGCGCCGACAAGGTGCCGGGCAAGCTGGGTTAACGGGTGTTGTTTGACCGAATACATGAATTGCTCCTTACAGTTATTTTTGGTATCGGGAAGAAAAAATGCCGTCGTGAATGAACACGCCGTTCACGCTAACACCCGCCCCACACCCCAACAATACGGCGACCAAAACTCGTACCCGCGCTGCCGAAAGTCGAACTCGCAAGGCTCACCAGTTCACAACAGATTGTGAATACGTCCGCCATCCGGCTGTGGCGCAACGCGGAGAGCGGATTTCACCGCACCGTTCGTCGCACTTATCTGCACTTCCCGCCACCGCTTTGGCGTTCTGTCCACCGCCGCTCGTGCCCTTGATTCGGAGTTGATAGCCTGTCTCTACACCCATACCGGGTTTCACTACTAGTAAAGGAGAGCCATATGAAACACGTTCATTTTCAGGGAGTCACCGACGGCCTTAAGGGGGCCGAACAGGCGGTAAAAAATTTTGCCGGCGAATTTCGTCAATGGCTGCGCCAGGCCAACTGGCTGGAGATATTTTTGCTGTGTATCCCGGCGGCCCTGGCGATTACGCTCCTGCCCCTGGTGGTATTCCTGTTTGCCCTCTGCCTGCTTGCCCGCTGGTTGATGAGCCCGGCTAATCCGCCGGAAAATACCGGGCTGGTCGTAGACAATAACGCCGCTGACACCGATGATAAGCCACAGCCGGTCAATCAATAATCCCGCCGTCATCGTGTCATGGCCGCACGGAAATGGAGTATCAACTGATGAACCACAAACCGACCACACCGGGTCACAATCCGGAAACCAATTTCAGCAAACTCTGGTGGCAATTCTTTGACTGGGTTGCAGTGGTTCCCTGGCCCAAGATGGTGGTGCTCTGTTTCCTTGCGTTTATCGTCGCCGGTATCTTGCATTTGCCGTCGATTTTTTATCTGGCCATCCTTGCCACCATCGTGATGAAAATTCTCGCGGGTGGTAAGCGGCGCGCCGACATCGCCGCCAGCGCCGCCTCGGAACGCGCCGATGTGGAAGCGCTGGAAAGGCGATTACTGGAGGCCCAGGTAGCCGTACTGCAAGCCCAGGTAGAGCCGCACTTTTTATTCAATACGCTGGCGTTGAT
>CAMLOU010000252.1 GCA_946481735.1 uncultured Cellvibrio sp.
GGTTTGCAAGCCTGGTGCAGTCACCTGGTGCTCAGTGACTCCAATGGCCGCAGCCCTTAGCGTATTCACATTCCATGCATCGGAATATTCGTTCGCATGGAGATCAACAATACGAGGTTCGTCGCCATTTAGTGAGATCGCATAGCGCACGCCCGGATGCGCAGAGGTAATCTTGTGGGTCGGCAGCGCCTGGGTATGGATCTTTGCCGGGCCGGTGCTGAATGCATAGAACTGATAGGTCAGCGAGGGGCTGTCTTCGGTGAGGCGCGCAAGATCGACACTCGCTTCGGTGACGGGTTGGATTGTCATGCCGTCGCCGGTTGCGGTTGCCTGATCGACCTGGCGCCAGCCAGTGCCATCCGCGCGATCATTGCGCGTCGCAAAATCAACCGCTGCTATTGTCACCACCCCGTTGTTTTCCACCGCCGCCGGTAGCGCTGCCAAATCAAGATTCTCAGGATTAACCGCCGTGAGGTTAATCGTGTGTTCTGAACCCGCACCCACAATAACAACGGAGCCCGGCACTGCATTACCCAGAGGTGCCTGGGTCCAATCAATACTCACGAAAATGCGGGCGTCGCCCTGCGCGCCGGTTTGGCTCAGCCGAATCCACGGCGCACTGGCTTTGGCTGTCCAGCTCACGTCACCCTCGCCTTGGTTGTAGATATCGATGAAATAGCTGGCGTCGGCTGCGCGATGAAAGCCTGGCAGTTTGCCCGCCGTATTCCCTGCAAGGGGCTCGACAATACCCTCCACCGCTACGCCAAGGCGCGCTTCAGGCGCGGGGGTGTACTCGCCGACTTCTGGCATTGTCCAGGCACGTTGCGTGTCATGCGCCCAGTTTGGCAACTGCGACAAGGGCATCGGGCTCACCATGTGATTCCATTTTCCCGCGGCGTTATCTTCGTTGTAAAAACGCACTTCCTCAAGAAGGTTTTTTTGGGCTGCTCGCGCCTGCGCCGCCAGTGCCGCCGTGGCAGCGCGCTTTTGTTCAGCCCACAGGCGACTGCGCTCGGCGAGCAACACTTTTTGATTAATCAGGCTGGACGCGCGGGCAGCATAGAGCACCGTTTCGTAGAACGCCGACTTGTGTGATTCAGGCAGTTGTTGGTAGATGGCGTTGGCCGATTCCGTCAAGGCCGCAAAAGCCTCCAGCCGCTGTTGCGCTTCATCGCCGTTTGCAACAACGCTGAAACCACTGTCGACCAGATCGAGATGCTCGGGGCGTTTTTGAATATTCAGGCGGAAATATTGTTCAAGCACCCCGGCGATAGCCTCGGCCTGTGCGCGGCCAAAGGTGTGAGCAGCCCACTGGGTAAGATAGGTTCTTTGATCAAAATTGCGGAAGGCTTCGGGGTTGCGGGCGAGCCGCATAAAAAAGTCGGTGCCCAATTCGTAGGGTTTGATATCGCCCACGTTCACGATCCAGATTTTATGCGCATCAAAATCCCACGCCTTCATCATTTCTGACTGCGTCATTCCCAAGGGCGTGGTGTGAAACCACAAATAGCTGCGGGGCACGCCCCAATACTGCAGATGGTAGTAAACCCCCGAACCACCGGCGCGCGTGTTCTCGTCCGGCGTGGACAGTTGGCGAATATAACCGTGATTGTCATCGGGCCAAACGATGGTGACGTCATCAGGCAACTCCAGCCCCGATTGATACTGCACCAGGGTTTCTTTATAGGGAATAAAGATTTGTGGAATGTCGGCAGGGTTCGCGTGCACATGGTCGGCGATCATACGGCGTTGATCGGGAATAATCGCGTGCTGGATTTTTTTTGCTTTATCTTCATCTGTCGCACCCTCAGGCGCCATCATCCCTTCATCCCGGCGTCCACGCATGCCGATGGTGTAGATGTTTTCAAAATTTGCCGTTTCTTTTACGCGATGCTCCCAAAAGTTGTAGATGCGTTCGCGATTGTTCCAGTAATCGTAGGGGCCATGAATCTCTTCATCGTATTCATGGCTGTTAGTCAGCATCGGCTCGTGATGGGATGTGCTGATCACAATTGCATAATTATCCGCGACAATTTTATTTTCAGGAATTTCATAGAAAGGCGTGCTCTTCACCGGGAATTCGTGCATCGCCGGCCAGATCACATTGCCGTGGAGTCGCAGTAGCAGTTCAAATACCTTCGCATAGGTGCGGGGACCAATGTTGCCGACCTCGGGCTCAAAGGTGTTGGCGGTCCAAGGTTGTAAACCCCAGTCTTCATCGTTAAGAAAAATGCCGCGATATTTCACGGCGGGCGATGGCTGGGTATGCGTGCCCGCGATATACAGTGCTGCCTTTTCCGCGACTGGCACGCTCCCCCAGAAATACCAGGGCGAGACGCCCATCGACTCGGATAAACCGAACACGCCGAATGCTGTACCGCGCCGGTCGCTGCCCGCAATAACCAGCGCCTGCTCTACGCCCGGCAGCGGGTTGTCTATCACGGCAGCTGTGTAGGCCTCCCACTTACCGCTTATCGCCGACACATCAATTTTGCCCGCTTCGACCAGCTCGTCTATCAACGGACTCTGACCCACCGTGCCGATCAAAATAACCGAAGAAGCCTGCGGCACACCCGTGCCCATTTCTGTCCGTTGCCCCGTCACCCGCTCAATATCATCACGCAGAGCCTCAGCAGCAACTGCCACTACCTTTGCATCGTCCGCACTGTAGTAAATAGACGCGACCTGGCCATTGGCGGCAATCGCCATGGCACCCGTCTCTGGCGATTCAACCACTGACATGAACGGCGCCGCAAAGTAATCCGGTTGATCCGGTATTGTCGGCGTCATGCCG
>CAMLOU010000253.1 GCA_946481735.1 uncultured Cellvibrio sp.
TCCATCGCGCAGCTTTCGGTGATTTCCAGCTCCAGGTACTCGGCATCAAGTTGGGTATCGCGCAGAATCGCTTCCACCTTGCCGGGAAAATTTTTCTGGCGAAATTGACGTGGCGACAGGTTCACCGCCATCTTGCCTACGCGTTTACCACTGTTGAGCCAGGCTTTTTGTTGACGACAGGCTTCGCGCAAGACCCACTCACCGATAGGCACAATCAAACCGGTCTCTTCCGCGAGGGGAATAAAATGCGCAGGCGAAACCAGGCCACGTTCAGGGTGTTGCCAGCGTACCAGCGCTTCCACACCCATCAGCTCACCGGTCCGTAAATCGATCTGGGGCTGGTAATGCAAAATCAATTGTTCCTGCTCTACCGCGCGGCGCAAATCATTTTCCAACAGCAGGTAATTCACCGCTGTAGCATTCATTCCTTTTGCGTAAAACTGGCAATTATTTTTGCCCGCTTCTTTGGCTTTATACATGGCGATGTCGGCGTTCTTGAGCAGCTCATCCGCATCGGAGCCGTCGTCGGGAAAGATACTCACGCCGATGCTGACCGTGGTGGTAATTTCATGGCCGCTGATCTCCAGCGGGCGTGCGAGGGTGACCAGTAATTTATTGGCGACGAAGATGACATCGTCAATGTCGTGCACGCCTTCGAGCACCACTACAAATTCGTCCCCACCGAGCCGCGCCACGGTGTCCATATCGCGCACGCCTTCATTAAGGCGCATGGCAATCGCCTTTAATAGTAAATCGCCGGAGTCGTGACCGAGGCTGTCGTTGATAATCTTGAAACGATCAATATCCAGCAGCATCAACGCCACCTTGCTGTTACTGCGCCGTGCGCGGGCAAGGCCGTGGAAGATGCGGTCGTAAAATAAAGAGCGGTTAGGCAAAGAGGTCAGCGAGTCGTGGAAGGCCATGTAATTGAGGCGCGACTGCTGTTCACGCAGTGCGTTTTCCGCCAGCTTGCGCTCCGAAATATCGGTGCCGATAGTACACACACCGAAGACTTCCGATTCTTTATTACGCAATGGAAACTTCACTACCAGGTAGGTATGCAAGGTGCCGTCTTTGTGTAATAAATCCAGCTCTGTTTCAAAGGTTTGCTGTTTATTGCGCGCGGCTACATCAATGTCCCACATGGATTGGGCAATGTCCGCCGGATAGACATCAAAAACATTTTTGCCTACAAAACCTTTCTCATCGATATTCGCCATCAGCTTGAAATGCTCACTGGCGAGTACCACATTGCCGTCCAGATCCTTGACCGAAATAAGCGCGGGCGAATAACGCAGTATCGCGTTGAGATAGGTTTCGCTGGCCCAGAGCGCCTGTTCGGCCAAACGGAAACGTTCGGCTTGCTCTTCATGCCGCCACATCTCGATCACCTGGCGTATGAGTAGCGAACTGAACGTCCATACGGTATCCAGTTCCGCCACGGCTTGTTGCAGCTGCGGCAAGTCACGTTCGGTTTCGATGTAATACACCGCGATGGTTTTTTCTTTTTCCAGGATGGGATGCAGGTAGCAGGCGCGGCAGCCTTTCTGGGTGTCTTTTTCGCCGAGGGTATTGATGTGGTCGCTATCCAATGCCTGGGCATGGCCGAGCAGAAACGTTTCGCGAATTTTTTGTTGCGGCAGATAGTTTAAGCGCGAGAGCGCGGTCGCTACACCGCTAACCAAGGGTTCCGGCGCGCGCTGGCAAGCAATGGCTTCAACGTATAAATGATTATCGCGCTCAACGATCAATACCACCCGGCTGACAACCGGTTTAACCACCACCAGCTTGACCAGGCGTTCGGCAATCTGTTTGTGATTCAGGTCGGTGAATAGTTGTTGAAACTTCTTGATGAGTTCAACGGCTGTATTTTTATTCTGCATATTCGCCCAAGTCGATGCCCAAGTCAGTTGACCAACCGGCTCCAGCAGTGATCCGGTATCGATCACTAGTTAGATTCTTTTCGCATCACAAACCGGCGGGCCAAGGGCAATGGTGATAAAAAATTCAGGTAATGCCGGTAAGCTATTGATTGATCAGTACTAGTTGTGACGGCAACCTTACCTGATTTTTTCACCGCCGCAAAGGATTTATGCGCCACACGCGGTAACTCTGGCTATACTCAGCAGGTATTGAATAAATAATGTTCAATTCGAATCAACGTGGCCGGCTTTAGCCATCCAGAGGCCGCCACGGCAGTAAGAAACCCGCAACTTGCGGCTTGCTCCGGAGGCAGTCATGCGACCACCGGTTCCTTTCATTGGCGAAGAACTCATCCTTCGTGACGGCGAACATCCCGGGGAAACCACCGCTTATGGGCAGATAATTAACGAGGTGTTGAGTACCGCTGGCGAAACCAGCAGTTGGGAAGATTCCATTCCCGCCGCCTCTCCCACCAAACACCGCGCTGCCGCGGTTATCAAGGGTGCGGCAAACGCCCACTCCGTTCACAAACCGGCCACCGATACGGGGCCGCGTATTGATTGGATTCCCATCAATAATGGACACGGCTTGCGAATTAACATCAGCGGCACGATTGATCAGGCGCTGCGCCGGGAGTGGTTGCGATTGTTGCGGGAAACCGCCAGCAAGGATGTGGATCAGTTTGAATTCAACCTGACCCGGACGCCGACATTGAATATGACGGGCTTGGGGATGTTGCTGCTGTTCAGGGAGCAGAAACGTTCACAGCGGCAGAATATAACTTTGTGCCATTGCAGTCGGCAGGTGTGGGAGTTGTTGCAGTGGACGGGGATGGATCGGTATTTTGTGATTCAGGGGGCGACG
>CAMLOU010000254.1 GCA_946481735.1 uncultured Cellvibrio sp.
ACCGTGGCGCTGCATTCCTCGGGGAAACAGCCACAGATTTGCCGGAATTTCATCGCGCCAGTCCATGGATCGACCGGTAATAGTCAGACCATCCGGGCCCTGGTAAACCGCGCGCGTACACGCGAAGGCTGAGGTTGCCGCTATCGCCAGGAAAATACTTAATGTAAGAATAAAACCGATAATGCTCTTCATCGCAACATCTCCTTTCAAGGTGAAAGAACGCTCTACAGTTATAGCCTCTCGATATGGATTGCGATAGTGAATTATTGCGTCTTTCTGAATCCAATAGTTTGGTCAGCGTCTTCATTCGCGCGATAGAAGGCCAATGCATTTTTATATAAAACTTTTTGTACACCGTCTTCACCCACCGCATTGACGATCAGGTCAATATCCTCATCCTGAAAAGGACGAGGGGCGCGGGTTGAGGGGAGATCGGTACCGAACATCAAGGTGTCGGGATTGGCTGAGTAGAGTATCGACAATGCGTCGCGAACATTGAAATCTGTGCGGCCGAATCCGCTGGCTTTTACGCGAACGCCTCGCTCTGCCAATTTAACCAGCGTGGGAAAACCGCGTTTGGAGAGCCCCAGATGATCGATGCTGACCGATGGCAAACCAAGCAGTGTGTTGAACAATCCGGACAGATCAGCAGAATCAACATACAGTTCAACATGCCAGCCGACGAGCTCATAAACACGATGCGCCATCCGCTCAAGCTGATCGACGTCTGCTGAGCCTCCGCGTTTCAAATTAAATCTGAGCGCGCGTACACCTGCGGCATGCAAAGCAATCACCTGCGCATCAGACACGGATGCCGGCAATTGCGTTACGCCAGCAAAAGATGGCCCTAATTGCTGCAATGCGGCCATCAGCCAGGTTTGATCAAAGGCCTGGAATGAGCCGGATACAAGCGCGCCACCAAGCAGATGATAATCCTTCACACGCGCGCGATAATCGGCACAGGTAAAAGCATCCGGCACATAACCATTGTTGGGCACCAGTGGAAACCCAGGCGCGATGATGTGCAGGTGCGAATCAAAGATGGTTATCGTGTTCAAACTTCACCTCTAATGATGGGTGATCGTTCATCATGACTTCAGTGAAAGATTATTTTCGTGACGCCGCTTTATCGCAAGAGATCGTGTTACTGCTGAGAATGTCACCTGGTTGAATATCCTGCTTTTTGCCGTCCGGAATATATAAAGTCACATAATCCCCGATATACACTTCACCATTGAAATTATCCGGGTCTTGCAGATCTTTCACGTTCAATACTCTGACGGTGTTTTGGTGAATCTCCTTGCCGTTCCTGGTTACCACAAACGCGTCGTCATTCGCGATACAACCCGTCTCTACTGTGCCTGATATTGATATACCTTTGAGGATCATGCCATTGAGTTCATCGACCCTATCGATTGTCATTTGAAAGCGGTTGGATTGTTTATCGCACCCGGCCATAAAAAAAATCGAGGCTGACAGTAACATTAGCGCAAAGCCTGATCGCAAACAGCGGCTACAATTTTTGGTGGGGCGTTGCATGACCTTGTCTCCGTTATTATTAAGATAACGGGGATTGTAAACCTGAAAGGGAACAAGGGGGAGAGCCGCAGGCCAGGGATGTGACCTGCGGTATAGCGGGTATCAGTTAAAGCGGTATCTCAAACTGAGTGTGTAATTGCGCGGTGTGCCGTAGCGGTATGAACTGAAATACCCCACTTGGGAATAATATTTTTCATCCGTCACGTTAGCCGCGTTGAACTGCACATTGAGGTCATCAGTAAAGTCGTAGCGTGCCAGCAGGCTGACCAGTGCGTAGGCGTCTTGTGTGAGCCTGTCGGGCTGACCAACCGGATTGATGCCGGCAGAGTAGGTCTCGTTTTGCCAGTTTACGCCGCCGCCCAACGTCAAGCGATCCAGCGCTCCGCCAAATTGGTAGGAGGTAAACAGCTTAATCGTTTCGGTCGCGATATCGGTGTTCAGGTCATTACCCTGGGCATCTTCAATGGAGAATTGTGAAACGCCCGCGCTGATATTCCAGCCATCGACAGGTTGGCCAACCACTTCAATTTCGAAGCCTTTGCTCTGCGCACCCTCGGCACCGATGTAGGCATACAACTGCTCTGGCGTCCCCTCAAAAGAGGTATCGAGCTGAGCCAGATTGTCCTGTTGGATATCAAAGTAGGCAATGGTTGTTTGCAGACGGTCGTCAAGGAAACGGCTTTTTAAACCAATCTCTGCACTTTCACCGATCAGCGGATCAAGGAAATCCCCGTTGGCATCACGATTATTTTGTGGCTTAAAGATTTCGGTGTAGCTGGCGTATAACCGATGAACATCAGTCAGGTCATAAAGCACGCCCGCGTAAGGAATAAATTGATCTTTATTGCCGTAATCAACAATACCGCTCCAATCAAAACCGTTGCGCTCCCAGGTTGCTACGCGGCCGCCCAGAATAAACTTGAGCTTGTCGGTGGCGGAAAGGCGAGTAGCGGCATAGTAACCACGCTGCTCGGTTTCGCTACCCTGCGATTGGGTGCGAACATCCGACCATTCCGGCTCGTGCAAGTCGCCCCATTCGTAAAAGTTTTCTACCGGAACGCAGTCGTATCCGAAGCACAAGTCGCCGCCCAAGGGCAATTGGGTAAAGGTTTTCGCTGATTGATCTGCATAAAGAGCACCCACTACAAAGTCGTGGGTTTGGTTAAACAGACTAAAATCGCCCTTCAGTTGGATATCAAAACTGTCTTGTTTTGATTCGCC
>CAMLOU010000255.1 GCA_946481735.1 uncultured Cellvibrio sp.
TGCATAGCCCTGCGCCGTATGCTCATCAACTTGCCATTCAGGATATCTATCAAGTACGTCCTTAAGCCCACCGACGTTATGAGCAATCAATGGAACACCCAGCGCCAACGTTTCCAATGCCGTCATTGGCGTCCCCTCATGGTCTGAACACATAACCACCATATCCAGGGAACTTATCAATGCTGGAATATCCTTGCGGTGGCCATGAAATATCACACTCTCATTAAGGCCCAGCGCTTTACACTCCTTTTCCAATATCTCCCTCTGGCTACCCTCGCCTACAACATGAAATAACATTGGTCTTTCTGAAGGCTTTCTCAAAAGTAAAGCTGCCATTCGCAAAAAAATGTCGATTCTTTTTACAGGCTCCAGCCTGCCGACTATGCCAATATGGATCTTGTCGGGTTCATTAATCCTGAAATCCGTTTCTTGACGTTGACTTATTAGCGATTCTTTGTCTATACCATTGGGGATGGTATGTATTTTTTTCGCGGGAAATATTCTTTGGAGCTTTTGTGTAAGATCGTCAGAAACCGAAATAATACCATGCTGCACATAGCGACCGATAAAGTTGTCCAGCTTCGGTTGTAACTGGCGAATGCCTTTAGCAGAAAACTCCGGTGCTCCATGACTCGTCCTGACACATTTGCTGCGCACACTGAGCAGGTTAGCAACCGCACCTAAAATATTTTCTTTCTGCCGATGCGTATGCACAATATCCGGTCGGAACGACAGCATGATGTTGCGCAGTCCCAGTAAAATTTTTACCGGGTTCATCTTGCTTTCATCTAGCAGAGTTACCGGTATGGCCAATGCCTTTAAACGATCGGCCAGTTCGCCGGGATTCATCAGTACCACATGCAGTTCGCACTCGGCCCGTAGTTCCTTCAACAGTGTATACGCCTGCACTTCAGCGCCAGCCCAAAGGTCGCCAGAAATAATGTGCATTACCCTCATGCGTCGGTTTACAATTGCCATGCTGCGATTTCTTAACCAGTATCTGAAAAGCGTCGGGATAGTCGGTACGGGCAATCAACGCCCCGTCATCAAGACTACACAATGGAGATGAATATTATGCTTCGATGTCTGCCCACAACAAGTGATTTTGTGATTGTCACCTGTAAAGAATTCCAACAATGAGGTCGTCTATGCTTGAGTTTCTTTTTTGGCTTTTTGCGTTGGGTTCGGTCTTCAGTTATTTCATCTATCCGCTGATTCTCAAAGTCCTGCCACAACCTCATCGACGCGACATTTTGTCCGGCGACCACGAACCGCCCAAGCCGCTTTTTCTTTCTCTGATTGTGACGGCTTATAACGAAGAGGCCCGCATCCGCGAGAAGATTGAAAACACCTTAAAGGTTCGTTTCGATCCAACGCGTCTGGAGCTGATTGTGGCTTCTGACTGCTCTGATGATAAGACTGATGAGATCGTGCGCGAGTATGCTGATCGCGGCGTTCGCCTGGTTCGTGCAGCCGAGCGGTTGGGTAAGGAGAACGCGCAGAAAACTGCCATCGATGAAGCGCGCGGTGATGTTATCGTTTTCTCGGATGTGGCTACCCAGATTCCGGAAGATGCGCTGGAGCGGTTGGAAGCCTATTTCCAGGATCCGCAGATCGGCGCCGTTTCGAGCGAGGACCGTTTTATCAGCAAAGATGGCAGCCTCGCCGGAGAGGGCGCCTATGTCAAATATGAAATGTGGCTGCGCCAGCAGGAGTCTCGGCTTGCCGGCCTGGTCGGTCTGAGCGGATCTTTTTTTGCTGCACGCAAAGCGGTTTGCCAGGTATGGGATATTCATTCTCCCAGCGATTTTAATACCGCACTCAACACCGCTCGCCTGGGATTGCGTGCGGTAACTGCACCGGATGTGCTGGGGTATTACCAGGACCTGAAAGATCCGCAAAAGGAATACCAGCGAAAGATCCGCACGGTTATTCGCGGCATGACGGCCTTGTCGCGTCACAGCGAAGTGCTCAATCCGCAGCGCTTTGGTTTGTTTGCCTTCCAGGTGCTCTCGCACAAGTTGATGCGTTGGGTGGTGCCCTGGTGTTTGATCGGTTTGTTTATCGTGTCTGCGGTCATTGCTCACGAAAGTCCATTTTATTCTCTCGCGCTGTTGGCGCAGCTGGCGTTTTATGGTGTCGCTTTGCTCGCGCATTTTTTGCCACGGCTGCGCGAGAAATCCTGGATCAAATTGATCTATTTCTTTGTGCAGGTAAACCTGGCATTGCTGGATGCGGCAATCAAATTTTTGGCGGGTGAGAGAATGACAACATGGAAGCCATCCGCGCGTTGATGTATGGCGACTTGCCACCGGCCGGCAATCCCATTTGCTTGCAGGAAGCAGCCCTTGACGCATTGCCCTCTTTTGCCGGTTATCATCCGCTATGGCTGGATTCCGGTACCTCTGCGCTCGCTGCTGCACTCCTGGCAGCGAAAGCGAAGCAACCGGCTATAAGCGCACCGGAAGTTATTGTTCCGGCTTACTGTTGCCCGGATCTGGTGGCAGCTGCGATCTTTGCGGGCGTAAAGGTGGTGGTGGTCGACATTGCACAAGCTGATCCGGCACTGGATATTGAGGCGTTACAAGCCGCCATCAGCGACAATACCCTGGCTATCATCGCCGT
>CAMLOU010000256.1 GCA_946481735.1 uncultured Cellvibrio sp.
AATCTGAAAAATTCTGCTTACGAGGACTCACCCGTGGCAACGAAAACCAAAAGTGCATTTGTGTGTAACGACTGCGGTGCTGAGTACAGCAAATGGCAGGGCCAGTGCACCGAATGCGGAGTGTGGAACAGCCTCTCGGAAGTACGACTAGGCCCAACACCGAGCAATCGTTCCGCTAAATTCCAGGGCTATGCCGGCGCAGCAGCAGGTGGCAATGTGCAAACCTTGGCCGAGATAAGCCTCGCTGACCTGCCGCGTTTCAGCAGTGGTACCGGTGAATTTGATCGCGTGTTGGGTGGTGGCTTTGTACCCGGCTCGGTGGTGTTGATCGGCGGTAATCCCGGTGCCGGTAAGTCGACCTTGTTATTGCAAACGCTGTGCAATCTCGCGCGGACGATGCCCGCACTGTACATCACTGGCGAAGAATCGCTGCAACAAGTTGCCATGCGTGCACAGCGCTTGGGCTTGCCTACCGATAAATTGCAAATGCTCAGCGAAACCAGTGTGGAAACCATCTGCGCGACTGCGCAAAAAGTTGCCCCCAAGGTGATGGTGATCGATTCGATCCAGGTGATGCATATGGAGGATATTACCTCTGCACCCGGCTCGGTGTCGCAGGTGCGCGAGAGCGCGGCTTATCTCACGCGCTTTGCCAAGCAAACGGGAACGGTGCTGATTCTGGTGGGGCACGTGACCAAAGATGGTTCGCTGGCCGGTCCGAAAGTATTGGAGCACATGATCGACTGTTCGATCTTGCTGGAGGGCGATAACGATTCGCGCTTCCGGACGTTGCGCGGTCACAAGAATCGGTTTGGTGCGGTGAACGAGCTGGGTGTATTTGCCATGACCGAGCAGGGCATGCGTGAAGTGAATAATCCCTCGGCGATATTTTTGCAGCGCGCGGAGGATGTCTCCTCCGGTTCAGTGGTGATGGTGATGTGGGAAGGCACACGTCCGTTGCTGATAGAAATCCAGGCGCTGGTGGATGACAGCCACCTTGGTAATCCGCGCCGTGTGGCGGTGGGGATGGATCAAAACCGGTTGTCCATGTTACTCGCTGTTTTGCATCGCCACGGCGGCATTATGGTGGGCGATCAGGATGTATTTGTGAACGTGGTCGGCGGTGTACGGGTGATGGAAACCAGTGCGGACCTTGCGGTATTGGTAGCGATTGTTTCGAGCTTTCGCGACCGCGCCTTACCAGAAGATTTAATGGTATTCGGCGAGGTAGGCTTGTCCGGCGAGATCCGTCCGGTGCCCAGCGGTCAGGAGCGTTTGCGCGAGGCAGCAAAACACGGCTTTAAGAAAGCGATTGTGCCTTACGCCAATGCGCCGCGTGAAAAAAATCCCGGTATTGAAGTTGTTGCCGTTAAAAATCTGCAGGAAGCCCTGGACGCTTTATAAGAGAACCGCTCTATAAAAAAGTCACGTTAGAGAAAAGGCTCCATAAAAAACGCTTTGTAGATCCGCTTAAACAAGATAACGATTCCAATGCCCAAACTGACTGTAGATAGGCCCGCGCGGCAGGCTCAGGATAATCAGCGCAATAGCGGTAATCAATGTAACGGCGATGGACACGCCGCCAACACCAAACACGAAAGGCGTAATCAATAGCACCGTAGCCAGGGGAATATTCAAAAAGCGTATCGGCCGCGCCATCTCTGCCAGCGCACAAATGCTGACAGTCACAATCAGTGATCCCATCAAATGATCCCAATTGGCCATGCTGCCCTCATGGCCGAGTGTCACACGGGTGAACATCAGCGAAATCCCCAGCAGAATACACAGCGCCAGGTTCCAGGGAAGATCGACGCCGCCCTGAAAAAATTCGCGGGCAATATCACCGGGTTTCTGTTCAAAATTATCTCGCGCGGGTTGCGGTTGTCCTTCATCAGTATCGCCGGTGAAGAATAGTTTTAGCACCGGTTTTCCCGCATCATGTCGCCGCTTTAAAAATTGTCCGGTCGCAAGCAACTCATCCAATGAATAAGGAATCTGGATCAGCATGGCCGCCGCCGCGATCAAACACAAGGTACACCAGGTGCCCAACAAAATAGGTTGGATAATAATAAACGTAATCGACACGATACCCAGAGGCACAATCATGATGCCGAACAGTGTTACCAGCCACGGCATAGTTCGCCAGCGTTTGGTCGAGCCGATCAACCCGACGAGAATTTCCAACGCATAGGTCATCGCGCCCAACCCGGCATCGGGCACGGGCCAGGCCTCTGAGAGCGGCGAGGTGATAATAAATTCGGTTCCGTTTTTGGTGCTGTCTACGCCGGAAAAAAACGGGTCCCATACGCCGTCGATATGGCCGAGTTGATAGGCAGTCATATAGCGGGAAATAAAAAAGCCGATAAAGGCCAATAAAATAATCGGCGCGCGTTGAAACCAGGAAGAGGGATTGCGATTCCAACCGGGCGGAACATCCGGCCCGGTTAATGCAGCAACGGGCGAGAGGTTGGGTGTGGGTTTGGTCAGCACGGCAAAGCCAATCGCCAGCATACCGACCAGTGTATTGTTGAGATAAGCCGCCGCGCTCGGTGTCCAGAAGGCGAGGGGCGCAAACAGCAACCAGATACCGATGACGGCGCAGCCCCAGCGCGCCCA